>JACPLZ010000002.1 GCA_016186245.1 Candidatus Peregrinibacteria bacterium | reverse complement strand
GAAAAAATGATTGAGGTCGTGCCTCAG
Source organism: Candidatus Peregrinibacteria bacterium (assembly GCA_016186245.1). Classification (GTDB taxonomy): domain Bacteria; phylum Patescibacteriota; class Gracilibacteria; order UBA1369; family LOWO2-01-FULL-3; genus JACPLZ01. The sequence goes on along the minus strand of JACPLZ010000002.1, from coordinate 9,335 downwards.
CCGAGAAAAGAACTTTCCAAGCACGCGCCTTTGATTATGACAATAAAGATCGATCCGGAATTGATCCGTGTGGTGATTGGCAAAGGGGGAGAGACGATTCAGGGGATTACAAAGGAATGTGGTGTTGAAATTGATATTGAAGAAACGGGTATTGTAACAATTACCGCTCCAAAGCAGGAAGCCGGCCAGAAAGCGATTGAATGGATAAACAGGCTTACATACATGCCAAAAGTTGGAGATGAATTTATGGGCAAAGTTGTAAAATTGATGGAATTTGGCGCCTTTGTGGAATTTTTGCCTGGCAAAGACGGCCTGGTTCACATTTCAGAGCTCGCCAAGACTCATGTAAAGGATGTGGAAGATGTCGTTACGATGGGCGATACAATTAAAGTTAAACTGGTGAAAATAGACGAAAAAGGACGTTACAATTTATCGCACAAAGCCACGCTGGATATGGAAGGAGGTGACTCCAGCCACGCTCCAAAAAGCGAAAGACCTGGCGGTGGGGGCGGGCACGTCAAGGGGACGCATAACGTGAGGAAAGCGTAGCTTAATAAGGTTTTTCAAAAACCAGATCAGGAATATTTCTATAATGTTTGATATTGCGTGTGAATAGTGGCAGTTTGTGAATCAAAGCGGTTGCAGCAATAAAAGTGTCCGGAATATCGACATGTGCACCCCAACGACAAACTTTATAAAGACCCAGTGCTTTTTTAGACAATTTTCCATCCATTGGCAGAATAGTAAAATGTTTAAGAAAAAAGTGAATACGTTGTTCCTGGATTTTTTTCTTACAGCCCTTAATTAATTCAAATTGTGTAATGTACGCTATATGCCTTTCTTCCTTTTTTAATTTATCTAACAAAAGAATAGCAGGTTTATGAAGCCGCAAATAATCGATCAAAATATCTGTATCAAATAAATACATGTTTTACTTTAGTAACGCTGGTAAATCGTTACTGTCCGTTGCTATGATATTGTCCATGGCATCTGAAATATCCTGTGTATATCTATCCCATTCCTGCCTTAATGTCTCAAGGTCTGGATAGTCAACTTCATCGCGGTCTCTAAGCCAGTCTGGAGCAACCAATAAGCCGGCAACTTTACCATTATCCAGAATTACGAAATAATTTTTGGAATTTTTGGAAATTTCATCAAGCAATTTTCCAAATTTATTTCTGGCTTCCGATGCTGTTATTAATCTGTCTGTTGAGACAATTATCCCTTTCATGCCCAAATCATACATGCCATTTCTATATTTGTCAAAACTTTATACAGAATTTTATACAAAATTTAGTGTAATTAAATATGGGTTGACCTGATTTTATGGATTGTTGTACATTGCCTCTGTTCTTTGCCATACGCGGGTATCGTATAACGGCTATTATGCGTCCTTGCCAAGGACGAGACACGGGTCCGACTCCCGTTACCCGCTCCATTCGAGAAATTGCGATTTTTTGGCCGCCACAGACCACGGAAAACCCAATTCTGTGTAGGCTTTTTGGCCGATGATGTGGAAGTTCGAGCCGATTTTTTGCCTCGCAAAAATCAATTCTCCTCCACTTTGCGCTAGGCATTAATTTCAATTTCACCCATCACCGAGGCACGAAGACGAGCACGATCAGGCTGACTATCCAGGAAACCGTAGCTGAAGCGTGCCCGTACATAATCTGGAGCCCAGTCATATCCGTGTTCCGGATCATCAATCAGACTCTCGCACCACCTGCGCTCCGTTTCCGGAAGGGGAGACAAATTATCCGCAATTTCATTCAATCGCGCGGTTAATTTAATTCTTAACTGATCCACTTCATTGATATTCCCAGCCGTTTCTGCAGCGTACATGCCAGGCAGCGCCTCATCTATGGCTCTTTTGCCTTCCGGATGCCCATACGCGCTGGCCGCCTTTAATCTGGCTTCAAGTTGGGAGGTGTTCATTGGCATATGTACGGTCTTTATAACACCCATTATTATACAATAAAAGGATCGGTTGTAAAAAGCTTTAGGTTTACATGCCCGTAATAACTAGTTAATATGGAGATGTATCTTTCAATTAAACTAGTTGATTTTATACCAATGACAATTCTTGAACGCCAAAATCCATGGTGGAAAACCGGAAAAATACCGGAGAGTCTTTTTCCACGATCCATAGAAAAAGAACTCATAAAAAATCTGGAGAATAACAAAATCATGGCGCTTCTGGGCAGCCGCCAAGTTGGTAAAACCTCACTTCTTTATCTTCTCATCCAGCACCTTCTCAAAACCGTAAAAGCAGATGATATTTTTTACTTTAATCTGGATGATATAAGCATACGACAGCTTTTGGAATCACCGAATGAATTTTTAAATTACATCGGGGCGGATAATGGAAAGAAATATATTTTTATCGATGAAGCTCAACGGCTCCCTAATCCAGGTCTTTTTCTCAAAACCATTTTTGACATCAAGCTGGATATAAAGCTCATCGTGAGCGGCTCGTCGCAGCTGGAACTCCGCTCCAAGCTGAAAGAATTTCTTGTCGGCCGCATGCGCATTTTTGAAATTCAGAGGCTTAATTTTTCCGAAGCGCGTACGCTGCATCCCCATGTGCCGCCGCAAACACTTATGGAAAATATCATGCTGTACGGGGCTTATCCGGAAGTACTGCGGCAAAAAAACAATGAAGAGAAAAAACTCCTGCTTCACGACATTCATCAGATGTATATAGAAAAAGATATTTCCGATTTTGCCAAAGTTGAGAATGTAGACGCATTCAATAAGTTGCTTATTCTGCTTGCCGCCCAAATCGGCGGCCTTCTCAACATTCACGCTCTTTCCAAAACACTTAAAATACCCGTTGCTCTTATCGAACGCTATCTTGATATTTTGGAAGGAACTTTTATTGTGAAGCGCATCAAGCCTTTTTTCAAAAACTATAAAAAGGAAATCAGCAAAATGCCGAAAGTTTATTTTCTCGATCTTGGGTTGCGCAACTTGCTCATCAGCCAATGGCAGCCGCTTGAACTCCGGACTGATACTGGAGCGCTTTTTGAAAACTTTGTTTTTCTGGAAATGTACTCGCGGGATTTTTATAGAGAAAAGGATTTTCATTTTTGGAGAACCACAAATCAGACGGAGATTGATTTTATTGTTGAGGAAGGAGGGCATCTTCGCGCCATTGAAACAAAATGGCAAAAAAGCGCTGCGCCAAAAAGTTTTGTTACTTTTAAGAGCTATTATCCGGAAAGCGCTACTGAACTTGTGACCCCTAAAGTTTTCTTATCGGTTGCGCTCAAATCCTAAATTTCACCCATCACCGCGGCGCGGATTATGGTATCACCAGTGTTCAGATTCCCATTCCCATGAAACCCACCACCGAAGTGCGCGCTACTAGCAAGCTCATTCCATCCACCGTTGACAACGAGATCATCTCCCATGTGCACACTCTTTGGTTCTCCTGGCAGTATTGTAGATTGACATTGAGTTTCACCGGTCCTGCCAGTCGGCTCTCCCTTTCTAAGGCCATTTATCATCAGCATGAGGAAGCCTGTTGCATTGAGGCTCAAAATACCGGTGTGAGCTCGCAGGTATTGCTTAAAAGCGTTGACGCAGTCTTCAATGTCCCTGGGTGCTGCATGATTGTTAAATGCGTAGTCAAAATCACTCTTCTGCGCGTCAAAGTATTGCGCTCCCTCTGTTATAACAAAACGGTACTTGGTGATCTTTGGCTGGTCGACCGGAACACCGTTTTGAGCCGCAATGGCAGATAGGGCGTTGGTATAGAAAGTTTCAAAATGTGCGTTCTGTTGTCCAGGCATGGTTTTGCATGTGGGATGGTCCACAGCCGCAGTTAATCGCGCCGGAGTCGTATCCGGCACAATAAGCAATGTCGGCTTACGCAGCTCCCTAGATCATCGTGGTGGTAGGAATTGGCAATTCACCATACTTGCGGGAAACCCAAAAGATGCTCATATTCGAGACGGTCTCGTGGTGGCTGCATACTGGGAGCCGGATGTTGTGCAGGCAGAATTCAGCGGCGCTGATCTAGCTAATCAGCCTGATCGTGCTCGTCTTCGCGCCTCGGTGATGGGTGAAATTGAAGCTTGAAATTTGAGCTTTGTTTTTTTCATGGCAACCGTGACTTTTACTTCCATCTTCATTCTCCTTATTCTATACTTCGGCAGTTACTTCCTAACTTTCTTTTCCAATGTTCAAAAAATTTTTTTTTCTATCACTATTATCACTCCTTGTTTTTAGCGCCTGCCTGCACCAGCCTGTAGACGAAACTCCGACTGACGACGCCGATGAAACTGCATCTGACAATGCTGCGGACACTGACACCGATGATGGCGATGATGACGATGATGACGCAACAAATAACGATGATGATAAACCAACCGGCAATACCGACAGCACATCTGATGATACGGTAGCAAACGATACGCCATCCGATAACACTGCCTCCGACGACACTGCTCCGGCAGTGAAAGAGATCGCCATTTCCGGCAACGAATTCAGTTTTTCGCCTTCTTCAATCGATATTGCGCCGGGTGAAAAGGTGAAAATCACTTTCAGGAATGATGGTAATTTCCCGCACAACATAGCCATAAAAGAGCTCGGCATCGCAAGTCCGGTAATTGGCGGAGGTGAAACTGCCACATTGGAATTCACCGCATCCGATGCCGGCACATTGACTATGTATTGCTCTGTGGCAAGCCATGAAGAGGCTGGAATGGTAGGCACAGTTACAATCCAATAATGACCGCCAACAATAATCACCAAGACAGATGACCGCTCACGCACTGCTTTTTACAATTGCCGCAATAGGTATCAGTGAAACGGCATATCTGATCAGAAGCCGCCGTCATGACCAGAAACCTGTCTGCGTCCTCGGCCGGTCTTGCAGCATAGTTCTTGAAAGCAAATACAACCGTATTTTTGGCATCCATAACGATATACTCGGCTTTTTATTCTATATTAAAATCAGTATTATTCTCGGTTTGATTGTGGCCGGTGTCGGGCCGCTTGATACATGGAATATGATAGCCAAAGCCAGTATCGGCTTCGCCGCGGTGTTTTCAGTTTTTCTTGTCTATCTTCAAAAATTCGTCATCAAAGCCTGGTGTTTCTGGTGTCTTATGTCGGCTTTTACAATCTGGCTTATGGCTCTTATTCTAATTTTAACAAAACTTGTATGAACAAATCCCCCTATCACATTTTGAGAGTTGGCGTTGCCATTACTTTTATCTGGATTGGCGTATTGATTTTTAAGAATCCGGAATCATGGGGAGGAATGATCCTGCCATGGGCGGCCAATCTATTGCCGGTTCCCTTGAAGACAGCGATGATTTCCACTGCTATTTTGGACATTGCAGTCGGCTTTTTTCTATTAATCGACGTTTTCACATGGCTTGCCGCAGGCCTCGGAGCACTTCATTTGATTATTGTGCTGGCGACAACAGGCATAAGTTCGATAACGGTGCGCGACATCGGATTGCTTGGCGCCGCATGTCATGCTGAACTTGTTTCAGCATCTACTCATTCTTCATTTCCTCCAGTCTCACCGTTACTGTTTTCTCTTTTCCCCTGCTCAACATTTTCAATTTTATAGAATCTCCCACTTTTTTCTCGGAAATAATTCTGGCCATCGATGTTTCGCCATCAAGTTTTTTCCCATCAATTTCCAGAATAATATCATTTTCCACCAATCCCGCTTTATCAGCAGGCGATCCTGGAATTACAGCCAGATCTTCCGGTTTCTCGCCTTTTGAAACCAGCACGCCATAATCAACGGACAAATTATTTGCCTCTTTCATTTTTTCATTTATCTGCACATACCTTATGCCCAAAAACGCGCGCACAATTTTGCCATGCTCTTTCACGGAATCAAAAATCTGCTTCACCAGATTTGCAGGAATGGAAAACGCAATGTTTTCCGCGCTTGCCACGGCTACATTCACGCCTATGACTTCTCCATTTAAATTAAGCAGAGGCCCTCCGGAATTTCCAGGGTTGATTGCCGCATCGGTCTGAATGACCCCTTCCAGTTGCTCGCTAAATCCGCCAAAACGGTCTCCGGCCACAACCGATCTGCCCAGTCCGGAAACAACTCCCACCGAAACTGAATTTTCGAATTCCAGCAGGGGATTTCCAATAGCGATTGCAGTCTGGCCCGGCATCAATTTGTCCGAGTCTCCAAAATTCAGATAAGGCAAATCTTTCGCATCTATTTTTAAAATAGCGATGTCATTCAATGGATCACTCGCCAAAACTTTTGCGCTGTGTTCGCTGCCGTCATTCAAAAAAACCGTGTATTCGGCATCCTCATCATTGACCACATGTTTATTGGTAACAATATATCCATCTTTCGAAACAATAAACCCCGATCCTCCGCCGATTCGCACCTTTCCGCCCGGAGACCCTGGCCACCAAACAGATCATCAAAGGGGCTGTTGTATTCTTCATAATACTGCTCCAAAACAGGCACATCTTTAGTGATTATCACTGATACTACCGCAGGCTGTGATTTTTTTACTGCTGAAACAACAAGGTCTTCCTGGCTCACAAATTCATCATTGCTTAAAATTTCCTCCAGAATACCATTGGTGTCCGTCTGCCCTTCATTATTTAAATCTCTCGCTCCGAAATTTCCAAAAATCGCCAGCACAAACGCTGCTGCCACCGCGCCGGATATCGCCCCGGCAAGAATATTTTCCTTTCTATCCATATAAAAATTGGTTAAAAAATTAGCGCCCCACATTATAGATTGCTATCGGTTCAGGTCAACGGAAAAAAACGATTTCAAAAACGATTTCAGCGGTAAATTTGACAATCCAAAATTTGACAATCCAAATACATAGATCATACTGATGCCAATAACCTTTAACCCCATTCCCATGTTTTCAGGACCTCTCACTGTGAACCAGGCCTTTGTCGGCTTTCATATCCATTTCTTTTTTGGTCTGATGGCGCTTATCGGCGGTATTTTATTTCTTGTCTGGGCGCTGCGCACTCTCAGCAAAGAAAAACTTCTTACCTGGGCGCTTGTTCTCATTATTGTCGGCGTACTCGGTGCTCTGTTCACCGTCCGATGGGGCGTGGCATCAATGGATTGGATGATGGACAAATGGCAGGGCAAAGCCACACAGCTTGACCAGCAGTAAAAAATCCTGCAAGCTGTGTGCATGCGGAAAAACTTTAAGCGTGCTTTTAGGATTGCCGTGCTCACATCCGGAGGGGTGGATAGTTCCGTAGCCCTCCGTTTACTGAAAGAGCAGGGGCATGACGTAACCGCATTTTATCTGAAAATCTGGTTTGAGGACGAGCTTTCATACCTCGGCAACTGCCCCTGGGAGGAGGATCTCGGTTATCTCCGCAAACTTTGTGAACAGATCAATGTGCCATTGGAGATTGTTCCAATGCAGAAAGAATATTTTGAAACAATTGTGAAATATTCTTTGAAAGAAGTTAAGGCCGGACGGACGCCAAATCCGGATATGCTCTGCAACAGCCGGATAAAATTCGGCATGTCGTTGAAAAAAATAGACATGAAGAAATTCGATAAAATTGCCACCGGACATTACGCGCAGATTGCTGAAAAAAAAGGCGTTTATTTTTTGAAAAAAGCTCCCGATCCGGTAAAAGATCAGACTTATTTTCTTTCTTACCTCAGCCAGAAACAGCTCTCTAAATTGACATTTCCAATCGGGCATTTAAATAAAAAACAGGTTCGCAAATTGGCGGAAAAGTACGACCTGCCAAACAAAAACAGGCCGGACAGCCAGGGCATCTGTTTTCTTGGAAAGTTCAGCTACAATGATTTTTTGGCGCATTATCTTGGCACAAAAAAAGGTGAAATGATTGAATATGAAACCGGCAAAAAAGTCGGTGGGCATGAGGGCTATTGGTTTTACACTATCGGCCAGCGCAAGGGGATTAAGATGCCTGACGGCCCGTGGTATGTGGTTAAAAAAAACATTCGAAAAAATATCGTTTATATTTCCAGAAATTATTATTCTTCAGAAAAAAAACGGCGGATTGTGCCGGTCAAAAATATAAACTGGTTTTTTGCCCAAGCTCCGCGCAAGCGCAATTTATCGGTCAAACTCCGCCATGGAGAGCGGTTTTACAATTGCAAACTAAAACTGCTTCCCCGAAAGAAAGCAGTTGTAGAATTGAACAGGAATGATCAGGGAATCGCCGCCGGACAGTTTGCCGCGTTTTATGACGGCGAAATCTGTCTCGGCTCAGGCATAATTTATTAGAGAACTGTTGAAAATTTATATTTTACAAGGAAACAAACTGTTTTTGACAGAGTCGACACGGTAAAATAAAATTTTTACAGTTCTCATCGTAAAAATCTAAATACCCACGCAGCAACTACCGCTCCGGCAATCGGCGCAAAAAGATACATCCAGGAAAACGCGCCGACACCAAGCATGACTGCCGGATTCAACAGTGCATTGGAAAGGCCGCCCGCCAACATTGCGCCAAGAGCGAGTGAGCCGCCAATTGTTAACCCAGCAGCATCTGCAGGGACATTTTTATAGGTTACTGCGGTAACCGCAAACGCGAGAAGGAAAGTGCCGATAAATTCGCCTACGCCAACCTGCCAGGTATTTGCTGTTACCAGCGCCGGCACGGTGCCTGTGAGATTTTTTGCAACCAGCATGGCGAGAAGCGCTCCGATCACCTGAAAGATCACATATAAAACAGCATCTTTGATTTGGAGTTTGCCGACCGATGCAATTCCGATTGTAACCGCGGGATTAAAATGCGCGCCGCTTATCGCGCCGACAGTATAAACAAACAAACCGACAGTAAGGCCGGCAACAATTGCCGTGCCCAACGGAAGCCCTGCCGTCAGCGAAAAAAACACTGCCAGCGTCAGCACAAAAGTACCGAGTAGTTCGGCTGCGTACTTTTGGATTTTCATGGGAATGGAATTAAGGAATAAAGAGGACAGGTTTTTAACATGTCCTTGTTCATCAAGGTAACATATTCAAAGAAAAGTTCAACAGTTGCGAGCAGATTTTTGCATAGCAAAAATCCATTATTCTCTCTTTGCATTGTAAAACCATGGCGCTACCTCTATAATAACCCCATGGAAAAGAAAACTTTATACAAATGCCCCGGCAACTGCGGCGGTGTTTCACCTGTACCAAAAAATTGCGGAGCGGCGGACTGTAGTATGTACGGCCAGCCACTCAAGCCGCATGAACAGTGTGAAGGATGCATGGCCTCCGCGGAAAAAGATGAAGGCAATCACCTTTGCGCCAACTGCAAAGCGTTGTAAAAATGGTTCGACAGGCTCACCATGACAAAACTCGAGTTCAGGATGACATTTTTTGTGTCATGCC
>JACPLZ010000046.1 GCA_016186245.1 Candidatus Peregrinibacteria bacterium | reverse complement strand
AGGGGGCAACGCACGCTGGCGCACTGATGTGCTGAGCCTCGCGCCGCCCGAAAGGGGGCGGGCGGCGCGCAAAAAAAGCCACGCTCAAATCTCCTCCTTTTTCGGGGCTGGAATTGGAGTGGACTGGATGAGTTAATTCACTAAATTTAAAAATTTTTTCTTATCTAAAATAAGTTCTATAATTTTTGATTCTTGTGTTTCAGTATCTGAAATTTTGCATCCATACCAAGTATCCTTATCATCGATTACAAGTTTTCCAAGTGGTCGTGTAGGGGGGTTATGTCCGAATCGTTCAAAAATCTGTATTTCTTTTTTTGTAATATTTAGTCCAATGTATGGAATCCAAAATTTTGTAAAATTGCGTTTGAAGAACTTTTCTATCAAGATGATTAAGAGCTTTTTGAGCCTCAAAAATAACCCCTTAAATGGAGAATATTTCACATAGAACAAAAACTTCTCTGTTGTTTGACTTCTTCCTTCTTCTACATTCTCGAATATATCAATGTGTAACTCTTCTTGTGATTTATTTATGTCTCTATCCATAGAATGTAAGTTTACACTTCAAAAAAATATTGAGTACTTACATGAGTTGGTCCTTTCGCATGAGAGGGCACTTTTTCAACAGCATTTAGTCTCATACCCTTGATCTCACCTGTCTCTTCGTTTTTAACTTCTATGTAAAAAATATCTCCTGTGAGATACCTGCCCTTAGAAGCTCCTTCTGATAAAAGTTTTGATACTTCATCTACAGAATGAAATCCTTTAACTATTTCAGTAAATGTATAACGCTCGCCTGGTTTGTCTTTACTTTCAGCCAATACTCTTATTTTTAACTTGGCGTTGTAAGGACTGGCACTTATTCCGGATATTGAATTTTTTGTTGGTGGCCAATTGTACTGTATATAAAAACCTATATGTTTTTTGTCGCTCATAATTAAGTTATTAAAGAAATAATTGCTTCTCTGTATGCGCAATAATCACAACCTTCTCCAGCTTCTGGCGCAATATCGTTATTTAAACACTTATGTATTTTTTTAATTGTGGGCTCTATCCAGTCATCACTGCCTTCATAAGGCAGTAATGTCACATCAAACTCCAGTTTGCCATCAAAAGCTTCACTCTCGGTTGAGCCATTAGCATAAACAAAATATCCAGTATTACTAACCGTGAAGCCGTTTTGCCTAAGAAGCCATTGATAAACTTCCATTTGGCGTTTGTAACCCTCTTTCCATTCATCTTCGAGGGTTACCTCTTTATTTACTGCAGTCGCTTTGTAATCAACAACAATCAGTTCTTTTTTGGGATTTACCCAAACATCATCAACAGCACCAGTAATGATTAAATTTGTTGGCTTATGTAGGAATTGAACACCCTTGAAATTCTCACGCCACTCATCCATCATTTCATGCTTGAATGGTACCGCATTCACGCCGTAAGCGTCCATAATCGGATGCGCGGACTTCGCCGCGCGATGAATATCAAACTCTTTCTTAAGAAGCGTATCAACGGCAGAATTGAGCGAGAATGGATAACCAGGAGGTCTTCCTGTTCCAAGCCTGCGATCAATGTAAAAACAGCGCGGACATTCGATGAATAGGTCGATTTTTGAGCGTGAGACTTTGAACGGCTCCTTGCTCTTGGGAATGTAGAGGTTTCGTGTGCGGTGGGGATTGTAGTATTGAGACATGGAATTAAATTATAGTTTTTTCCTTCCGAGCTTTCTTGATCAATTTATCAAAATCCCTCTGTGGAATTAACGGGCAAAATTGGCCCCACATCCAACGTCCTTTTGCTTTTCGTATATGACCAACGATGTAATAACCAACTCTATATTCAATGTCTCCGATTTTTATCTTTTTATGTACGGTTGTCCCTTGAATTTCCGCCCTTCTTAATCTTTCAATCACAAATACTTTAGTCTCAAGATTATGTTGCACCATAAACGTCCACGCTTCTCTTAAAAAACCGTGTTTTCCTTCACGACTGATGTCTTTCATTCCGATTAACCTTTTTTTCTCAAGGTCTTTTTTAAATTGATTTTCTTTTATGAATATAAATTGTGTAGCTGATCTCATATTTTTTGGTGCTAATTTATAATAAGTTATGCATTTGCATAAATACATTTTCCAGCTCCCTCATAACTATCGTACAAATGTTTGTATACAGCATCACACTTCTGCTCATAAATTTTCTTTTCGTAACTTCTGGGCAGATTATCGTCAAGCACAGTACGAACAGTAACAATCACAGAAGCCCGTCTTTGTTGAGTCTTTTTCCAGTCCATCACTAATTTTTCCCACTTCAATTTGTTCAATAAATCTTTGACTGCTTTTTTCACTTGTTTTCGTTCCTTGTCTTTCAAATCCGGCTTTGAAAGAATATCAAATAAAGCCAATTCCTCCTCAGTCAATTTTTCAGAGACATGGCGCTTTTCTTCATCTGAAAGCTCATTTACAAGAGCCACCAGCTTATCAAACAATGATTCGATATTTTGAGAGCCGAGATTATACTCATCAAGCAACATCTGGAATTTTTCCATAAACTTCATGCGGGACGGATTGATTTTGACCATCTCCTTGAGTTTTTCCTCAAGTTTCGTTTTCAAAGCCTCGACAGCGATATTTTTTTGTTTTTTCTGGAAATACTCACGCAATTTTTCAAAATCAATCTGACTAAGGTCTATTTTTGCAAGTGTCGTAATGTTATAACCGCCTGTCTCGATTGATTCGTCCAGAAGGTCTTCAATCTGCTCTCTTACCTCGTCAATGTCCGCTTTGGGCTCCAAATCCTGAATACGAGCTAAAATCACTTTTAAAGCCGTTACTTCCTCCAAGAATTCATTCGCTCTTTTATCCGGTAAAATAGCCTTAAAAAGTCGGCCAACTGTATTCACAATTGCTGAATAATTTTTCTTACTCTCCTCTGTGATCAAAATGTTATCAACAGCCTTTTCAAGTAAACCAAGTCGCTCCAACGGCTCAGATTTCATAATCAAGGAAACATCAACGCGATGGTCTTTACAAAACTCCTGCGCTCTTCCAAGTTCCTTTTTGAGTTCTTCAATCAAATCCTCTTTCGGCAAAATCGGACCGTCATCTTCATTAAATTCACCGCTTTGGTCTGTGGCGTAAATTGAAAGCGCTTTCTGCAAGCTCCTGAATACCCCAATATAATCGACAATCAGTCCGTTATTTTTGTCCTCAAAAACTCTGTTTGCTCTGGCAATCGCCTGCATAAGCGAATGATTCTTCATTGGCTTATCGAGATAAATTGTCGAAAGCGAAGGCACATCAAAACCGGTAAGCCACATATTGCAAACAAACACTATTCGAAGCTGACTCTCTGAATCTTTAAATTTTTTTTCCATATCCTCCTTTACCATGCGCTTTCTGTGAGGGGTTACATCAATCCCTTTGGCTTTGTAATTTTCAATCTCGTTTTGCTCCTGACTCACAATAACCGCCATATCTGTTTCCTTAGCTTCTTTAAGCTTAATAACAGTTTGCTCCCACTTTTCATCATCAGCGCCTTTCAGCTCTCCTTCGAGTTTTTCAATATACAAATTTACGTATTTTTGGACTTTATCGTACATTCGGAACGCTGTTGTTTTATCAATCGAAACAACCATCGCTTTGCCTCTCTCTCCACGATTAAAGAAGTGATTTACAATGTCCTCGGCAATCTTTTCGAGCCTGTCTTCGCGAGTAATAAGGTGATACTGGCGAGCAAATTCTTTTTCGAGTTTTTCCTCCTGAGCTTCATCCAGTTCCGCTTCTTCAATGAGCTTTTCGAGGTCGTCTTCCAAATCCTGATTTTTGAGTTGAAGCTCTGGAATCCGATTTTCGTAATAAAGCGGAACCGTCGCCTTGTCTTCGATTGACTGTCTAAAATTGTAAACGCTGACATAATCACCAAAAACTTCTTTGGTTTTTTCAGATTCGCCTTTAATTAATGGCGTACCGGTAAACCCAATGAAATTTGCTTTTGGCAAAGCATTTCTCATGTTCAAAGCAAAAACTTCATATTGGCTCCTGTGAGCTTCATCGGTCATAACAATAATATCGTCTCGCCCTGAAAGCTCTGGATAAACTTCGCCCTGTCTTTCAGTTCGGAATTTCTGAATCAAAGTAAAAACAAGCCTGTGGTCTTCCTGTAAAAGCTCTTGTAAATGTCGACTGCTGTTTGCGTGAATTTTATCTTCCTCCTCTGTTGTTACGCCTGCACTCGCAAACTGCTTGTAAATTTGCCCATCAAGCTCCTGCCGGTCGGTTACTACAACAAAAGTGTAATTTCCTTCAAATTTTCTGAGAATTTTTTGAGCAAAGAACACCATCGAAATACTCTTTCCGCTTCCTTGTGTGTGCCAAAACACACCGATTTTTCCATCTGATTTTTTAGCTTTAGAAAAATCTTCAATCGCACCGTTTACGCCTAAAAACTGGTGATTTCTGGCAAGCACCTTCACAATGTCGCCATGTGGATTGTCAAAAAGAATAAAATTTTCGAGAATATCCAAAAATTTCTTTTTCTCGCATGTTCCTTTAAACATCGTATCCATCGAAACAACGCCTTTTTCTCCTTCATTGTTAATTTTCTTCCAATCATTAAAATGTTCCCACTCCGAAGTAATCGAGCCGATTTTTGTTTCAATGCCGTTGGAAATAATAACAAAAGCGTTGAACCAAAAAAGCTGAGGCACAGTGCTTTTATAATCTCTGAAATTATCGTTAAAAGCGTGTTTTAAATTTTTATGTGAAGCCTTGAGCTCAATAAAAATCATCGGCAACCCATTCACAAAGCCCACAAGGTCGGCACGACGTTTATACATCTCTCCGGCAATCCAGAACTGTGAACCTAAAAAGAAATTGTTGTTGTCTGGATTGTTAAAATCTACCACTTTCACGGTGTAATCTTCATTTTCTGTTGTCTCATCGTCAACAACACTCACCTTGATACCGTTCTTTATCAGTCCGTATAGCTCTTTGTTGGCTTGCGCAAAGCCCAAGTGTCCACGACTTCTCAAAATCTCCTGTACGCCCATTTGCAGAGCTTTACGTGGTAATTGCGGATTGATTTTCTCCAAAGCGGCTTCCAAACGAGGCAAAAGCGCCACGTCATTCATCTCTTTTCGTCCGAGCGTAGGATTGTCTCCAAATTTTTCATCAAAACAGTTCTGAGTTTCATAACCCAACTCTGCAAAGACTTTTATTGCTGGTTGTTCGACGAGAAAATCCTCGGAATAGTTATTCATAATTTTAAGTGATCATTTTTATCATTCTTCGGATGGAATCTTCTAATTCTGCATTACTAAAATCGGGTCTATCCTGATTATCGCCATGATGTATTTTGTTTCTGATGCAAGTTATTAAAGTTTCCTCAACTTGTTGTCCACTTGTGGAATCTCGCCACTTCTTTTCCTTTGTTTGACCTTTTGATACAAACCAATTTTCGATATCCAAGATTTTTGGCTTACTGTTTTGTTCTTGTAGATATGCGTAAAGGTCGTTATGGAATTCAATGGAAGGTAATTTAAAGGCATAGTAATTTATTTCTCCCAGAGTTGGTCCATGACTTAATAGACTCCAGGAATGCTCATCCGGCCTCTCAATTACAATATTACCTTTCTTTCTTGTAAAAGTTGCAACCCCCACTTCCCTCATAGAAGAACTTTTTAAAAAATAAGGAGAGTGTGTAGCAATAACGAATTGTATCGGCTCTTCATCACCATCAAAGAAAATGTCACGAATAAAATCAATGTACTTTATTTGCCATCTTGGATGTAAGCTGAGTTCCGGTTCATCAATCAATATCATCCCACCCGCAAGATGCTTTAAGTCGCGCAAAAGATATCCCATTCTATAAACTACTTGTTTTTCTCCTGAACTAAGTCCTGAAATTCCAAATTCAACTGATTCTTCGAGATCTTTAAAAATTATTTTGTGTTTCCCTTCATGCGCTCTTATTTCAAATAATTCTTTTCCTTCAAACATCTTTAAATAAGCTTTTTTGAATCTATCTAATTTTCCTTCAGGACATTCTACTTTGACCGTTTTTCCTTGATTTTCCCTCATCCATCGCCCCAATGCTGCATCATCTTGAGTTTTGATATCCACAAGTAGCTGTGCTATTTCAGTTGCTATATTAACGCTAGATTTACTTTTGGGTTTTTTAGTCTCATCAGTGCTTGAAGCTTTTATTGCCGCAATTTCATCAACTGCAAAGTTAATTTCCACAGTTGAGTAAGCGCATTTAAACTGTTTCCCCGGATTTTTATCGTCATTTTGTTGAAATTTTGCATGATGTTGTGGCGTAAGATCATTTCCATTAATGTCTAAAATTTTTAATGCTGTCCATTTAGTTCCGCGACTTTCATCATAATCGATAACAAGATGACAATCTGGTAAGGAAAAGGCGGCTCTCTCTTCTTCCGAATATTTAACTGTAATTCTTCTGCCTATTTTGTCGTTCCAAGGAATAATACCTCCATTCACAATTTTAAAAATCTCTTCAAGAAACAGTGTCTTACCGCAGCCATTTTCACCTACCAGCAGCGTTATATCTTTCATATGCCCATCAACTTGAAAATCAAAACTAAGGTTTTTCAATATTGGATGGTTTGTAAATTCAATTTTAAGTATTTTCATTATCGTATGTTAACAGTCCCTTTTATAAGTTTTGGCAAAAGAAAATCTCTAATTTTTGCTAATTTCAAATTTTGCCAGTTTAAAGCATTAACTTCGCTAAAAATTGGCCCGACAATCTTTTCAAAGTTCCTTAATATCTGACTTTGGGGTGCCACAATTTTCTTAGAATATGCATGGTTTCTATTTAATCCAGGTACGGCAGCATCTCCACTAATAAAGTGTTCATTTTTAAAAAGAAAATAGCAATAAAGTAAACTCAAATCTGTGGTGATGAAGAATGTGGTATCTATCGGATAAAAATCATTAGAGACCCAAAATACGCTACCTACATTACCCTTTCGCCCTACTACAATTCCTGGTGCAGGAACTAAAGCCTTGTTATGAGTACCTACAACCCCGCTAGAACCGTATACTAAAACATTCCCATTTTCTCTTTCTGAGGCCTTCAAAGCTTTACCATAATTAAAAACCATGATGTCTCCGATAGTAGATTTTCGCCACCCTGCTGGTATTTCCCCAGATTTTACATCCTCATGCCCGGGGAATCGAAAATTTACAAACCACTTCTTGTAAATTAGTTGCGCAGTCTGCTCGAGAATTTTTATACGTCTTGAATTATTTTCAATTAGATCATCAAAAGCCGCAAGGATAGAAGCCGTTTTCTGTTGATATTCGAGAGGTGGAAGAACTAACTCTGCGTTCTTAAAAACTTCTGCATCAACCGCAGGATAAGCCGCACCCTTTGCTCTTGAAACTAAATAATCAGTAAAGTTTTTTGATGATAACAAGTAATACAAGAAGCGCGAGTCTGTATTCTCTCTAGCGTCTACTACCGCAAAACCTGTAGAGACTACGATTTTATCATCTGGGTTTTTAAAATAGTAAAAAGAGCGTCTATTTGGGCGTACAGTCGCCATTATAATACTTCCATTCTTCACCAATCTTTTTGCTCGACTTGGAGCCTCAGATAATTCCAATTCAGTTGTTTGTTCTAAAGTGCCAGTACCAACAGATGAAATATCAACATATTGAATTTTTGAATGCCAAAAATCTTTTTTTATAGAACTAGCATTTATGTCTGCAATTTGGGATAATTTCATTTTTATCCATCCTGTTTTTACTTTTTTCTGATTCATAGAAAAATTAACTTATGCGTTCAGCAATTGCCGTTTCCACAATTTCTTGTAGCTCTGCTGGCGAACTATATGCTTTAATATTGTAATTTTTCACATAAAACTCCAAAGACGTTTTGTTGGCATCCCAATATTCTTTTTCGACAACGAAAAGCACATCAATATTTATACCTAGAGCATAACCGGCTTCGAAAAATACGCTTTTCCGTTCTCCGGTTAAATCCACTACTACAAAACGGCTTTTCTTTATTTCACCCAATGCCTTCGAAATTACTGTTTCCGGAAAATGTTTTCCTTGTAAAATCATAGCCTCATAACCAGCGTTTTTAATTCCATCAACAATAGCCTGATTATTGGGATTTGGCGGATCAGTAAACCAGCATGCAATAAACCCTTGTTTTGATTTCCGGTTTACTTTTTTTGTTTCTTCGATTCGGTCCCATGCCTTCACCGAGAGGACTATAAAATATTTCTCATTAGTTTTTGAAAATTCAGCCTCCGAAAAATATTTTCTTTCTTTTGCGGCATTTAAAATGAATAAGAACTCTGTCCTGTCACTGGCATAACACCATTTACCACCCATATCTAAATTTAATCCTAAGTTTTTCCCGATTTTTGAATTACTGGCGTTATCAAGATTCTCCAATAACTTATCGATTTTTTGCGATGGGTTTTGCGGAATTTGAACCGATTGCATGAATTCTTTAATGTTCATAAATTCACTTTCTGGCGTGCTGTCCCAACCTATAAACGGTATTACCTCGTCGAGATTGCGTTCATGAATTGCTCCTTGAATATCACCTATTGGATACTTTTCCGCCTCATCACTTTTGCGAATTATAAGATTTACATCTTCTATTCTTGACCACTTACAAAATTCTTCTGTTACCTTGTAATTCCCACAAAGTCTGCAGGTTGCAACATACACATCTTTTGATGGTATTTTTCTAAGTTCAGCTGGTAGATTCTGACAAAATGGGCATTTAAATTCTTCTGACATTTATTCTTGTGTTATTGACTATAATTAACGTTTAAGCATATACTTTAAGTAAAGGTGGGTGTGGGTCTCTTGTCCATGACCCACCCTTTTTATTTCTTTTGATATTGCCAAACAGAAAAATAATTTGGCTTATGGTAGGTGGCATTAAGCGATAAATCCTTTGCCTCTAAATTGTTTCTGATTTCTTGTGCTACAGGAGCCTGTTTCGCTCCTTGTTTCTCAGATATAAGACCTGTTCTTTTCTTAAAATCAAACATCACAGCGCCAAGCATTATATCTACAACTTGCAACAATAAAGACGAATGCGATTCGAGTCTCGAAATGCCAAATAAATCACATTTTGCCCCTTTCAATTTTGAAATAATTGCGTCTCTCAAAGATTGCTCAAATGATTTTGTAACCGTCTTTGGCTTTGTTAAGTCATCAGCCAAAACGCAAAGTCCACAAGGTGAAATATTCCTTGTGTTATTTGCAATCAACATTGCGGCCCTATGAATATATACATCCCAGGGCTCCAAATCAGTGGCCGGAAACTTCGGGTCTAATCTATCAATAACAAAAGCACAAAATCTGACTCGACTAAATTCAAAATATTTATTAACCAGAGCTTTATAGATAGCATTGTTCGTATGATTGATATACTTGAATTTAAGCTCAAACCGTCTATTGCTACGCGCAATCTCAGCCACCTGTTCTAAATCACCTTCCCTTTTAAGATTAGTCACCCGTTCGGCCTTACCAAGACGCGCAATATCACAGGCTCTGTCATAAAACGGTTTCATAGCATCGTAAAAATCTCCAATCTCGTCATCAATCAACAATAGTCCTAAGCCAAAGAACCGTTCCTGTCTGGAATTTCCACTTTCATCGATAAATCCAAAATAATTTTTATCCATTTTATTTCAGTAATTCAGTTAAATTTTTATCAATTTGAGACTCAAGTCCATGAGCCTCTTTCGTGAGCTTATCAAGCTCGTTTCTATACTCCGCGAGCCTTTCTTTAAAGTCATATTTGTCTTCTTCCTTTTCTGCAACGCCGACATATCTTCCAGCATTTAAAGAATATCCTTGAGCTCGTAATTCTTCTACGGTAGCCACTTTGCAAAGCCCTTTCACATCCTGATAAGGTTTGGCTCCACTCTCTCCTCGATAGCTTCTAACAATTCCAGCAATTTCATCAATCTGCTCCTCAGTCCAATCACGATGAGCTCGGTCTATCTGTCTAAAAATGTTGCGTGCATCTATAAACAAAATTTTGTCCTTACGGTCTGTTTTAACCTTTCCTTTATCAAAAAACCAAAGAGTTACCGGCAAAGTTACCGTGTAAAAGAAGTTCGGTGATACTGAGACCATTACATCCACATATCCGTCCTCAACAATTTTTTTTCTGATTTCCATTTCATGATTCCTTGCGTCTGAAGCAGAATTTGCCATTACAAAACCAGCCCTACCGTTTTTATTCAAAGAATTCAGAAAAACTTGAATCCATAAATAATTTGCGTTATTCGCGTTTGGTATTCCATATTTATATCTAGGGTCATCCTTGATTTTTTCACCGTCTACACCGGAGACATTAAAGGGCGGGTTTGCCATGACGAAATCGAATCGCTCTACGCAATCGTGTAAATCCTCGTAAAAAGTATTTCCCATTTTTATTTGACCTTCCAACCCATGAACAGCGAGATTCATTTTACAAAGACGCATTGTTTCCTCAACTTTTTCCTGTCCGTATGCCGTAATTTCAGTCGAAGGATTTTTCTTTTGTTCCCGTATTAAGTTGGCACTTTGTACAAACATACCGCCGGAACCACAAGCAGGATCAAAAATTCTGCCGTGATACGGCTCTATAATCTCTACAATCAGTTTCACAATTGAAGTTGGCGTAAAGAACTCTCCGCCCTTCTGCCCCTCTGTCATCGCAAAATGACCAAGAAAATACTCGTAAATCTTCCCGAAAATATCGCCGTCTCCGATTGAAATTTGCGAAAAACTCTTGAGAAGCGTTATAAGGATGTGATTTTCAAGTTTTGTGTAATTTTTCGGGAGCACCCCTTCAAGCTCTTTGTTGTATTTTTCAATTAATTTCATTGCCTCGTTTATCGCTCTGCCTATATCTTCACCTTCCGGTAAATTGAGAAGATGTTTATAACGGGCTTCATCCGGCACATACATAACGCCTTCAGCCTGAAAATACTCTGGCGTGAGTTCACCACCTCTACGGCTACCTTCCAATTTCTTTTTTAATTCCTCCTCAGCTATCTCGAACTTACTGTCTACATAACGCAAAAAAATCAGCCCCATCACCGGAACCGCGTATTCGTGTGATTTCAGGCTTGAGTTTGCCCTGAGGCTATCTGCTGCCGCCCATAATTTCTTTTCAAGTTCTCCGTTGGTTTTATTCATTAGGCTAGTCTGTTAGTAGATTACCAATTGGTACACGTAAAGCCTTGGCTATTTTTTCAACATTCTTTAATGAAACATTACGATCGCCTCTTTCTATGTCACTAATATAGGTTCTATGTAAACCCGATTTTGTAGCCAATTCTTCTTGAGAAAACCCCTTCTGTTTGCGAATTTCTCTAACTCTTTGGCCAAATTTAATTTGAATATTGTTCATATAGGTGCGACATTTATTGACTACATTTTACTCATTGTCTATTATGAGTCTACAGATTTTAAGTGACATTATGCCGATTACTCCTCATATAGAAAACAAATTCACCAGCCCCGAAAAAGGAGGAGATTTGAGCGTGGCTTTTTTTGCGCGCCGCCCGCCCCCTTTCGGGCGGCGCGAGGCTCAGCACATCAGTGCGCCAGCGTGCGTTGCCCCCTTTCAACGCACGCTGGCGCGGGTTCCAGTCAGTCTTTCAAAAAATCTCTGGAGGCTAGCCTCCAGATGCTTTAAAATGAGTCCGAACTTCGTCATACAAGCAGCTCCAAACAGTAAATCGCGATTTTTCGGACGCGGCGGCCCACGGAAAACCCAATTCCACGGCGGCTTTTTGGCCGATGATGTGGAAGTTCGCCGCGCGGAGCGCGGAATAAAACCGAATGGTAAAATGAACAGGATACCATTCGGTTTTATAGCCAATTTTTTGCTTTTTGCCGAAGGCAAAACTTCTAAATTTCCAGTCAAAGAAAGCGACAATTTTTCCGCGCTTTTCATCATTGATATTTTTCAAAAGTTGGAAAGCGCGGTTTGCCCAAAAGCTATAACCAATAAAGCTCTATGAAGTATTTTATCTATGCCAGAAAATCAACGGATGAAGATGACCGCCAAGTTCTCTCTATTGAAGGGCAGCTTACGGAGTTACGAGAATTTGCCGTTAAAGAAAAACTGGAAGTCATTGAGGAATTTATCGAAAGCAAAACGGCAAAGGTGCCCGGCAGACCGATTTTTAATAAGATGATCGAGAAAATAGAACTTGGCGGTCATTTGGATAACATAGGAATTTTAGCGTGGCATCCAGACAGATTGGCAAGAAATAGCGTAGATGGTGGAAAAATCATCTATCTCGTAGACGAAGCGAAGATAGGAACGCTAAAATTCCCTACCTTTTGGTTTGATTCAACGCCTCAAGGAAAGTTCATGCTCAATATCGCTTTTGGGCAAAGTAAATATTACATTGATAATTTGAGTGAAAACATTAAACGTGGCATACGCCAAAAGTTAAGGCGCGGCGAACTGCCCGGACTCGCTCCTGTAGGGTATTTGAATGAATTGAGGCATCACACCATCGTTAAAGACCCTGAAAGATGGAAAGCAGTTCGCGCGCTATTTGAGGCGTATGCCACTGGAGATTCAACACTAGAAAATTTACAAAAATTGTCGCTTTCTTTGGGCTTGGTGAGCCGACGTACTAATGATGCTTTGGTACTCTCAAGAATTGAGGGCATGTTACAAAATCCATTCTATTATGGCGTCATCACAAGAAAGGGCGAAGCCTACCAAGGTTCTCACGAGCCAATAATCTCAAAGCAACTTTTTGATAAGGTGCAGCGGGTAATAGAGCAGCGATCTAAGCCACAAAAAGCAAAAGACAACAATTCTTTTGCTTTTTGTGGAATCTTTAGCTGTGGAGAGTGCGGCCGAGCAATAACCGCTGAAAAGAAAATTAAAAAATCAGGCCGCACGTACATCTATTACCGCTGCACCAAAAAGAACCGTGTTTGCACTCAGAAATATGTTGAAGAGAGAGAACTGGTTAAACAGCTCAACGAGCTTTTTCAAAAAGTTGCTTTGAGTGATGACTGGAAAGAAAAATTTATGAAACAGTGGGAACAAGATTACAAGGAGGCTTCGACCGTTGCGTCCTCTTCCGCCGGTGAAATCAAAATGGAACTCAAGGCGTTAGAGGGAAAGCAAATTCGTCTCCTCGATGCCTACCTTGAGCAAGCCATAACCAATGAAGAATATACCGAAACTAAGAAAAAAATCTTAAACCGTAAAATTGAAATCAAAGAGAATTTAAAAGAATCCGGCGGAAGAGGACTCCGTTGGCTCGAACTCTTTAAAGAATGGATTTTGTCGGCTCACCAAGCCATCAACTACGTTGATTCTGGAAATTTAGAAGAAAAGCGAAGCTTTCTGCAAAAAATTGGCTCGAACTTCCACATCATCGGCCAAAAAGCCGCCGTGGAATTGGGTTTTCCGTGGGCCGCCGCGTCCGAAAAATCGCGATTTACTGTTTGGAGCGGGTAAGGGGAATCGAACCCCTATCAACAGCTTGGAAGGCTGTGGTAATAGCCTTTATACGATACCCGCAAGTTTTAAGTGGCCGGTGCACAACAGTGCGAAATGGCGTACGGACTGTGCGCAATTATTCACAGTGTCAAAAATACCATAAAAACAGTAACGCCAGGCAACTTTAGCCAAGGAATTACCAAATTTCAAGAAGTTCGTAAGAAATTTTCATCAGTTCCTGGTTTTGGTTTGCAAAGGAGAGCCAATTTGCCTATGATTTGCTGGCCGTTTTAGATTAGCAGAAAATTTAGCAAGAAATTCGCGATGCAAAAACTTAAGAAATCTCTGAAACAACTGAAATTTCGCAATTTAAAGCGATACTTCACAAAAAGAAATATCATTTTCAGTCTGGCAATCATTCTATTTTTGGGTATGTATATACAAGTTCAGAGCGTCTTTGGCACTTTTGATCTGCTGGAAGGAAAGGACACTTCTTTGATCACTGAAATCGGCCAAATCAAGGATTCATATATCAAAATCGGCCAGGATCTGAATGATGCACGCATGTATCTGGGGATGCAAACAACGGATTATTCTTCTCTGGAGGCTGATATTGATGATGAGGAAAAAAATGAAGATGAATTGCAGATGGCGATGTTTCAATATCTGGAAAGTCTGGTTTCCGATAAAGCGGTGAAAGAAAAATTAAGCTTCAATAAATCTTTGCTGACAAATCTAGCCGGTTCAAAAAAATTCTCAACATTCCTTTCTGGAAATAAGCTCATGCTGATGCCTTTAATTCAGGATGACGAAGCACATATTCTCAATGTTCATACCAATAAACATGACGGCCTGGCAACCTTTTATCTTTCAAAAGATGATGGGGTGTTGATATTCAAAACCATCAATGAAAAAAAGAAAAAAACATATGACTCTTTTGAAGAATTTGAAGATGAGCTGATTAAATTTCTAAAGAAAAATGTCGAAAATCTTCTTGCTGACGGTCAAGAACTGCTTAAAAAAAAGAAACAAATCGGAGAGGCTATCAAGCTGCCCGAAACGCAAACCGCGCTTAAACAGCTCGGATTCAAACTGAATCCACTTTATAAAGACAGCGATTTAAAATATACCTATTCCGTTTATAACAAGTCCGGTGAATTGATCGGAGAAATAGTTCTGCATACCGACACCCGTGCAATTTGGCTTGTAGATACCAAAAATAGTTTGGCGACTATCCAGGCGACCGATCTGAAATCAGCGCTGCCTCCGTTCCTAAAAAAGCTGGACTATCAAAACTCCACGCAGAAAAAAGTGGCTGATGTAATGGAAAATTTAAAAAATTCCATAAATGACGGCGGTTTTCAATTGCTCCTGAAGCAGGGCAAAATGAGCATGTCTTCCAAGCCGCGCGAGGACAATCAGAGGTACTATTTTGATCTTTATGAAGGGAAAAAACATATCAGTTCCATCGTGGTTGAAAAGTCCACCGGCGTAGTCAATATAGTAAAGCCGGATGGAACCAACGCTGAAAATCTGCTCTTTTTCGATCCGATTCTCAAAAAAAAAACTTTAGATATCCCTGACAGCGTGCCTGATTATGGCAATGAGATAAGTAAAAATGAAGGCGTTTTGAATATTCTTGTAACCGGAAAACAGGGAATGAATGTGGACACGATGATTTTGGCGCATTTGGATGATAAAAGGCGGTCTATCAGCATGGTGAGCATTCCGAGGGATTTGATGTATAACGGGCGCAAAATAAATTCATTGGCCTATTATTATGGCATGCCGGAGCTGAAAAAGGCCGTTACAAAAATCAGCGGTTACAATGTGGACAAATATATTCTGATCGACATGTACGCGTTTATTGATGTGGTGGATCTGATCGGAGGCGTTGATATCCATCTGACAGCGCCACTGGTGGATCCGTCGTATAAAGTCGTAGATAACGGTATCGCCAGTACGCTGCATTATGACGAGGGGGATCATCATCTGGGCGGAGTGCAGGCTTTAAGGGTTGCACGGAGCCGCAAAACCACATCGGATTTTTCGCGGGCGGAAAGACAGCAGGAGATTTTGGCGGCGATCCAGGACAAAGCCAGAAATTTTGGTTTTGGGGATGCCGATACTATTTATCAGATCGTTAAGACTGTTTTGAATAAGACAGAGACGGATATTTCGCTTGATGAAGCCCTGGCGTTCTTTTTCCGCTATCAAAATTACGACATCGATTCAATGTCGGTCATGCATTCCGCGAATGTGCTCTTTGTGCCGCCATATGTTACCACCGAGAATTGCGCGGCGATGCTTGCGTCTGCAGCGGCTGCCGGCGAGCCAAAACCTGACTGTGAGGGCCAAAATCACGCCTACACCCTGCTTCCGCGCGATAACAACTGGAATCTTATCAAGTGGTTCTTTAAGGAACACTTTGAGGAAAACAAATAAAATGGTATAATGTCCTGATGAAAACTATCAGGGAACAAGACCCAAACAGGGCTTCGGGGCTGGATTATGCCGTTTCAACTACTGCTCAAATTACCGCGCAGCAGGCATTGAATGCGCTGGCAGACGGTGGAAAAACAGTTGGTGGGAAAGAAATCGTTGATCCGGAGCAGGCTTCCCAAAACCTAAATAGGGCTTTGGCGATGGTCAAAGCCAAAATTGGCGACGATGTGGAAATTGATTTGGGTGATATTTATTTTCAAGTTTTTGATGGGAATGTGGTCGGAGAGTCGAAAGAAGATGGGACGTTTGTCGATCCTATCATGCTGATGCATCCGGTTATGAGATTGGTGCATGTGTTGGCGCATGAATTGGCGCACCGGAAAAATGAAATCCAAAATGAGGCGCTGGTGGAAGCGTTTGTGGAGTCGGTTTTTGGCAGAAGCGATTTGGAACATGATTACGAGGATGGCACGGCGATGTTTCGAGAATTTGCGGAAAAATTTGATAAGAATGGAGATGCGAATGCCGGCGCGCGAAAAATTTATGGATTATGTGGGAGAAAATCCCGGGTATTTTGGGATAAGAGAGGCAGAATCCAGGTTTTATCTTCAATAGCAGCCGACATCATTACATCCTTCGACTGGTTACGGGTGACACGGTATGGCGGACTTGTCCAACCATGACCCTTTGTATTAAGCTCCCAATTACGATGACCAACAGACAAAAAGGGCAAATCATTGAGCTTGATATTGAGAGGCTGGCTTTCGGCGGGGCAGGTATCGGCAAACATGACGGCATGACTGTTTTTGTGGAAAAAACCGTGCCGGGAGACCGGGTACGCGCTTCTTTTTTCAAAATTAAAAATAATTATGCAGAGGCAAATCTGACTGAAATTGTCACGCCATCAACCGACCGGATAAAACCGCGATGCTCTTATTCCGGAGCGTGCGGCGGCTGCCAGATGATGTTTATGCCTTATGAAAAACAGCTCGCGTTCAAACAGCAGCATGTGATTGATGCACTTGAGCGCATCGGCAAAATTCCAAATCCTCCGGTGGAAAAAATAATCGGTTCAAAGGATCGGTTTTTTTACCGCAATAAAATGGAATTCACCTTCGGTTATGATTCCAAAATGAATTTTACTTTGGGACTGCATCAGCCTGGTTTCAGGTTTGACATTCTTGATATAAATGAATGCCATTTGCAGTCGGAATTGTCGGTAAAAATTGTAAACTCCGCACGGGAATTAGTTAAAAAATTGAAGTGGCCGCCATTCAAATATTCAAACGGCGAAGGATTTTTGCGATCATTGATTATCCGCGACTGCAAGCGCACAGGCGAAGTAATGGTTATTCTAAACACTTCCGATCAGATTCCAAAAAATCTTGCAGAAGGATTGAAAAAATTTGTGGAATTGATGGCGGGCTTCAAAGAAGTTGTTTCCATTTTCCATTTGAGCATAATCAGCCGGCGGGGCATGCCCAATAAAATAAAAGAGACCATGCTTTATGGCAGGCCGGCGATCACGGAAAAAATGATATTGGAAAATGGCGATGAATTGGATTTTACGATTTCGCCGCAGGCGTTCTTTCAGGTAAATACTTTTCAGGCGGAAATTTTGTATAACAATGTCTTGAAAATGGCTTCAAGTAGGCCTCAAGAACTGGTGCTTGATTTTTTTTGCGGCATCGGAACAATCGGACTATTTATGGCCAAACATGCGGAAAAAGTTTTGGGAATAGAGCTGAATGAAGAAGCGGTGAAAGCGGCAAAAAAAAACGCGCAGAGAAATGACATATCCAATATTGAATTTAACACCGGCGATGTGGTGGAAAATTTGCCGGCAATCCGGCAAAAGCCTTCCCTGATTGTCGTGGATCCTCCGCGGGCCGGTCTGACTGGAAATCTGATCGACATAATCGGCGGCCTTGGAGCAAATCAACTGGTTTATGTTTCCTGTGATCCGGCTACTTTGGCCAGAGATTGCGATCAGCTAAAGAGGCACGGCTTTATGCTTAAAAAAGTCCAGCCGGTCGATATGTTTCCGCATACTTTCCATATTGAGAATGTCTGCTTGCTGGAAAAACACTGCTTGCTGGAAAAATGAGTTCTGATATAGTGAGTTTATGAAAACGGATGTCGTGGCGGCAAAAAAAATTTTTGGAATTTTTTTGGGAATGATGCTGATGGTTTTGACGGCTCCTGAAGTTTTGGCAGTGGGTTTTGAATCGGGCGAAAATGTAATTATTTCCAATGATGTTGATGATGACATATATGTTGTTGCCGGACATGCGCAGGTGGACGGTAATGTTGACGGAGATGTTTATGTCGCGGGCGGACAGGTTGTGATTAACGGAAATGTGCGCGATGATCTCGTGGTAACGGGCGGCAGGGTTACGGTTAGCGGTAATATAAGCGGAGATGTAAGGGTGATCGGCGGACAGGTGCTGTTGTTTGGATACGTTGGCGACGACATAGTGACCGCCGGCGGACAAATTGATGTCGGCAGGAATGCAAAAGTTGGCGGAAGTCTTGTCGGGGCCGCGGGAATCCTGACTGTGGAAGGAGAAATTGCGGAGGATATGCGCGGAATTTTTGGCGTGCTGATTTTGAATGGGAGCGTGCATGGAGATGTTATTGTAACGGTGGAAAATGATTTTATGATTTCGCCATCGGCAAGAATAAACGGCAATCTCAATTATTCCGCAATACTTGAGGCGGATGTGCCTGCCGGAGTAGTGCAGGGTAAAATCAGTTTTAATGAATTTGAGAGGGCGAGTCTGCTTGAGGATATTACGTTTTTCCTGGTAGTCCAAAAACTATTCAGCTTTCTGGCGGCACTGGTTTTGTTGGCTTTGGTATCGGCTTTCATGCCGAAAATGGTTACCCGGGCCGCCCTGCTTGCGCGCACTCAACTGTTAAAATCCTTCGGAGTCGGGCTGCTGACATTGGCCGGCAGTTTTATTGCCGCGATGATTCTGATAATTACGGTAATCGGCGTGCCTATCGCCATGATAATTCTTGGAATGTTGATCGTGGTATTTTTCTTCACCAAAGTATTTGTGGCAGCATGGCTGTCCGCATATATTTTTGATTATCGGAAGAAAATTTCACGAATAAAATTGTTTGGAATGCTGGTTTTGGGGTTGCTGATTTATTACATCGTCGGCCTTATCCCCTATTATGCGGGACTGATTGTTTCAATAGTGTTTTTCATCACCGGCGTAGGCAGCATGGCGCTATTGAAAATAGAATACTGGAAATTTTTGAGGGCGAAGGGAAAACTATAAAGTTTTGGAGCAAGAAACTATTTACTGCGAGCCCTGCTATTTGAAAGAAATTTTTTGAGGAATTTTTTTGCTTCGGCAGAGGTTTTGATGTTGCCTTCCAGCTGCTGCTCTCTTAGTTCATCAATAATCTCTCCCACTTTTTCGCCGGGCTTTATTCCCAAAATTTTCATTATTTCCTCACCGGAAATCAATTGCTTCGGCATCAATTTCAATGCAGCAATTTCATGCTTGTAAAGTTTTTTTATTTTTTCATACAACGAAAGATCCATCGGTTTTATGCCGAGCGCGTCAGCGCGGTAAACTTCCAAAAGTTCCTCAAAACCCGGCTGAAGAAACCAATGGCGGCGGCGGCCATCAGGCATTTCTATGAGCTGCGTTATCATCATGTGATGCCGGATCAGCCAGTCGACGCGATCGATAATTTTTTTGGGAAATTTGAGACGGTTGAGAATTTTGCGGGAGATATCCGCGCCGACCTCCGCATGGTGGTCATAACGGATTCTGTCATTGTCGCGCATGAAAGTATCGTATTTCCCGATATCATGGAGGAATACCGCCCATGTCAGCGCGAGCGAAGGCTTTTTTTCCGGAAGAGGATTTGGGTCATCTTCCTCCTTCGTCAGACTTTCGAGCGCGTAAATCGCGTGATCCCATACATCTCCTTCCCTGTGATATTGCAGGGGCTGAGCCAAACCTTTGAGGCGGCACAACTCCGGAATAATCATTTCCAGCGCGCCAATTTCAAAAAGTTCCTCAAAAGACCGGCCGGGATTTTTGCCCGTAATCATTTTGTTCAGCTCGTCGGCAACACGTTCTCTGGCAATCTTTTCAATGAGATGGACATACTTTTTTATGGCCCGGTAAGTTTCCGGATGATATTGCATTTCATAAGTATTTTTAAAACGGACGGCGCGGAGAATACGCAGATGGTCCTCGTTAATACGCTTTTCCGGATCGCCGATAAAACGGATGAGACGATCCTGCATATCTTTTTGGCCGTCAACAAAATCGAAAATTTTGTCTTCGACAGGATCGTAAAAAAGAGCATTGATTGTGAAATCGCGGCGTTTGGCATCCTCTTTGGCGCTTGTAAATTCCACCGCGTCGGGACGCCGCCCATCGGAATATCCCGCATCAGAGCGGAAAGTGGCAATTTCAAAATGGTGGCCGTTTTTGATTGCAAGGATAACACCGAATTTTTTCCCGACTGGGATGGTATGCTCAAGAAGATTTTCAATTTCGTCAGGTTTTGCGGAAGTAACAATATCAAAATCTTTCGGCTTGATGCCAAGAAGCATATCGCGCACGCAACCGCCCGCCCAGTACGCCTCATGGCCGGCTTTTCTTAGAATTTCCACTATTTCGACTGCGGTTGTTTTCATGGAATGATTGAGGAAAAAACATGCTTTATTCTACTTTAATACATCGCGATTTTCCAGTAATATGCTCCCGTGAAAATCCTGGGAATCGAGACATCTTGCGATGAAACCGCCTGTGCTGTCGTGGAGGACGGATGGAAAGTTTTGTCAAATGTCATCTATTCCCAAATTGATCTGCATGCAAAGACGGGCGGCGTTGTGCCGGAGGTAGCCGCAAGGGAGCATGTTTTGAAAATGATTCCTGTTTTGGAAGAGGCTATCGTTGAAGCTGAAATTGGTTGGGAAGAAATTGATGCGGTTGCGGTCACGCGCGGACCCGGGCTGTTGAGTTCTTTAATAATCGGTACGGAAACTGCCAATGTTATTTCGTATGCAAAGGGGAAAATTCTGATTCCGGTGCAGCATATTGCGGGGCATATTTATTCGAATTGGCTGGAGGCTGGTGGCTGGGAAAAGGAAGGGTTGCTCGCTTCGCTCGCAACTGTCAAATTTCCCGTGTTGATTTTGACTGTTTCCGGCGGGCATAATGAGCTGATTTTGATGCGCGGACATGGTGATTTCGAGATGCTGGGTGAGACACGGGATGATGCCGCGGGAGAGGCATTTGATAAAGTTGCGAGAATTTTGGGGCTGGGATATCCGGGCGGGCCGGCGATTTCGCGCATGGCGGAGGGAGGAAATGCCGAGCGATTTAAACTGCCGAGGATTTTTTTGGAAAAAGGAAGTCTGGATTTCAGTTTTTCGGGATTGAAAACCGCGGTTTTGAATGAAGTGAAAAAAACGCCTTTGACCGAGCAGGATGAAGAATTCAAGAAGGATATGGCGGCGAGTTTCCAGGAAGCGGTTGTGGAGGTTCTGGCCGAGAAATTGATGAGCGCTTATAAGGCGCATCCGGATGTAAAAGAGTTACATTTGGCCGGCGGTGTTTCGGCAAATAAAAGGCTGCGGGAGGCCATTCAAAAACGAATCGATGAAACAGGCAATACTGGCGAGGCGATCAAATTTCGTTATCCAAGTTCCTTAAGATACTGCACCGACAACGCGGCGATGATTGCGGCGGCGGCGTATTTTATTTATAAAAAATCCCCTGAAAATTATCGCGCAGCTACAAATATCGTGCCGACTACGTCGTTTGAGATGTGGTGAAAAGAAGATGGATAGAAGTTAGGCGGAAAATTTTTGATTGCTTTTCGGCTTAAATCGCTTAATAATTCAGTACTTTAATTACCAATTACCGACTATCTATGGTTGAAAATTCTACAGAAGATGAACAATTTACTCCTACTGGCGAGCGCATACCGCCACAAGATTTATTAGTTGGAGGACTCAGTTTTGGAATAGATGAAACCGTAATTTTAGAAGCCGCAAAAAGAAGGAAAGAAGAGGCGGATATTTTAACCGAAGATGGACTTCCAACCATTTTACAGAGGATTCGTGAACTTTATGATGGAATAGTTGCACTCGAAAAACAAGGACTGCGCGGGAAAGCGCTTTTTTGGGCGGTAAAAAATGATCCAAAATTATGGTTGCCTTGCTCTCGTTATTACGGTTTCTATAGAGGTCCAGTGTGGGGTGCTCGCCAGCAGGGGGTTTGGTACACTAAAAATCCTGAAACTGGAAAGAGATAGTGAGCAATAAAAAATTCATCGCCCAACACGCACTTTGTGGCTCACTTCCATGAAGTCATGCTTGTCCAAGTACCAAGCTGTTTTTTGCCTACAAAAAGCCATGGCTTCCAACAGGATTCAAAAGCTTTTCCCATTACCTTGCTTGATTATTCACTGCCGATGATATTTCCTATATAAATTATCAATTTGATTATTTACAGCAGATTCAATCGTTAGTTGCCAGTTTTTCGGATCATCGAGTTCATTTTTGACCAGTCCATTATGCATGAATTCATGATGATGTTTACAGAGCGGCACTACAGAATCATGGCTTTTTGATTGTGAAAATCTGTCGCGATGATGCCAATTTTCCGGAGGATGGTTACAATTTGGATAAGCGCAACGGCCGTTAGTTGAAGCAAGCGCTGCTCGTTTTTTGGGTGCAGGAATATGACGGGATACAGGTTTAACAGTATTTGTTACTTCACCATCTTTTTCCACTTTTGTCTGGATTTTCCCGGGCAAATCTCTGCTAAAATTACGTTTTTTCCCTATCCGTAAGCCATTTTCCAGTTTGTCCATTTTCCTTAAAATAATCCTCATAGTATCTCTGTGACTTATATCTTTTCCATATTTTTTCTTCAATTTTAGAAATAAAAGAGTCATCTCTTCATCCAACTCTATTTTGATTGTTTCAGCTTTTGCCTCACAGATTGTTGCTTGGGTAATTTCTTCTTTTTGTCTAAGCTCTTTTGAAAGAGTATTTATGGCTGATTTGCTCATATTCATTACCTTATCCGCCATTGCTTTATCGAGCTCCGGCGTGGTTAGTTTTGCGACCATGGCTACTTTATAGACACCCTCAGTTTTGATGGCTTTTTTAAGGGCTGGTTTATTCTGGAGATCTTTTTCCAAATTCAATCTCTTTTCCACCATTGGTCTGCTCAGTCCTCCAAACTTCCCGGCATAAATAAAGATAGTTGATGCATATTTTTTCCAGATTCCACTTTCAAAAATTTCCGGAATAATTGCCAAGAGTTCATAAGTCAATTTTCTTTTGGCTACTCCCAGTCGGACAAACTTGTAATGTAAATTTTTTGGATTCATGTTTGGATTATTCATAGGTTTTTGGTTAATAAATATACTTTCACTATAGTTTAAAAAATGGCTGTAGCAAGAGTCATAATGCCATTTCACAACATAGATTCTGAAATAAATTCAGAATGACACGAATCTATCATTATTAGACCCATTGACTTTACCTTTAACGATCAAAAATAGAAATTTTGGAATTTGTTTCATAAAAAATTCAAAGACAAATGCTGGGCCATAAAGAATGGAAATTTTATTTTCATAAAGTTTCTGTCAATCCTAATTTTCCGTTAAAACAAGCCGAAAAATAAATATCAAAATACAACAAAATTGCCCATTTCTCTTATTTTCCCGGGATTTTTTGGTATTTTGTGTTTCCAAGCTATTGAACCATTGTGCTTGATCGATCCGATTTGATAGTGGAAGAAAGTTGCTCGCTTCGCTCGCAACTACTTGTAAACCTTCAAAAAACTGCTAAGATTAGGGGCATGGCTGAGGAAAACCGAAAATTGGAGCCCTTTCAGAATCCAAAAGGACTGCACGATATTCTTCCGGGGGATCATGAATTTCACACTTTTGTAAAAAAAGTAGTAAGGCATCGCGCGAGACAGGCCGGTTTTAGACGCATCACCACTCCCGTCCTTGAATATACCGACGTTTTTAAACGAAGTATCGGGGAAAGTTCCGATATTGTAAGCAAGGAAATGTATACTTTTCAGGATCGGAAAGGCCGCAGCCTGACAATGAAACCGGAGGGTACTGCCGGAGTCGTGCGCAGCTACATTCAAAATGGGATGAATCAATGGCCACAGCCGGTCATGCTTTATTATTTTGAACCGCATTTCCGATACGACCGTCCGCAAAAAGGACGATATCGCCAATTTTGGCAGTATGGGTTTGAAATCATCGGCGAGTCTGATCCCGCTCTTGATGCGCAATTGATACTTTTGGCGCACCGGATAAATCAGGATTTGGGTGTTGATAAAGTGGTAAATCTTCAATTAAATACTATTGGAACTGCGGAATCCCGCGCAAAATACATGCAGGCTTTGCAGGATTATTATGCGGGAAAAGAGAGGTCTCTTTGCGAAGATTGCAAAGCGCGGCTGGCAAAAAACACTTTAAGGCTGCTGGATTGCAAACAGGAGGATTGCAGAATTTTAGCGGAACTTGCGCCGGTGATGAAAGACTACCTTGATAAAGAATCGGCTGAATTTCATGAGGAATTAAAAGGCTATCTGGAAGAAGTCGGCATTGAATTTGTGGAAAATCCAAGACTGGTGCGCGGACTGGATTATTATTCAAAAACTGTTTTTGAATTTTGGGATAAAACCGATGGAGAACAAAATGCGATCGGTGGCGGAGGCCGATATGACGGCCTTATAGAATTGATGGGCGGACAGCCTACTCCCGCGGTCGGTTTTGCGGCGGGCGTGGAAAGGATTATCGCGAATATGAAACGGGAGAAAATCCGGGTGCCTTCAAAAGATGATCTGCATGTTTTTGTGGCACAGCTGGGAAAGGAGGCAAAAAGAAAATGCCTGCCGCTGATCCAGGAGCTGCATGAAGCCGGAGTCAAGACCATGGGAGCTCTCGGAAAAGGCTCCATTAACGAGCAATTGCGTATCGCAAATAAATTTAGAGTTGATTATACGGTGTTGATTGGAATCACCGAAGTACGCGAGGGGACTGCCATTATCCGCGATATGAGCAAAGGGCAGCAGCAGACGGTGAAGATGAATAAAGTTGTGGATAAACTGGTGAAACTTTTGGGTGAGAAAAAGTTGGACAGGTATACGCCGGGAGAGCTGCTATATTCTTAAATGTGTATCATAAATGCATTGTGAATCGTGAATGTGTTGTTGATCGTGTCATGCTGAATTCATTTCAGCATCTCTTCAGATTTAATTGCTACGAGAGATCCTGAAACAAGTTCAGGATGACACGTGCCAAGTTCAGGATGACGCGCGCCAAGTTCAGGATGACACGCGCCAAGTTCAGGATGACACGTGCCAAGTTCAGGATGACACGTGCCAAGTTCAGGATGACACGTGCCAAGTTCAGGATGACGCAAAATGACAATAGTATGTAGTTGTATCTCTCTCGGTTTCACTATAATATATTTTTGTCATGAAAAAATTCCTCATTCCTTTCGTTGTCTTTTTTTCTCTGACTGGCATGGTTTTTGCCGGGTCTTTCCCTGATGTGCCGGAGGACAATGACAATTTTGCCGCGATTGAGTTTCTTGATTCCAAGGAAATCATCAAAGGATACAGCGACGGCGCGTTTAAGCCGGACGGCCTGATAAACCGGGCGGAAGCGTTAAAAATCATCACCGGCGCAGCCGAGATAAAAACTGATGGAGAGTTTGATATTTTATTTCCCGATGTGCTCAAGACGGACTGGTTTTTTCCACATGTGATGACGGCGCATGGCAGAGGGATCGTTACCGGCTATAAAGACGGCAAATTTAAACCTGCAAACAATGTTACTCTTTCGGAAACTTTAAAAATGCTGACGCTTGCTTTCAATGCTGAAATGCCGGCAGTCGAAACGGATGTTTATACGGATGTGATGGCGGCGGACTGGTTCGCGCCATATTTTCTATATGCAAAAAACAATAATCTGATTCTGCCGGATGATAATGGCAAAGTGTCTCCGGATCAGGTGATGACACGCGGCGCACTGGCGGAAGTCGTTTACCGCATGACAATTGTGGCCTGGAATGACGGCAAACCTTTTCCTCTTTATAAAGATTGGCCGCAATATCAGGGCGCATTGCCGTTCAAAATCAGATACGATAAAAAAGAATGGCAAATCTCTGCAAACAAAGATGAAATTGTTTTTTTGAGACCCGATAAACAATTTGTGCAATTTTCCGCGGCAAGGATTTATCCCAATGGCGGGGTAGTGCGGGCGGTTTTGGATAAAAACGAAGGAGATGTCGCAGACGGCCAATATTTCGAAAATATCAAAGGAGCGTTTGCAGGGTGGACATTCCGGGAATTTTTATTAGGCCAATTAAAGGCTCTGGAAGCTGTAAATGCAAACTATCGCGCGGTTGACTGGTACATCTATCTGCCTGATAAAAATGTGCTGGCGGTCTATACCCAGTACGGTCCGGGCACGGCCGGCTGGAAACTTCAAAAATTCATCAGTGCAATGCTGGAAACTTTGGAATATCGGGAAATTCCTCCCACGGTTGAAAATTCGGAAGAAATCCTGAGCCGGATTTTTGAAAAAATCCTGGTGAACGGGAAAGGCATGGAGGCCTTAAATTTGTTGCCGGAAAAAACTCTTTTTGAAACGGATGTAATTGGATTAGGCGCCGGGCCGGTGGATTATTATTATACGACTGGATTGGATTATACCTTTAAATATGAACGGAATTCGGATACTATTCTCGACAAAAGAACAGGAAAAACGCCGGCATTCTGATTCGTTTAAAAAATATATATTGAAAAAAGAAAATATCACAGTCGCGGCGGCAATAATTATAATGATTTTGGCGATAGGACATTTCGCGTATTCATTGAAAGATAATTTTGCCCCTGGAATTATCGAAAAAGATGTTGATGGCACATCGGGTATCAATCCAGGTAACGGCTTGAGGAAGCCTGATCGTCCACCTGCCATTCCTCAGCCGGTGAATCCTCCGCCGCAATGAAAAATTTAAAAAAACTGGCGCTTGCCGCTCATAAAAAATACCGCGGGAAGTTGAATGTAGAGGTCGGTGTGCCTCTAAAAACCCGCCGTGATGTGAGTGTTTTTTATACTCCGGGAGTGGCGGAGCCGTGCAAAGAAATTGCCAAAAACAGTGCGGCGGTTTACGACTACACATGGAAAGGACGGCTTGTGGCTGTGATAACTGAGGGGTCGGCAGTTTTGGGATTGGGGAATATAGGCGGACTGGCGGGGTTGCCGGTGATGGAGGGAAAATGCGCTTTGTTTAAACAATTTGGTGGGCTGGATGCGATACCGATTTGCCTGAATGTCCAGGAAGTGGAAGAAGTGATCAGGGTTGTGCGGGCGATTGCGCCAAGTTTTGGGGCGATCAATCTGGAAGATATTGCGGCGCCGGCGTGCTTTGAAATAGAAAAAAGACTGGTTGAGGAATTGGATATTCCGGTTTTTCATGATGATCAGCATGGCACTGCGATCGTGTGTCTGGCAGGGATGATCAATGCATTAAAGGTTGTGGGGAAATCTTGTGAAAAAGCGCGCGTGGTGATAAACGGCGCCGGCGCCGCAGGAATTGCGATTGCAAAATTGTTTCTGAAATATGGATTTAAAAATATTTTATTGATCGACAGTCGCGGATTGATCTATGACGGCCGCGACAATTTAAATCCCTATAAAAAAGAAATGGCCAAAATTACAAATAAAGAAAAAGTTAAAGGCGGGCTTGTGGATGCTTTGCGCGGCGCGGATGCTTTTATTGGAGTGTCCGGCCAGAGCGGAATTGTCAGCCGGATGATGGTGCGTTCCATGGCGAAGG
>JACPLZ010000016.1 GCA_016186245.1 Candidatus Peregrinibacteria bacterium | reverse complement strand
GATCACACGGTTCACATATGAAAAGAGAGCCGGGGTCAATCGGCTGCCGCGCAAAACCAGGCCGCGTACACAAGGGCAAAAGAATGGCCGGCCACATGGGCACCGATAAAGTCACCATTAAAAATATACCGGTAATATCAATAGACACGGCAAAACATCTTATTTGTCTCAAAGGAGCAATTCCGGGACCAAATGGAGGCCTTGTAACCATTATCACACAATGAAAACAGATCTCTACTCACAAACAGGAGAAAAAAAGGGAACAATAGAGCTTCCAAAAGAATTCTTTGAAATTCCATTCAACAAAGATCTGATTCATCAGGCTTTGGTCAGACAGCTTGCCAATACCCGTCTAGCCACGGCTCACACTAAAACCCGCGCTGAAGTTAGAGGCGGCGGCCGCAAACCATACCGCCAAAAAGGCACCGGCAACGCACGCCAGGGTAGTATCCGATCCCCTCAGTGGAAAGGCGGCGGCCGCGTATTCGGGCCGAGAAACGATCGAAATTATTATCGCGAAATGCCTAAAAAACAGAGACGCAAAGCGCTGTTTTCCGCACTCTCCTATAAAGCCGGCCACAATGAAATTATCGCTCTTGAAGGTTATGAAACCAAAAAACCAAAAACAAAAGAATTCAATACTCTGCTAAAAAAACTCCCGATCGAACGAGACGTGCTGATAGTTATTCCGCAGAAAAATTCCGACATTCAATTATCAAGCCGCAACATCCCAAACGCAAAAACAATTCTTGTTAATTATTTGAATATTCAGGATCTGCAGAAATTTGAAAAAGTGCTGTTTCTCAAGGACGCGATAGATAAATTAAAAGAAATATTTTCCAAATGAAAACATTTTCACCGATAATCAGAAGTTACATCACTGAAAAAAGCTCCAACGAGCAGAGCCGTGGCAGATATTCTTTCCTGGTTGATAAAAATGCGACCAAAATCGATATTAAAAATGCCGTTCACGCCAGCTATGGAGTAGATGCAGATACCGTAAGAACAATGGTAATTCCAAGAAAATTCAGAACATTAAAAGGAAAACATCAATGGGCAAAGAGACCATCATTCAAAAAAGCGGTTGTAACATTAAAAGGCAAAACGACAATTGATCCCAATAAAATTAAAGAATCCAAACCTAAAAAATAATGCCAGTAAAAAAGTTTAGACCTACATCACCGGGCCGCAGGCAAATGAGCGTATTAACCTTTGAAGAGGTAACCCGCAGCAAGCCAGAAAAATCGCTGATCAGAATTCTTAAAAAAAATTCCGGCAGAAATAATGAAGGCACAATTACCATCCGTCACCGCGGCGGCGGCAGCAAACGCATGTATCGAATGATGGATTTTAAGAGAACGGACAAACTCAACATAGAAGGAAAAGTAACCTCGATTGAATATGACCCAAACCGCACATCATTTGTCATGCTGGTAACATACAGGGATGGAGAAAAACGTTATCACATCGCACCCGAGGGAATAAAAGTAGGAACTAAAATTATCGCGGCGCCAAAGGCCAAAATCAAAGTTGGCAATCACACAATGTTAAAAAACATTCCTGTAGGTTACAGTATCCACAATGTTGAAATGCATGAAGGAAAAGGCGGACAGCTCGGCAGGAGCGCCGGCTCAGCCTTGAGAATGGTGGCCGTAGAAGGAGATCACGCCCAGGTAGCCATGCCATCCGGAGAAATCCGCATGATCCGCAAACATTGTTTCGCCACTATCGGACAAGTCAGCAATATTGATCACAACAATATAAATATCGGAAAAGCCGGCAGAAGCAGATATATGGGCAGAAGACCAAAAGTAAGAGGCACCGCCATGAATCCTGTCGATCATCCGCACGGAGGAGGAGAAGGCTGCTCGCCAATCGGTCTCAAGCATCCAAAAACTCCATGGGGATTACCTGCTCTCGGCGTCAAAACCAGACGCAGACACTACACCGACAGAATGATAATCCGTGATCGCAGATTTAAAAATAAAATAACCGAATAATCATGTCTAGAAGTAGTAAAAAAGGGCCATATGTTGACGCAAAACTTATTAAAAAAGTAAACCGTCTCAACGAAACCGGACAGAAAAAACCGGTCAAAACATGGAGTCGCCGATGCGATATACCTCCTGAATTCGTAGGCCACACATTCGCAGTGCACAATGGGAAACAATTTATACCGGTATTCATCACTGAAAACATGGTGGGACACAAGCTCGGAGAATTTGCGCCTACAACTATATTCCGCATCCATGGAGGTAAGCTCGCCAGAGGCGAAGGCGCACCGGCAGCTCCGGCAGCGCCATCCGGACCGGCTAAAAAATAATCAATTATGAAAGCAACCCTTAGACACGCCAGGATCACCCCCAAAAAAGCAAATCTCATTGCCAGTCTTGTGCGCAATAAATCTGTTATCGATGCCCTTGATATACTCAAATTCACGCCAAAAAAAGGCGCAAACATATTAAGAAAAGTTATTGCTTCGGCTGTAGCAAACGCCGAAAACAACGATAGACAGACAAGATCAAATCTAATGATAAAAGAAATTTTGGTCACAGAAGGAGTCACATTCAAGAGAAGCATTCCGGTATCCCGCGGCCGCGCCCATCCGATTCTTAAGAGAAATTCCCACTTTAAGATCGCTCTCGCCGCAATCAATCCCACAGAATCAGCGCCAAAAATAGCCAAAGCGCCAAAAGCACCGGCAGGAAAGCCTAAACAACCCAACCCTAAAACGAAAGAATCTTTACAAATCGATACAGTGCAAGAAAGCAAAAAATCTAAAAAATAATCTAACCCATGGGACAAAAAGTTAATCCAAAAGTAATGCGCCTCGGCATCACCCACGACTGGGACTCCAAGTGGTATGCCAACAAATACAATTTCAGCAGATTGTTCCACCAGGATCTGGCGATCGAAAAAGCCATCAAATCCAACCTGCAGGCCGAGGGGATTTCCCACATAGAAATTCTCCGCACCCAGGGAAAAGTCCTCGTCAATATCTACACTTCCAAACCGGGACTGATTATCGGCCGCGGCGGGGAAGTGATTGAAAAACTGAAAGACAAATTGACAAAAGACTTCAAGGAAGCTTTTGCAATCAACATCAAAGAGATAAAGAAACCGATGCTCAATGCCGCAATCGTTGCGGAAAACATCGCCCGACAAATTGAAAAAAGAATTTCCTACAGAAGAGCGGCTAAAATGTCCATCGAAAAAATTATGGAAGCGGGAGCAATCGGCGCAAAGGTATATTGCGGAGGACGCCTTAACGGAGTGGAAATTTCCCGAAATGAATGTTTCAGCAAAGGCAAAATCCCTTTACATACTTTCCGC
Source organism: Candidatus Peregrinibacteria bacterium (assembly GCA_016186245.1). GTDB lineage: Bacteria > Patescibacteriota > Gracilibacteria > UBA1369 > LOWO2-01-FULL-3 > JACPLZ01. The sequence goes on along the minus strand of JACPLZ010000016.1, from coordinate 7,408 downwards.
GCAGATATCGATTACGCTTCCGATGCCGCATTTACAACTTACGGAAAAATCGGCATCAAAGTCTGGATTTATCGCGGAGAAGTATTTAAAAAAGATCTTGTTGCCAAACTTTCCGAACAAATTGAAGAAATTAAACAATCATAACAATGTTACAGCCGGCAAGACAGAAATACAGGAAGATGCAGCGCGGCCGTTCCGATACCAAAGGAGTGGCAAGCAGCGGCACCAAACTCTCTTTCGGAACCTACGGACTCAAGACAAAAGAAGCCGGAGAAATTACGTCCAGGCAGATCGAGGCAGCGCGCCGTTCCATGACACGCCACATCAAACGCGGCGGAAAAATCTGGATAAATATTTTCCCTCACAAACCACTCACAAAAAAAGCATCCGAAGTCCCGATGGGAAGCGGAAAAGGAACACCTGAAATCTATGTAGCGGTGGTGTTGCCGGGAAAGATTTTATTTGAAATGGAAGGCGTCGATACCGCGACAGCGAAGGAAGCCCTGCGTCTCGCCGCACATAAATTACCGGTAAAATGCAGATTTATTAACGCACTTGAAAAATAATGCAAAAAACATCGGAACTCAGAAAATTAGATACGGCGAAACTGCGGCAGGAATTGGAAAAAGAGAAAAATTCACTTTTCAAAACCTCATTTGAAGTGCACAATGGGCAGGCTAAAAACAGCCATGAAATCCGATCACATAGACGTAAAATCGCCCGGTTAAATACTATCATTAAAGAAAAACAGAATGAGAATTAAAAAAGGAATCATCACCGGCAATAAGCAGCAGAAGACACTTGTAGTCACAGTGCATGCCTACAGAAATCACCCGAAATACAAGAAACGCTTCAGAATTTCAAACAAGTATCATGTCGACAACCCGGAAAACAAAGCATTTGAACTCGGCCAGGAAATAACAATTTACGAGACCAGACCGCTAAGCAAATTGAAACGATGGACAGTAGTTGCGAGCGAAGCGGGCAACCTATCCAAATAATATAACCGCGGCCAGCACCGCAAAACACGCCACAAAATCATGATCCAGATGAGAACAAAATTAAAGGTAGCGGATAACACCGGAGCAAAAATGGCCGCCTGCATCAAAGTGCTTGGCGCCACCAGAAGCCGTTATGCCCGTATTGGAGACATGATTGTAGTTTCAATCAAAGACGCCAATCCAAAAGGCGTCGTAAAGAAAAAAGCGGTGGAAAAAGCCGTAATCGTCCGCCAGAGAAAAGAATTCAAACGAAAAGACGGCACTTATATTCGGTTCGATGACAACGCAATAGTAATCGTTGATAAAGACAAAGAACCAAAAGGAACCCGTGTTTTCGGACCGATTGCCAGAGAGCTTCGCGAAAGAGGTTACCAAAAAATTATTTCCCAGGCGCCGGAAGTACTATAAACAATCATCATGAAATTAAAACTTAACGACAACGTGGTCGTCATTGCAGGCAAGGACAAAGGCAAAAAAGGCTCTATAATCAGGATTCTCCGCAAGCAAAACAGAGTAGTGGTGGATAAAATCAACATGATAACCAAGCACATCAAAAAAACCGCGCAAAAACCCGGAGAAAGAGTACATCTTCCAGCCCCGCTCCACGCATCAAATGTCATGCTTATAGACCCGTCCACAAAAAAGAGATCCCGCATCGGCTACCGCCGCCTGGAAAACGGCAAAAAAGTGCGCATCAGCAAGAAAAGCAATCAGACGCTCATATCAACGGCAGCCAAATCAAAATAATCAATTATGGCAAAACCGGTAGATCTAAAAACAAGATTCTTCAGTGAAATAGCCCCAAAGCTTAAGACAACGCTGAACATAAAAAATATAATGGCTGTTCCAAAAGTCAGCAAAGTAACCATAAGCGTAGGCATGGGAACATACGTCAAAGTCCAGAAAAAAGATCCGGAACATATAGTAAAAAGCATCACCAGCATCAGCGGCCAGAAACCGGTGCTCACCAAAGCAAAAAAAGCCATCTCCAATTTCAAGAGCAGAAAAGACGAGATCATTGGAACCACCGTTACATTAAGAGGACAACGCATGTATGATTTTCTTAACAAACTGGTAAATGTAGTTTTTCCACGTGTAAGAGACTTCCGCGGCCTATCGCCAAAATCATTCAACGGCCACGGCAATTACAGTGTCGGCTTCCGCGAGCATACCGTCTTCCCTGAAATCAGTCCCGATGACGTTTTAAATTTACATGGTCTGCAGGTTAATATCACCACCACAGCCAAAAATGACCGGGACGGGTATGAATTACTGGCCGCCATGGGGTTTCCATTCAAAAAAAATAATCAGAAATAATGGCTAAAAAATCACTGAAAGTAAAACTGGAAAAAAAGAAGAAAAAGGCCATGCAGGAATATAAGCAGGGCAAAAAAATCACTTTTTCGACCAAGCTTTATAACCGCTGTAAACTTTGCGGCAGACCGCACGGATATATGAGAAGATTTGAAATATGCCGAATCTGTTTCCGTGAATTGGCAAGAGAAGGAAAAATCATGGGAGTCACAAAATCTTCCTGGTAGTGACGAACAGAGCGAGTCACACAGGCCAAAACTAACCATCAGCTCGAGACACACAGCAAAATAACAAAAGGTAACAACATCTCATTACAATAAACCAATATGTATACTGACCCAATAGCCGACATGCTCACAAGAATAAGGAATGCCATCATGGCCCACCATGAAACCGTAACTGTGCCATATTCCAAAATCAAAGAGGAAATTCTTAGAATAATGAAAGCCAACAAATTCATCAATGAATATGCCGACGAAGCGGAAGGAAGCCACAAATTGCTAAGGATAACCCTTAATGAAGAGCGTGTGGGTCTTACTTTGACAAGAGTCAGCAAGCCGGGCCAACGCATCTATCTCAAAAAAGACAAATTAAAACCGCTCAAGAGCGGCCTGGGCATCCGCATTCTTTCCACATCAAAAGGATTAATGACAAACAGTGAAGCAAAAAAACAGAATATAGGAGGAGAATTAATTTGCGAAATATCTTAAACTAAAAACCATGTCGCGTGTAGGAAGACAACCAGTGCAAATTCCCAACGGTGTTACAGTCGACATCAAAGATCATCTTGTAACCATTAAGGGACCGAAAGGAGAGCTCCGCCGCGAGTTTCATCCCGACATGAAAATAGAAGTCAAAGACAATGTTTTGACGGTAGCGCGCAGCCAGGACACTAAAGAGAACCGCGCCCTTCACGGACTTACACGCAACATTATGGTCAACATGATTCATGGTGTAGGCAAAGGATTTGAAAAAAGACTGGAAATTATCGGTATCGGTTATCGCGCCCAGGCCGCCAAAAATAAGATCACTCTTACGCTGGGATTTTCACATCCGGTTGAATACACCGCTCCGCAAGGTATCGAATTCAAAATGGATGAAGAAAACAAAAATATCATTATCATCACAGGCATTGACAAGGAAATAGTCGGTGAAACCGCCGCTAAAGTCCGCAGTTACCGCAAACCGGAGCCATACAAAGGCAAAGGAATACGCTACCTTGGAGAATACGTTCCGAAGAAAGCGGGAAAAGCCGCAGCATCTGCCGCAGGCGGTGGAGCAGCATCGGCATCATAAGCAAAATAATTTTACTCATCATGAATAAGCAGCAATTAAGACAAAAAAGGCACACTCGCATCCGCAGCAAAGTTATCGGCAGCGCGCAACGCCCACGGCTTCTGGTTTTTAGAAGCTTGACGCATACCTACGCTCAACTGGTAGACGACAATCAAAACAGGGTAATTACAGGAACTTCAGACATAAAACTAAAGGATAAAGGGACAAAAACCGCCAAAGCAAAAAATGTTGGCATGGAAATAGCAAAACTTGCAAAAGAAAAGAAAATCGATAGTGTAGTTTTCGATCGCGGAGGCTACAAATATCATGGCCGCGTGAAAGCATTGGCGGAAGGCGCCCGCGAAGGCGGACTTAAATTCTAAATTTTAACCAAATATCTCGATGGCTCAAGGCAGACCGGCAATAAGAAAAGAAGTGAAAGAGTTTGATGAGGAGGTAATACAGATTGACCGTGTTACCAGAGTAGTTAAAGGTGGCCGCAAAATGAGATTCAGGGCAACAGTCGCAATCGGCAATCACAAAGGGAAAGTCGGCATCGGCGTAGGGAAGTCCGGCGAAGTTACCGGAGCAATTCAGAAAGCAATCGCCAAGGCAAAAAAACACCTGCTGACAGTAAAACTTGACGGCTCAACAATTCCACATGAGGTTAAACTGAAATTCAAATCAGCCAGAGTGCTTTTGATGCCGGCCGGTCCAGGTACGGGATTGATCGCAGGCAGTTCCATCCGCCAGGTTCTTGAACTCGTAGGCGTAAAAGACATTTTGAGTAAATCTCTTGGCACAAGCAACAAAGTTAATACAACAAAAGCTGCATTCGAAGCGTTAAAACTTTTAAGAACTACTCCCAGGATGCTTGCCAGGCAGCCAGTTGCGACAGTTGCGAGCAAAGCGAGCAACCTATCCCCCGTATCTTCCCCTTCTCCTTCTCCTTCCCCTCAACCCGCAAAAGCACCTAAACAACAATAACAATGTCATTACTGGAATTACACAGCAAAGTACCCAAGAAACAAAAAAAACGCCGTGGTCGCGGAGATTCCGCCGGCCAGGGAAGCTATAGCGGACATGGTATAAAGGGACAGACAGCCCGCAGCGGAGGCAGAAGACGCCCTGGTTTTGAAGGAGGACAGACACCATACTTGCGCAGGATTCCAAAGCTAAAAGGATTCAAAAATCCAAACCATTTTGAATATCAGGTGGTCAACATCGGACAACTCAATATTTTCGATGAAAATACCGAAATTACCAAAGAACTTTTATTAGGCAAAAACCTTATTTCCAAAAAAAATAATCCTGTTAAACTCCTTGGCGGAAAAGGTGAGCTTACAAAGAAACTCACAATCGTGGTAGACAGGGCTTCCAAATCGGCATTGGCGGCAGTCGAAGGGAAAAAAGGCAAAGTTGTCCTGCATTCCCCCACCATTAAAACGAAAAAATAATGTTAAAATACCTCATTCAAATCTGGAACTCAAAAGACCTTAGAAACAAAATCATTTTCACTCTCGGAATAGTTGTTCTCTACAGACTGATCGCGCATATCAAGCCCTGAAGGCTGTTTCCACTCGAAATGAACTTCTTGAAATGTTCAGCCTGCTTACCGGAGGCAGCACCGAAAATTTCTCCATCGTATTGATGGGAATTTCTCCGTATATCAACGCCTCCATCATCATTCAATTATTGGCAGTGGTCATCCCAAAGCTGGAAAACATTTCCAAAGAAGGAGAAAGTGGCCGCCGCAAATTAAATTCCTATACCAGATGGCTCACATTGCCGCTCGCCTTCATCCAATCTTACGGAATGATCCTTCTGCTTAATTCTCAATCACAAATACCGATCATCAGCGATACCGGCGATCCAAAAATCATTTTGCCGGCAATGCTGACAATTTCCGCCGGAACACTTCTTTTAGTCTGGCTTGGGGAACAGATCAGCGAAAGAGGCATAGGTAACGGCATTTCTATTTTAATTTTTACCAGCATCATTTCCGGTATCCCAACAGTCGTAGGACAAAATCTTTTCCTTGCTCAAAGCGACGTCAACAAAGTCATTCCATTTATCGTAATCACTTTCATCACGATAATTCTTATCACTATAGTAATCCTTGTGAACGAAGCCCAAAGAAAAGTGCCGATAACCTACGCCGGAAGAGGCATACGCAGCAAAAGCGACCAGGCTTCTCTTCCAATCCGCATCAATCAGGCGGGAATGATTCCGATTATCTTTGCAGTCGCGCTTGTCAGCTTTCCCGGAATCCTGGGGCAATTCTTTGTTAATGCCACATCTCCATGGCTCAAGAATCTTGGCGCAACCATGACCACGATTTTTCAGCCCAATACGACTTTATATCTTGTGGTTTACTTCCTTCTCGTCATCGCGTTTACATTTTTTTATGTTTCCATCACCTTCAATCCCGAGCAGGTCGCAGAGAATATTCAAAAACGCGGCGGCTATATCCCGGGCATCAGACCGGGCACACAAACCTCTGAATATCTCGGCCAGATTTCCAAAAGGCTGACTCTATTCGGCGCTTTTTTCATCGCTCTAATCGCTATTTTGCCATTATTGATCCAGGCGGTATTTACTACATCCGGACTGGGAAGCGTTTCATTGCTTATTTCCGGCGCAGGAATCATCATTATCGTAGGTGTTGTACTCGATTTGATTCGCCAGATCAATGCACAAATGGTAATGCACGATTATGAAAGATTTTATTAGAAATAATAGGCAGTGATAACTATAACTCTTAACCGGAACTTTTTAAAATTGCTGCAATGCAAGGCAGCAAGCGGTTTGCAACAGAGCCGTACTGGCAATGTACGGCGATTAGCAAACTGCGCAGCCAACGCCGCAGTGCACAATTTAAAAAGTTCCATAACATTATGGATCTGATTTTTTTTGGCATGCAGGGATCCGGAAAAGGCACTCTCGGCAAATCCATCGCAAACCGCTATGGCATGCTGGTTTTTGAAACCGGCGAACAGCTGCGAAAGCTCTCCCGGGAAGATTCCGATTTGGCGAAAAAAGTAAAATCCATCATCGAGGCCGGACACCTAGTTTCCAATGAAGTTGTAATGGAAATAGTAGAAAATTTCATGAGCAATCTGCAAAACGGGGAAACGCCGATACTCTTCGATGGAATCCCCAGGAAAACCGATCAGGCTCGTTCCCTAAATTCAATTCTTGCCAGGCACAACAGGAAATATTCCGCAGTTATTCTGGACATCAGTGAAAAAACCGCGCTCAACCGTTTGACTACACGCCGCATATGCAAAATATGCAAAACCGTTTATCCTGCAGTTTACACTGCTGATAAATGCGCCTGCGGCGGTGAACTGATAACCCGCTCCGATGATAATCCAGAAGCAATAAAAACACGGCTGGATGCATTTAAAAATGAAACTGTTCCAGCAATGGAAATGTACAGTGATCGTCTGATAAAAATAGATGGTGAACCGTCCATTGAAGAAGTGAAAAAACTTGCCTTTGCGGCGCTTGATGGAGTAATGAAAAGATAATGGCCATAACGATCAAAACTGATGAAGAAATGGACTTGATGAGAAAAAGCGGGAAAATTCTCGCGGAAGTCCTTAAAAAAACATGCGCGGTCGCCCGTCCGGGGGTTTCAACATGGGAGCTCGACAAATTTGCCGAAGATTTGATTATCCAAATGGGCGGAAAGCCTTCGTTTAAAGGTTATCACGGCTTTCCATGCACAATATGCGCAAGCATCAATGAAGAAGTGGTACACTCAATTCCAAGAAAAGATAAAATTCTTCAGAAGGGAGATTTGCTCACTATAG
>JACPLZ010000038.1 GCA_016186245.1 Candidatus Peregrinibacteria bacterium | reverse complement strand
AAGCGCTCAAAGAAGAGAAGGTCGGGTCGGTTTTGGTTAATCCAAATATTGCGACCATCCAGACGTCTGAAGGCTTGGCGGATAAAATTTATTTCCTGCCGGTGAATCCGTATTTTGTGGAAAAAGTGATTGAGAAAGAACGACCGGATGGAATATTTTTGTCTTTTGGCGGACAGACTGCGTTAAACTGCGGGGTGGAGCTTTTTAAAAAAGGAGTTTTGAAAAAATATAATGTGCGGGTTTTGGGCACGCCGGTTGACGCAATTCAAAAGACAGAAGACCGCGCTCTATTTAACGAAGAGCTGGCCAAGATTGGCGTCAAAATGCCAAAAAGCATCGCCTGTACCACCAAAGAACAGGGATTGAACGCTGCAAAAAAGATCGGCTTCCCATTGATTATCCGCGCAGCTTTTGCGCTGGGAGGGAAAGGCAGCGGGTTTGCGTACAATGAGGAAGAGCTTGCGGATATGCTTGAAACGGCTTTTGCATACAGTCCGCAGGTTTTGGTGGAAGAAAATCTAAAAGGATGGAAAGAGGTGGAATATGAGGTAGTTAGAGATCGCGTGGATAACTGCATCACTGTCTGCAATATGGAAAATTTTGATCCTCTCGGCATACATACCGGCGAAAGCATTGTGGTAGCGCCTTCCCAAACTTTGACTAATCGTGAATATCATAAGTTGAGAGACCTTTCCATTAAAGTAATCCGTCATTTGGGAATTGTTGGAGAATGCAATATCCAATTTGCGCTGGATCCGCGGTCGGATGACTATCGTGTAATTGAGGTCAATGCAAGACTGTCGAGGTCATCCGCTCTGGCGTCAAAAGCGACAGGCTATCCGTTGGCTCATGTGGCGGCGAAATTGGCTCTCGGCTATACGCTTCCTGAGCTGAAAAATGCAGTTACAAAAACCACGTCGGCATGTTTTGAGCCGGCGCTGGATTATATCGCTTTGAAAATTCCGCGATGGGATTTGAATAAATTCCGGATGGTTTCAAAGGAGATTACTTCTGAAATGAAATCGGTCGGCGAGATTATGGCTTTGGGAAGAAGTTTTGAAGAGGTTGCCCAAAAAGGACTTAGGATGCTGCAGGTTGGTCTGCATGGGTTGGTCGCAAACGAGGACGTGAAAATTGAAACAGGGGAAATAGAGCAGGATATAGTACATCCGACACCAAAAAGAATTCTGGTTATAGCGGAGGCATTGAGGCAGGGATGGACGGTTGAAAAAATTTCCAAATTATCGGGAATCGATGAATGGTTTTTGGGAAAACTGAAAAATATCGTAGAGCTGGGAGAGAAATTGAAACAGGAAAAAGCTCTTTCTCCGGAGCTGATGCTGGAATCAAAACAGAAAGGATTTTCCGACAAGCAGATTGCTTTTATGCGAGGCAAAGAAGAGTTGGAAATCCGCGGGTTGCGAAAAAAAATGGGAATTTTTCCTGCAATCAAGCAGATAGACACAATGGCCGCGGAATATCCGGCAAATACGAATTATCTATATCTGACTTACCATGGGCAAAAAAACGACATTGAGCCGGGAGGGGAAAGGATTTTTGCGAAGCAAAAATCCGTAGGGCGCGGAAAAATAATCGTGCTTGGGTCGGGAGCATATTGCATCGGTTCGAGCGTGGAATTTGACTGGTGCTGCGTAAATGCCGCGCAGACCGCGGCCAAAGAAGGCTACGAAACAATCATGATAAATTACAATCCGGAAACGGTTTCCACGGATTATGACATTTGCGACAAACTTTATTTTGATGAGCTTTCACTGGAGAGGGTTTTGGACATCTGTGAATTTGAAAAAAATGTGGTTGGAGCGATTGTGTCCACCGGCGGCCAGGTACCCAATAATCTGGCAATGAAACTTGATAAGGCTGGAATCGAAATTCTTGGAACAGCCGCGGCAAATATCGATCGCGCGGAAGACAGGCACAAATTTTCGGCTATGCTGGATAAGCTGAAAATCGACCAGCCAAAATGGAAAGAGATGGCAAAAATCGGAGATGTTTATAAATTTGCGGACGATGTCGGCTATCCTGTTTTGGTGCGTCCGTCCTACGTACTGTCCGGCGCGGCAATGAGCGTGGCATACAATTGCGAGTCACTGGAAAGGTTTTTGAATAAGGCGGTGAAAATTTCCCGCGAGGCGCCTGTGGTGGTATCGAAATTTGAAACCGGAGCGAAGGAAATTGAAATCGATGCGGTGGCATATAACGGAAAGGTGGTTATATATGCCATTTCCGAGCACATCGAAAATGCGGGCGTACACAGCGGCGATGCGACAATCGTTCTGCCTCCGCAGAAACTTTATATGGAAACCATCAGACGCATTAAGAAAATCGGCAAGCAAATTTCAAAGGAACTGGATATAAGCGGGCCGTTCAATATCCAATTTTTAGCGAAGGATAATCGGGTGATGGTTATAGAATGCAATTTGAGAGCGAGCCGCAGTTTCCCATTTGCCTCAAAAGTTACCGGATATAATTTTATTGAAATTGCGACTGTGGCGATGCTCGCAAAAAGCATCGGAAATGTAAGTGCGCATGGACGAAAATTGCTGATGAATGAGGAATATAAGACTCTTGATCTGGATCATGTCGGAGTAAAGGCGCCACAGTTCAGCTTCCCGAGATTAAAGGGGGCGGATCCGGTTTTGGGAGTGGAGATGGCCTCAACCGGCGAGGTGGCCTGCTTTGGAGAAGATCTTTATGAAGCACTTTTGAAAGCAATGATCGGCGTTGGATTTGAATTGCCTAAAAAAGGAGTGCTGTTTAGCATCGGCGGAGTGGAGCCAAAAGCGGATATTCTGCCGGCTGCAAGAAAATTCCATAAAATGGGTTTTAAAATTTTTGCGACAGAGGGGACGGCAGATTTTCTAGAACAAAATGGCATGAGGGTAAAAAAACTTTATAAAATTTCCGCAAAGAAGCAGCCTAATTTATTGGACGCGATGACTGCCCGCAGCTTTGATCTGATCGTAAATGTTCCGAAAAATTATGACCGTTCGTCGGTGACGGATGGCTATCTGATAAGAAGAAAATCGCTCGATTTAAATATTCCTCTGATTACGAATGTGCAGGTGGCGAACATTATTGCAGAGGCGTTGAGTAATTATAAGATTGGAGATTTGAAGATTGATGATCTGGGCAGATATTTCTAAAAATATCTTATTGATTTAAAGCCCATAAATAAGCTATATTTCGGCAGTTTTAAAAGCAATATGACTATTCAAAAAAATACTTCAAAGTTAAAGCGGGGCCTGGCGCAAATGCTGAAAGGCGGGGTAATTATGGATGTGACAAATGCGGAGCAGGCGCTGATTGCGGAAAAAGCCGGTGCCGTAGCGGTCATGGCTTTGGAGCGGGTGCCTGCCGATATACGGCGCGAGGGCGGGGTGGCGCGGATGAGTGATCCGGCTATGATTCGGGAAATTATGGCGGCGGTGACGATTCCGGTGATGGCGAAAGTACGAATCGGACATTTTGCGGAGGCGCAAATTCTGGAAGCATTGGAAATTGATTATATTGACGAGAGTGAAGTTTTGACTCCGGCGGATGAAGAATTCCACATAAATAAATCCGATTTTAAAGCGCCGTTTGTGTGCGGAGCAAGAAATCTGGGAGAGGCTTTGAGAAGAATTGGAGAAGGGGCGGCGATGATCCGCACCAAAGGAGAAGCGGGCACGGGAAATGTGGTGGAAGCGGTCAGACATATGAGAGCGATGAATCTGGAAATTGCCGCGTTTGGAAAGATGAACCAGCGGGAATTAAAAATGTGGGCGAAAAGAGAGAGAGTTAATATTGAATTGGTAGAAGAGACAAAGGCGCTGGTGCGCCTGCCAGTGGTTAATTTTGCCGCAGGAGGAATAGCCACTCCGGCTGATGCCGCTTTGATGATGCAGCTCGGTTGCGATGGAATTTTTGTTGGGAGCGGAATTTTTAAATCCGCGAATCCGGAAAGTCGTGCGCGGGCGATCGTGGAAGCGACAATGTATTATAAAAATCCTGAGGTTTTGGAAAGAATTTCGCGTGGGCTCGGCAAAGCGATGGATGGATTGGAAATAGCAGGTCTTGAGCAAAAAATGGCGGAAAGGGGATGGTAAAAATTTTATGATGGATAAAAATTGTAAAAATTGCGGTGAAAGTTTTCGGATTGCCACTGACGATTTGGAATTTTATGAAAAGCTGAAAGTTCCTGCGCCAACTCGTTGTCCAAAATGCAGACAGCAAAGGAGATTGGCGTTCAGAAATGACCGCAGTCTTTATAAACGAACTTGCGGCCTTTGCGGAAAGGCAATAGTAACCCTGTATAGTGATGACGTTAAATTTCCGGTTTATTGCGCCGGCTGCTGGTGGAGCGACAAGTGGAGTCCATTTTCGTATGGCCGCGATTTTGACCTTGAGAGACCTTTTTTCGGACAATTGAAGGAGCTGATGGATACAGTGCCAAAGATGGCCTGCCTTCAGCTCGACAATGAAAATTCAGAATACAATGCGTTGCTGGCTTATAGTAAAAATACATATATGTCGCCTGGCAGTTATTTCGTGGAAGATTGCTATTATTGCCGCAAGAGCCAATACTGCCGCGACTGTCTGGACTGTAATTTTATTGATCATTGCGAGCTCGTGAAGTCGTCAGTTAATTGCAGCGGCTGCTACAACTGCTATGAACTTTTGAATTGCCGCAACTGCCGGGACTGCGCTTACATGGCGGATTCCACCGGGTGTTCCAATTGTTTTATGTGTTCAGGAATTGTGAAAGGGCAGTATTTTTATAAAAACATCCGTTACCCGCAGCGGGAGTACGAAAATATCGTGAAGGAAAAACGGCAGCAAGCGGATGAAATTTTAATGAAAGAATTTTGGGAATTCAATAAGACTGTGCCGAAAAAAGCGCTAAATATTATTAACTGTGAAGCATGTAGCGGCGATTATCTTCAAAATTGCAAAAATGCATTGGAGTGCTATGACTGTTTCGATCTGGAGGATTGTAAATATCTCCAGGAATCCGTGAGCGTGAAAGATTCAATGGACTTGTCCATGCATGATAAGAATATCGAACTTGGTTATGAGCTTTGCAGCGGCGGCGAAAGCAATACGCTGCTGCGCTTCTCGTTTTGCACTATCGACAGTTATGACAGCGACTATCTTTTTATGTGCTTTCATTTAAAGGAAAGTTTTGGCTGCGACGGTTTTCATTCTAAAAATAAATTTTGCATTTTAAATAAGCAATATTCAGGGAAAGATTACGTGGCTTTACGGGAAAAAATAATCGAGCATATGAAAAAAACTGGAGAATATGGAGAATTTTTCCCAATAGAATTGTCTCCATTTCCGTACAATGAATCATGCGCGCAGGATTATTTTCCAATGATAGAGGAGGATGTTTTGGCCAAGGGTTGGCGGTGGAAGGCCAAGGATCGCAGGGAATATGCCAGCGCAACTGCAAAGTTGCCTGCAAAAATCGAAGACGTGCCGGATGTGATTATCAACACAATAATGGCCTGTGAAAAATGCGGAAAAAATTACAAAATTTTGAAACAGGAGTTGTCGCTATGCAGAAAACTTAGAATTTCTTTGTCGCGATTGTGCGCGGATTGCCGCATGTGGAAATTGAATTCAATGAAGAATCCGAGGAAGCTGTGGGACAGAAAATGTGCGCAGTGCGCAGCATCAATAAATACAACGTATGCGCCGGATAGACCCGAAATTGTTTACTGTGAAAAGTGTTATTTAGAATTGCTTTAAAATTATAGTTCGACAGGTGCATCATGACAGCTCAACAATGCGTATCGGTATTTTGGACATCCAGGGATCGGTGGAGGAGCATAAAAAAAAACTTTTCCAGCTTGGGGTGAAGCCCATAATGGTTAAATCCGCTGAAGATTTTGAGAGACTTGATGGACTGATTATTCCCGGAGGCGAGAGTACCACTATCGGTTTATTGCTGGAAACAGGGGGATTGAAGAAAGCGCTTGTCAAAGCTGTGCGGTGCGGTATGGCAGTTTGGGGAACATGTGCCGGGGCAATTCTTCTTTCTAAATTCGGTCTTATTGATATTGAAATTGAACGCAATGCTTACGGCAGACAGATCGATAGTTTTGAAACAGAAATAGCGTTTTTGGGAAAAACAATTCCTGCGGTGTTTATCCGGGCGCCAAAAATCCGCAGTGCCGGAAAGCCGGTGGAAATTTTATCGGAATATGGAGATTCAAAAACGGCTGTGCGGCAGGGCAAAATCCTGGCCACTTCCTTTCATCCTGAAATGACCGATGACCGGACGGTGCACCGCTATTTTCTGAAAATGTGTTAGGGACATAGGATTTTCAGGGGTTTCTTACGTAGACACTGGTTTGAGTCGGGTGAAGCTGGATTAAAACTCCGGCCGATACCGATTCCCTGGCGTCGCTGACTATATCCCGGATTTCAGTGGCGACTTCCAATTTCCTGTCGGCCATTATTCTTACCGCCGTATCAAAATCTTCCGCAGACAGTCTTCCCGCATCTATGCCCTCTAAAATTGCCCACACTAAAAAGTAGACACTGTTTCTTATGCTTGATGGTATTTCTCCGCTTTTGCCTAAAATTACGCCGGACACATGTTTTGCCACAAGTTTTTTAGTGGCGTCGTTGGCCATCAATGCTTTTATAGATTCATGCAGATGTATGAAATTGGCCGGTAATTCCGGCGGTATCTGAAATGGACCGTTTCCGTGCAGGCTTAGTACGCCTTCAACCTTTTCAAGCTGTGCACGCAGAGGATAATAGGCGGCTTCTATTTCTTCAAACCTCACTGTGTCATCTTTGATCTTCTGCCAGATATCGTTAACGCGGCCTTTCACCACCTGTTTTATGAATGGATGGTCGAGCGTAATGCAGTCCAGCTTTGAGACGACAAAAAGGGCGGTTGTCCCCGTATCCCTTACTGTTTCCAACTCCCGATTGTATAGGCGGCTTATCATTTGGCATGTTATTCTAACCGCTTATTCCTATCTGTCAATACTAAGATTTTGTGTTGTTTGTTACAGATTTATAGAATCGGTCTGCATGTCAAAGTTTCTTCCAAAATCCGTGCAAAAACTTATTGAAGAATTTGCCAAACTGCCCGGGATAGGGCCTAAATCGGCTCAGAGGCTGGCAATCCACCTGTTGCATTCGCCGGACAGCCGCGTGAAGGATTTGGGAGAAGCGGTGAGCGGCCTGAAAAAAGGGATTTTATTTTGTGAAGAATGTTGGAATATCGCGGAAAAATCTCCGTGTGGAATCTGCTCGGATCCCGGAAGGAATAAAGGAATAATTTGCGTAGTGGAGGAAATTTTGGACGTGGTGGCGCTGGAAAAAACCGGAGAATTTAACGGAATATATCATGTATTGCACGGGGCTTTGTCGCCGATTGATGCAATCGGTCCCGATGATCTTAAATTGGCGGAACTTTTTAAAAGGATAAAAAACCGGCCGGATGTGACGGAAATTATTTTAGCAACAAACCCCAGTCTGGAGGGGGAAGCAACGGCTCTGTATATTCAAAAATATCTCCAAAATTTTAGCGGAAAAATGACACGTATCGCCCGCGGATTGCCGGTGGGAGGAGATCTGGATTATGCGGATGAAGTTACCCTTGGGAGAGCGCTGAAGGGGAGAGGGGAATTTTAAGCTGCCCTATAAACATCTTTCCTGTGTTTAATTGTCAATATGAGCAGTATGTGTAAGTTACCATTTTTATCAACGTCAAAAATAGCCCTATAATCTCCTATCCTAAATCGATAAGTGCCCCATGTGCTATTTTGAAGTTTTTTCGCATGAATCAGAGGATTTTTTTTGTCACAAAAATATCCGATCTTATCTAAAATTCTTTTTGCGGTCTTTTTATCCAAACACTCCAGATCGGTAAGAGCTTTTTTGGTGTAAACAAGCCTATATATCATTTTATTCCCAATTTTTTATAAACTTCGGCAGCGCTATAAACTTCACCTTTTTTTACATTTTTACGGGCTTCCGCCACATCTTTAACTAAAGCATCTAAAATCATCTCCTCCGCATCAATCGGATTAACTTCCAGTATTGGAATAGAGTGGTACATAACAATATATCTGATATTCTTTTTTCTGGATTCTTTCCAAATATTGGTTATATTTTTGTACATTTTTTTCTTATTATTGTCAATGCCATTCCCGTGTTCAATGCTGTATGTGGATGGGCCGGAGCCGGAGAGATGCTCGCCAATCCGGGCAGGTGTCAGAGTTTCGAAATCATTGTGAATGTTTTCGATCACGGCTTTGTGATCGTTATTTTTTATGGCAGCGATTAATTTTTCCGTCATGTTTTTGGAGTGGCCGCATTTTTTTAAATCGAGGCCGGCGTATGCGGTTTTAGTTTTCTCAAAATTTTGAGAAAATCGGGGAATGATTGTAAATGTGATATTTTTCAGAAATGGCAGAGGGGTGATTTCTTCACCGAAATGCGTTCCCAGGGTGGTGCCGCCGAGGATAAAAAATGGCGCGTCCATCCCGAATTTTGCGGCAATTTTTTGCAATTCATCCGCAGTGAGTTTTAATTCCCATATTTTATTTAAAGCTTTTAAAATGGCAGCTGCACAGGAAGATTCGCCGCCGAGACCGGAGCCGCGCGGAATATTTTTTGCGATTTTTATTTTCACATTTTTTTCGATGCCGAATTTTTTCTTCAAAAAAATGGCGACCTGATTTTCTGTCGATGCCGCAGATTCTTCAATTTCAATTTCATCATAAAGCTCCGGGGTTTCCTGAAAAACCGTCCGTATAAAATGATAGCCGGACTGATCTTTTCCAAGGACATCCAGGGCGAGATTGATTTTTGCGCAAGCGCGAATTTTCATTTTTGAATCAAAGAAACTACGGCAAAACATTGTATGCCAAGCCCCTGGCCAAAAGCGGTGGCATATTCGCCGCTGGTGGCAGTGATACCGATTTTACGCGTATCCAGGCCTAAAATTTCAGAAAGGGATTTTTTAAGTTTGAAAGTTATGGGATCAATTTTTGGTATTTTACATTCGATCATCAATCCCATACTGTTGATGCCAAACCGCATTTTTCTCATTTTTTCGAGAATCACTTCCAGATATTTCACACTGTCTCTGACACCTTTTTCGCGAAGAGGGTCTGCATAAAAACCGATGGATTTTTCCCCAAGCGCCTGGGAAATTGCATTAAAAATCGCATGTAAAATAACGTCTCCATCGGAATTTGCCTCAAGTTTTTTTCCTTCTTTGAATTCCACGCCCGCCAATACAAGCCCTTTTTTGTCGCCGTCAAAAAGATGGCTGTCCTGACCGATGCCAATACGAAAGTCTTTTGGCGGCTCGCCTAAAATCAATCTTAATTTTTCATAATCCGCAGAAGTTGTGATTTTAAAATTATTTTCATCAGCTTCGATAACGGCTACTTCCTGATTTATGGTTTCGAGAAGCATTGCCTCGTCGGTAGTATTGACACCTTTTTTTCGGGCCTCTTTCAGCGCTTTTTTTAGTAGTCCAAATTTTGCAGCCTGTGGAGTTTCAGCAAGAAAAATCCGATCGCGGTCATGGGTTTTTACAACATGATGCCCCTGAATTTCCTTTACTGTAGACGTTACTTTGTGTCCGACTATGCAGGCGCCGTTCTCGACTGCACCCTCTATAATTGAGGAAATTTCCCCGTGAGTAACGAGCGGATTTGCACCATTGTGTACCAAAATTATGTCTTCCGGTTTAGCAATTTTCCCCAATTCAGCGAGTCCATTTTCCATGGATTGTTGGCGGGTATCGCCGCCGAGTGTTATTTTTTTTACTTTGGACAGACGATATTCTTTAACTGTTTTTTTAATGAATTTTTGGTTGTTTTTATTGGCGACCACAAAAATTGCGGCGATGTCGGGATGATCGTTATAAGCGATAATACTGTAATAAATCAGAGGCTTTTCATTCACCGAAAGAAGCATTTTATCTATTTTTGAATTAAGCCTTTTTCCCGATCCGCCGGCAAGAATAACCGCAAAGTTCATGAGAATATTTTAGCAGGGCGGTTCAGCTTTTCAAATACTTTAAAATTTTCGGAGGTTCTCCAGTATTTCCGTAAATTTTATTTCGCCGTCAAGAAATTGCCGGAGAATTTTCTCTTCGCGCTTTAAAAATTGCCGATAATTCCCGGCATTCAGTACAGTATTTATTCCTTCGATGACAAGCGCGTTCGGGTCAAGAAAAGTAAAATTCTCAAGTTTTATCGGTTCTATTTTACGTGGAGGCAGAGGCAAATTGGCGGCGCGGAGCAGCGCATTTTCTATATGCTCCTTCATGTCCGGACGGGAAATGTAGCCGATGATTTCTTTTTCGAATTCAACCATCCCGTGGATGAAACACTCCGGATGAATTTTTATTTCTATTTTTTCAAACGGAATATTGAAGAGGTGGTGAGCTTCGATAATTTCCATTCCTTTGTTGATGTATATTGCCGACTCCAGGGAAATTTTTGCGCCCATGTGCCATTTGGGATGCCGCAGGGCTTCTTTCGCAGTGATGCTCTCCAATTCTTTCCCTCTCTTTCCCCAAAAAGGTCCGCCTGAACATGGGATAATAATTTTTTTTATTTTTCCGTGCGGATATTTTTTAAGAATTTCAAAGATGGCGTTGTGCTCGGAATCTATTGGAATAAGCCGGTTTTTGGCGAGCGACATCATTTTTTTACCCTCTGCAACGAGAGATTCTTTATTACCTAGAAGGAGAATTTTTTTTGAATTGAGAGCGGCGATGGCGGGTTTCAGGCCGGCGATTCCCGACAAAACATTTACAACAATATCGGCTTCCGGCAGGCCGGCCAGCTTTTCCAGGGCTTTTTTTCCATCGCCGGCAGCCAGCATAATGTTCTTAACTTTGTATTTTTTTGCCTGCATGTTTAATTCCGCAGCGCTTACATTGGCGGACAATCCGACTACCCGGAATTCTTCGGGATATTTCTCGAGAACTTCCAGGGTTTGACTACCCAACGAACCGGTAGAACCCAGGACAACCACTTGTTTGGGCGTTTTTTTTATCGGCATGGCTTGACTTTAAGAAGGGCTTTCCCTATGATTCTTTGGCTTTCGGCCTTTAACCCTGTTATATAGCTAAAAATTTACGTGTCAACTTCCAAATAAAAGCTCCCGCCGTAAGACTGATCGGTGCGAATGGCGAGCAGCTTGGAATCATGGCTATAGAAAAGGCACGAAAATTGGCGGAGGAAATGGAGCTCGATCTGGCGGAGGTGGCGCCGAACATCAATCCTCCTGTGTGCAAGATTCTCGACTACGGGAAATACCAGTACTATCAGAAAAAAGTCGAGACGCGGCACAGAAAAATGCAGAAGAAAACGGAACTCAAGGGTGTGCGTATCGGGTTCAAAACTGGAGATCACGATCTGATGGTAAAGGCGAATCAGGCGAAAAAGTTTCTGGAGAGCGGAAATTCTGTGAAAGTGACATTGATGTTTAAGGGTAGGGAAGCGGCGTATCAGGATCTGGGAAGAGAGAAAATGAAGAAATTTTACGAGGCGCTGAAGGATGTGTGCGCCGTAGAAGAGTCGCCAAAGAGACAGGGAAATTCGTTAATGATGATTTTAAATCCGCAACAACATGAAGCAAAAAAGCCATAGCGGTCTGAAAAAAAGGTTAAAAATAAGGAAAAGCGGCGCCGTGTTTGTGAAAAAACCCGGCAAAAATCATCTGCTTTCCAATAAATCGAAGAGACAGAAAAAGCTGTACAGAAGCGGGATGCCTGCTGACATAACGAGATTTAAGGCTTTTAGGAGACTGTTGCCGGGGATAGTGGTGCTGGATCATGCGAAGAAAAAAGCTGTTGTTTCCGGCGCTGGCGAAAAGGATGCCGGCGCGAAAGTAAAATCTGACAATTAAAATCCAATAATATGCCGAGAGTAAAAAGGGGGGTAACATCCCACCGCAGACATAAAAAAATAGTAGGCGCGGCCAAGGGCTATAAAAACCTTCGCGGCAGAACGTTTAAGGCGTCGCATAATGCCTGGATGAAGGCCGGTATAAATGCTTATGAAAGCCGTCGTTTGAAAAAACGTACTTTTAGGGGATTGTGGATCACCAGAATCAATGCGGCTTGCAGGCCAATGGGGATTTCCTACAGCAGACTTATTGAAGGAATGACCAAAAAAGGCGTGTTGATTAATCGAAAAATGCTATCGGAATTGGCAATAAACGAGCCGGAGGTGTTTAAGAAAGTGGTTGAGGAAGCGAGATAAAGAAAATTACAGCGGGCGATGAGTTAACAGGGGTTCCGGAGCAATTAAGTTGCTTGATTTTGTTGTTAAACCGGATGTAAGCTGAGCCCCTTCTTAATTTAATATTTAACCCCAAACTATGGCCTGCGGAAAAGAAATTACCATTGCATCAAAAGAACAAAGATCTGTCGTCAGTGGTTACCCCGTACACGACACGGGTAATCAACCGTGGAAAAATATAACTCCCGAGGGGCAAGACGCACAATCCCTGATTGAGCGTGGAGTTGTAATCAGTGATAGTGCTATAGATCAGATCTGCGCAGAGGCCACTAAAAGAATATCGCGAGAAAAGCGTTGGCAGTTCAGTCTATCGCCGGCCGGAGAAGAACCGACCATTGTCGATGTAATTAGGCGTCCAGAGGGGAACATGATGGCGATTGTGCAGTGGGTGTTTAATCGCGTGTGCCTCACCGAACATGGCGGTTGTGGTCAATCATGGAGGGAAGCTCGCGGCGTTATGGAATTGGATGCCGAAGACGCCACTTCCGTAGTTGAAGAAATTAACAATATGATCCAGATAGTGACAGCAGGTGTACGAGACACAATAGAGTATCGCCGAGCGCTTCGAGAGGCGGGGTTGGATGGGGCCTCGATTGAGGCGGAACGGAGGGCGTGCCTGACCGCGGCAGGCCTTGATCACGATACGGTAAACAGACGGGTTTGCGCATTCAAGGAAAGATGGGATCAATTGCACGGCGTTGGGAGAAAATAGGCGATTATTATTTATTTTAGCTCAAATTTATTGTGGTTTTTTTCACCTAGATAATTTTATTTTCTGACATTCCGGTTGCATTGGCGCTTTCAGCAATCTGCCGTGTGGAAAGTTCGGCAAGGGCAGTGAATATCAATTCTGCTTCACTCATGTGATCGCGCAGATTTTGGGATTTGAGATTCTTGAGTTTTTTATGATCTTTAATGCTTATTTCTGCCCATTCCTGATGAATAATATTGGTGAGAACAGCGAATTCTTTGCCGTTGTTAACGGCATGATTGCTCCAATAGTCGGTGAGTTTATTGCGGGTTTCCTGTCCCATCATTCTCTGTTGAATCCATTTTTCGTTTCTGCCGTGTTTTTTCCAATTTTCCCGTGCTCTGTTGAGTGATTTTTCGGGATCAGCCAGCTCTTGCATTCTTTCATAGCCTACTTTAGCCAGCCACAGTTTCACCGGTTCAGCTTTTGGACTTGGAACAGATTGAATTAGACGTAAAAGCGTTTCGACATCAGCAACGTCGGTAAGATATTTTTTGCCGTCAGCTGCCTCTAATTTCAGTTGGTTACATTTTGTAACCGACTGACTTCCTTCCTTGTTCAAGCGATTTTTAAGGACTTTCC
>JACPLZ010000039.1 GCA_016186245.1 Candidatus Peregrinibacteria bacterium | reverse complement strand
TATTTTCTACGGAAAATCTCCGAAGGGAAATCAAAATCACAAGCGTTGGTTTGTCTGAGAAGGCAAATCGTCAACATTATCTGGATGATTATGAAACACAAAACCGACTACAATTTACAAAAAAGTTGACATAGCGGATCCCTCTTTTGCGCGCCAAAACAAAAAACCAAATTCATCACGACCGAATAAAACAAACCTCTTCCCAAAAACGGTAAAAAATGCACATCGTACAACACGCACTTTGCGGCTTCGCTCCTTTCAGTCGCTCCGCCCATATTTGGCGCTGGTGTAGCACTGCGTGCTAAAATTATACCAGCGCCAAACATCGCAAAGTGCGAGACGTTAGCCGAAATAATGAAAAATTTAGCTTGCTTTTAATTTCATTCAGTAAGAAACTATTATCTTAATTCACTAACCCTAATCATTATGTCTAAACTCGGAATGAAAGAAATATTCCTAGGTGCAGCCTTAGCGCTGCCAAGTGCATCAGTCGATGCTAAACCAAATCCAGCCGCAGAGGCCATTTTACGCACCCACTGTACAGGAATAGCTGAAGTTGCAAGAGTAGCAACGAGAGATGCATTGCATGCACTTGAGTTTAGTACTGACAGTATGGCTTCTACACCAGACTATGCAGCTGAAAAAGCCGAGAAAGCATGTCTGAAAGAAATGGGCGTGATAGAACCAAAAGCAAGCGATACTAAAAAGTAAATTTTTCATTACAGCGCACAACACGCACTTTGCGGCTCCGCTCCCTACGGTCGCTCCGCCCATATTTTGGCCTGTTTGAGCGCTTCGCGCTAAAATTGTACCAGCGCCAAACATCGCAAAGTGCGGACGCTTTAAACGTTTCCAGCCACTTCCATCGCGAGAGCCTGCTCAAGAGAGGCCAGTCCAACCGCCAGTTGATTTTTGTCGGGTTCTTTTGTAGTCAATCTTTGGAACCAGAGGCCGGGCTGGATAAGGGCTTTTACAATAGGATTTTTAGCGTGCTTTGCGGACAGTTTTAAATATTCGTAGGAAATGCCGGCGATAAAAGGGAGAATTGCAACGCGGACAAATAAATTCGTCCAAAAATCCGGCTGTTTGGGAACAAATGTATAAACAAGAATGCTGATTACGAAAACAATCAAAATAAAACTTGTGCCGCAGCGCGGATGGAAGCGGATTTGCCTGTTGGCATTTTCAACTGTCAGCGGCAGATTATTTTCATAATTGAAAATAGATTTGTGCTCGGCGCCATGATATTCAAAAATTCTCCGAAAATTCGGAATCAATGAAAGAATGAAAATATAGGAAAGAAAAATTGACATTTTCAGCGCGCCGTCGATGAGATTAAAGATGATGTAGTTTTGTTGAATATAAGAGCTTTTTGCCTCAAGAAAAGTGGTGATCCAGAGCGGAATAAATTTGAAAAGGAAAATGCTTAGAGCGATGGCGAGGATAAAAGAAATTGCGAATATCAAGTACTCGAAAAATTTGGAGAGTTTCGAGACATTGGATGGTTTGTTGGGAATAGCAGGAGAAGATACGGGAGAAGGGTTACTCGCTTCGCTCGTAACTGTCGTTTCACTCGTAACTGCTTCGCTCGTAACTGTTGCAGAATAGTTGATCGCATCCGTTCCAATAATCATCATTTCAAAAAGATTTATCATGCCGCGAAGAATCGGCACATTTAATAATTTGAAGCGCTGGGTAAGCGTGCGATAGTTACGTTTTTTCATGGAAATTTCGCCATTCGGCTTGCGGACGGCAATAGTAATACTGTTTGGAGAGCGCATCATCACGCCTTCAACCACAGCCTGGCCACCGACTGCGAAATCAAATTTGGAGAACCTTTGGAAATCGTTCACTGCTTCGTCAGCTGCACCATTTCCTTGTACGCCGTATCCAGGAATACGGCTCCGCGGAAATGGCTTGCTTCCTTGCATTGCAGCGATTTCCAGAGGTTCTTCAGTTTGCTGTCTGTCACCCACATCCTGATTAAGCGCTTCGATTGCCCAGGAAAGGACGAGAAAGTTGATTCTGCACAAAGGATTTTTCAGGATGTTCATAAAGTATTGTTAGCTGGGCGATTATAATTTATTCTGCGTCTGCATGAAAGTTAAAATCAAAAGGATAGATAAAAATTTGCCTTTACCTGTTTATGAAACCGGCGGGTCTGTGGGTTTTGACATAGTTGCGCGGGAGGATAGCAATATTGGAGCGAAGGAAATCGCAATGATTCCTTCGAATCTGATTGTTGAGGTTCCGGAAGGATATATGCTGGTTGTGGCCACCGCATGGTTTTGGAATCATTGACCATGACTATTGCGGGCAGGAGGATGAAATTAAAGTGCTAGTGTACAATTTTACTGAAAAAGAAGTGATGATCCAGAGAGGAGAAAAAATTGCCCAGGGAGTTTTTGTGAAAATTGATAAATTTGAATGGGAAGAAGTGGATGAAATGAGGAAAGAAAGTCGCGGTGGGTTTGGAAGTACGGGAGGGTATGGTTCGACAAGCTCACCATGACAAAACTATGACAAAAGGAAAGTTCATCACAATTTACGGCATTAATAATATCGGCAAAACCACCCATGCCAAACGACTAGTCGACCGACTACGCAAAGATGGATTTAAGGCTGAATATCTGAAATATCCGGTGTATGAGCTTGAGCCAACGGGACCTTTTCTAAACCGTATGCTAAGAAGCGGCAAACAAAATATTCCGGAGGACCAACTGCAGCTGTGGTTTGTTCTAAACCGCTGTCAATTTCAACCAAAACTTCAAAAAATGTTAAACAAAGGAATAATAGTCGTTGCGGAAGATTACACCGGCACCGGAATCGGCTGGGGTATTGCCAAAGGGCTGACCTTGAGCTGGATGGAAGAAATCAATAAATATCTGCTTAAAGAAGATCTGGCGATTTTTCTGCATGGGAAAAGAGATACGCGAGCCGTCGAAGAAAATCATGTGCACGAGCAAAATCCTGACTTGCTAAAAAAGAGCGAATCCGTTTTTAGAAAGCTGGCAGAAAAATATAAATGGCAAAAGGTCAAACTGGCCGACAAAATTGAGGATACTGCCGAAAAATGCTGGCAAGCAGCCATAAAAACCATCAAAAAAGCTCATTGACCGGCTGGTTTTAACGTTATATGATGCAGTTGCTTTTCATCTTCCGGTGAAAAGTTTTATTTTCTCATTCACTTCGATGAAAATTCTGGATGGCATCAAAGTTTCCGGAGAGATTCTGAGAAAACTGGCCGATGAAGTGAGTAGACTAAACCTTGTTCACATCCATCCGAAATTGGCTGTAATCCTGGTCGGCAAAAATCCGGCTTCCCTTTCATATATAAAACAAAAACAAAAGGCCTGCGCAAGGACCGGCATCGAATGGGAGCAATTTGATTATGAAGAAGACATTACTACGGAAAAACTGATCGAAAAGATTGAAGCGCTAAATGCAGATGAGACCTTTCATGGAATTCTTGTGCAATTACCGCTCCCAAAAAATGTATATACACCAAAGGTGATAAAGGCCATCGATCCGAAAAAAGATGTAGATGGTTTTACGGCTTACAATCTGGGAAAAATGTTTCTAAGTACGGAGTTTGAACATCTGGCGCCATGCACCCCAAAAGGGGTGATCCGCCTGCTTGAGTATTATCAAATTCCTGTGAAAGGAAGCGAGGCGGTGGTTGTCGGCCACAGCAATATAGTCGGCAAGCCGCTTTCCGCAATGCTTCTCAATCGCGATGCTACTGTGACCACATGCCATATTCATACAAAAGATCTGGCAAGCCATACAAAAAGGGCGGATATTCTTTGCGTGGCTGTTGGCAAGCCCGGGCTTATAACTGCGGATATGGTAAAAGATGGAGCGGCCGTAATAGACATAGGGATAAATAAAAAAAAAGATGGCTCATTATGCGGCGATACCGATTTTGATGAAATTTTTAAAAAAGCAGGTTATATTACTCCCGTTCCCGGAGGAGTCGGGCCGATGACAGTGGCCTGCCTGATGGAAAATGTAGTTACGGCAACAAAACGTATCAATAACATCCCATAAATCATGTGTGGAATAGTCGGAATTTACGGTTATGACTACGCTGCCCAGGACATATATGACGGGCTGGTTACTCTCCAGCATCGCGGACAGGATGCGGCTGGCATTGCTACGTACGATGGCAAGTTTCATATCCGCAAAGATTTTGGGCTGGTAAGAGATGTTTTTCACACAAGACACATGCAGAGACTTTTGGGATATGCCGGCCTCGGACATACGAGGTACGCGACAATAGGAACCGGTGATGCCGGTGAAATACAGCCGTTTATCGGGCCTGCGCCATATGGAGTTGTGCTTGTGCACAATGGCAATCTCCATAACTCCCATGAGCTCAAACAGGAAATTTTCGAAAAAGATCATCGCCTGATAAATTCGGACAGCGACGGGGAGGTGCTTTTGAATATGTT
Organism: Candidatus Peregrinibacteria bacterium; assembly: GCA_016186245.1. GTDB lineage: Bacteria > Patescibacteriota > Gracilibacteria > UBA1369 > LOWO2-01-FULL-3 > JACPLZ01. The sequence continues at coordinate 4,815 of JACPLZ010000039.1, read as the reverse complement.
TACAAAAGCGCTGACAAAACAAAATGCCGACGGTCTTAAGCCACAGCATATCTGGAAAGCTGTGGAAAGCGTTTACAAAAGAGCAAAAGGCGGATATTCAGTGATTGCCTATATCGCAAAACAGGGAATGGTGGCTTTCCGCGATCCTCACGGGATCAGACCGATGGTTTTTGGAAAAAGAAAAGTCGGACTGAATACCGAATACATGATCGCTTCGGAGTCGGTGGCGCTGGATATTCTTGGTTTTGAACTGATTGATGATGTTGCCAATGGAGAAGCCATTTTTATTGAAGAAAAAACCAGAAAAGTTTTTAGAAAAAAGATCAGCCAGAAAAAATTTGCGCCATGCGTGTTTGAATATGTTTATTTTGCGAGGCCGGATTCGCTGATGAATAAAATTTCGGTCTATAAGGCGAGGTTGAGAATGGGGAAAAAACTGGCAAAAAAAATCAAAAAGCTGAACCTGGATATTGATGCGGTTATGCCTGTCCCCGATTCATCGAGGACGGCCGCTTTTGCCATTGCCGATGAACTCGGCCTGCATTATCGGGAAGGGCTTATAAAAAACCGCTATATCGGCAGGACTTTTATCATGCCTGGGCAAAAAATCCGTAAAAAATCAATACGCTATAAACTTAATCCGATGCCTCTGGAAATCGAGGGAAAAAATATTCTGCTGATAGATGACAGTATAGTCCGCGGAAATACTTCCCGAAAAATTGTGGAAATGGTCAGAGCCACCGGCGCAAAAAAAGTGTATTTCGCCTCATATTCTCCGCCGATTATCAGTCCGAATATTTATGGAATAGACATTGCGACAAGAGAGGAACTGATTGCCCACAATGCCAGTGTTGAGGATGTGCGGAAATTTATCGGCGCCGACGCTCTGATTTACGGCGATCTGAAAGACATGTTTGATTCGTGCGTGGAAGGAAATCCAAAAATCAAGGACCTGGATATGTCGTGTTTTGATGGACGGTATGTGACCGGCGATGTCACCGAAGAATTGCTGGAAAAACAGGCGACATCGAGATGCGCCGAACGCGAAGTTTCCGACGAAGATGAACCGGTGGCGGAGGATCAATTAAATCTGCTATGAAAAAAGTTTTGCTGATCGGAAATGGTGCAAGGGAGCATGCCATGGGCGATGCCTTGTCAAAAAGCGCGGAGGTTTTTGTGCTTGGCGGAGAGAGGAATCCCGGATTGATGAAGCTGGCCGCCGAGTACGCAGTGGCGGATGCGTGCGATAGAGATGCGATTTTGGAGTTTGCGGAGCGGGTGCGACCGGATTTTGCAGTTGTAGGGCCGGAGGCGCCGATTGCGGCTGGCGTTGCGGATGTGTTGATGGAGCATGGGGTGAGGAGCGCTTCCCCGTTGGCGATCGCTGGGCAGCTGGAATCTTCAAAATCATTCACGAGAGATTTGCTTGGAAAATATGGAATCGCTGGAAATCCGCGGTTTAAAGTTTTTTTGAATGAAGAAGGTTTGGAAGAATTTTTTGCGGAATTGGGGGGGGATTTTGTGGTAAAAGCGGATGGTTTAAAAAGTGGAAAGGGCGTCAAAGTTTCGGGTGATCATTTGGGTAGTCGGAAAGAAGGATTGGCTTATGCAAGAGAATGTATAGGAGAAGGAGGGCGCGTTGTCGTGGAAGAAAAATTGATCGGGCAGGAGTTTAGTCTGATGAGTTTTTGCGATGGAATGACAACTGTCGATATGCCGGCGGTGCAGGATCATAAAAGAGCTTTTGATGGCGATAAAGGCAGCAATACCGGTGGAATGGGGTCATATTCATGCGCCGATCATATTCTACCTTTTCTAAAAAAATCAGATGTTGAGGCGGCGGCAGAAATTACCCGAAAAGTTGCCGGGGCTTTGTTTGAGGAAACAGGCAAATATTTCAAGGGAGTGATGTACGGCGGATTTATGGCTGTCGCGGACGGTGTGCGATTGATCGAATATAATGCCCGTTTTGGAGATCCGGAAGCGATGAATGTCCTGCCGATAATTAAGACTGATTTTGTGGAAGTGTGCCAGGCGATCATTGCCGGCGAGCTTGCAGGCATGAAAATTGAATTTGAAAATAAGGCTACGGTTTGCAAATATGTCGTCCCTAAAGGGTATCCTGATAAGCCGGTGAAAGGAGAAAAAATTATTATCGGAGATGTGCCGGCAGGAGTGCGGACTTATTTTGCATTGGTGGATAGCCGTGAAGATGGCTTATACCTGAGTGGTTCGCGGGCAGTGGCATTTGTCGGAATCGGAGACACTGTGGAAGAAGCGGAAAAACTTGCCCAAAGCGCAGTGGAAAAAGTCCAAGGCCCGGTTTTTTACCGCAAAGATATCGGAACAAAAGCCCTGATTGACGAGCGCATCAAAATGATGAAAGAAATTCGCGGGAAGTGAAACTGTATAGTTATGAAAAATTGTAAAAAATGCAATAGGCCGTTTGAAATCCGCGAGGCTGATCGCGGGTTTTATAAAAGATTTGATGTGCCGGAACCGGAAATGTGCCCGGATTGCCGGCTTCAGCATAAATTATGTTTCCGCAATGAAAGAACGCTTTATAAAAATAAAAGCGCAATGTCCGGCGCTTCTATTATTTCAATCTATGCCCCCGATTCAAAATACAAATGCATCAGCCCCCAGGAATGGTGGAGCGAGAAGCATGAAGCTCTTGAGTACGGACAGGATTTTGATTTTAACAGGCCGTTTTTCGAACAGTTTCAGGAGCTGCTTTTAAAAGTGCCGCGCATTTCCCTGTTCAACATAAATCCGACAAACAGCGATTATTGCCAGCAGGCCTATGACAATAAAAACTGCTACCTGTGTATGGTGTTGGAAAAATGCGAGGACTGCATGTATGTTTCCCATTCAAACGGTTTGCGCGATTGTTTCGACTGTATTTTCCTGCATGACTGCGAGCTGTGCTACGAGTGTCTGGACAGCAACAAACTCTATGCCTGTATCGGCTGCCAGAGTTGCCAAAATTCCAGTGAGCTGATCAACTGTTATGACTGTATCGGATGCAAAAACTGCATTGGATGCTATGGGCTGCGGAATAAGCAATACTACATTATGAATGAGCCGCATACACGGGAACAATATGAGGTTAAATTAAAAATGCTTGAGCTTAATAAATACAGTAAATATCAAAATGCCCGCCGCTTTTTCGAGCAATTTATCAAAGGTCTGCCTCACCGCGCAAACTGGAATCTTAACGTGGAGGAATCGAGTGGAAATTATCTGATCAACTGCAAAAATGCCCTGGAGTGTTTTGATTCTTTTGAGCTGCAGGATTGCAGTTATTGCACCTGGGTTTTTACGAGTCATGATTGCCATGATGTTTATGGGATGGGGCATGGTTCTTTTGTCCTGGAGGGATTGGGCGTGGAAAAATTGAATAATTCCGCCTTTAATACTTTTGTGTCCGACAGCAGCGATTGCTGGTATAGCGACGTGTGCTTTCATTCTATGTATCTGTTTGGCTGTACCGGTTTGAAGCATAAAAAATATTGTATTTTGAATAAAGAATACATGGAGAAAGAATATGAGAATTTAAAGGCAAAAATTATTGAGCATATGAAAAAAACCGGAGAATGGGGGCAGTTTTTTCCTACTGCTCTATCCCCTTTTTCCTACAATGAAACCGCTGCAAATTATCGCTTTCCGTTGAGCGAAGAGACTGCTTTGGAAAATGGATTTTCGTGGTGCGAGCCGGATCCGAAAGAATATCTGAAACAGGATTTTGAGATGACTGATGATCTTGCGTGTGTTGATGCCGGAATCTGCGATAAAATTTTGGCCTGCGCTGATTGCGGAAAAAATTACAAAATCATGCCGAAAGAATTGAATTTTTACAGGAAAAGGAATGTCGCGCTGCCTAGAAAATGTACGGATTGCCGCTTTTTGGACAGATTCAAATTGCGAAATCCGCGAAATCTATATGAAAGAAAATGTGAAAAATGCGCCATGACCGTGAGCAGCAGTTTTGCACCGGCAAGAGAGGAAAAAATTTACTGTGAAACTTGTTATAAACAATTGGTAAACTAGTTTGACTTGTAAATTATCATATTGTTGAGAAGTTTTGCCTGCAGCCCCTTGTTTTTTATTTTTTTATTATGTATAATATTTATGTTTTATAAATATAAATTGTAAATATGCCTTATCCTAACATTACCTTTACCAGTACATTACCATCTAATCTTATGCATTGGCTTGATGATACGGCTAAAAAACGCAAATCAACAAAAAAACAGATTATCGTTGAAGCCCTTGTTCAATATAAAGTAAATGCAAAAAAGGCCGAGTTTACCGCAGGATTCAAGCGTGCCGCAAAAGATCCGGAAATGCTGACCATGGCCGAAGAAGGAATGGATGATTATCTTAATCAATTAAAATCATTTCTGTGAAGCATGGAGATATTTATTGGGCTAATCTGGATCCACAAAAAGGTTCAGAACAGGGTGGCAAACGACCTGTGGTAATCATCTCCGGTAATACCATGAATGATAATTTAGGTATTGTTATAATCTGCCCTATTTCCAGTAAAATTAAAAATTATCCCGCCTGCATAAAAATTGTAAAAAATAAACTGAACAATCTGGAAGTTGATTCAGAAGTGATAACTTTTCAGATTCGTGCAATTTCAAAATTAAGATTTGGCAGAAAAATTGGAGTGATTAATAGAGATCAATTAAGACAAATATTGTTTGGCCTAAATGAAATATTTACCTATTAAGAGGTTCCATCGCTAATGATTCTGACCATTGATGCGTGAATTTGGACGAAAACTTCTATTTATGCTTGCAATCGGGG
>JACPLZ010000037.1 GCA_016186245.1 Candidatus Peregrinibacteria bacterium | reverse complement strand
GGAACGCGAATACTGGATGCAGATTTTGCCGATAATGAGCGAAGAACAGATCGTAAAACTGAAGGATATTTTGAATAATGAAAAGGAGCAATTAAAGCAGCTTGGCGGTGAATATAAAGGCTTTAAGCCGATTTCAGCTCCGCCGATTGATGAAAAATCACGAAAAGAAAGAATCTCCAATATTCAACAAAAAGAACAATCCCAGGAAGAAAAAGAGGAAGCGGAGGAAGAGAAATTATTGAAGAAAATGCAGGAATTGTGAAAAAATCCACTTTCGATCACTGCTGGCGGGTAGGAAAATTTCCTCGCTTCGCCGCTCACCATTTTGACCATGCTCCACTCGAAACTTTTCCCACACAGCAGCAGCAGCAGCCCGAAAAGCAGATAATAGATTTTAATTCCTTAAAATGGCTTTATTCTGCCCATCTGCTGAAATTATTTTGTCGTTTATTGCTATCGGTTTTGCCGTTACAACAAGCCTTTTTAGATTTGTCCCCACCGGCGTACAGGTAATCAAGGTAAGATGATCCTCCGGAGACTGCTTTAAAACCTGGATATTATCAGGCATTACCACCTGTATATCGTTCACTTCATAAAGATACTTGTTCTGATTGTGATAAATTATCATTCTGTCCCCTATCACCACATCGTGGAGAAGCGCAAAAACATCCTTAAATCGCCCCGGATCCCATGGGAAATAGGAGCTGTGTCCCGTGATTACCACATTGCCGGCCTGGCCGGGCAAACTGGTTCCCGGATAATGCACCACTCCATCGCGCAACGCTCCCTGTATTTCCTTTTCCAGCCCATCCCAATCACGTTTAAGCAGACTTTCACTGCTGACCCTCACGATGGGAATATTTTGGTTTATTCTTGGGATAATCAGCCTGTTATCAATCGGGGTTATTTCGAGATTCAAAGGAGGAATTTTGTCCTGCTTGCGATTTAAGCCGGCAGTAATCTCCAAATTTTCAGTGACTACCGGCTTGTCTTCCGGTGATGTCAATCCGGTAAGTGGTGTAGTTTGCTCAATGCCACGCCATTTCTGCCATTTGCTTTTGGCGATTTGACTGTATGCTGACCAGTTTAATACCAAAAAACCTGCCGCCAATATGATAATACTTACAAACAGCTGTCTGGCAGCGTTTTTGAGGATGGTTTTTGGTGATTTTGGTTCTGATTCCATCTTGCAATTATAGCTTTTTTATTGAAATCAGGCAATGTTATGTGGGATAATGTCTTGCAAATAAAAGTTTTCCAAAACTTATGGGTATGGCCGATTACAAAGAGTTTTTTGACCTCGAAGAAATTATTTCTTCAGTTAAGGAATATCTGCCAAATTTTGATTCAAAACGCTTTGCGGCAGCCTTTGATTTCGCTGAAATGGCCCATAATGGCCAGATGCGCAAGGATGGTAAAACACCATATATCACGCATCCGGTAGAGGTCGTAAAAATCCTTATTACCCTTCATGCCGATGAAGACACTTTGATCAGCGCGCTTTTGCATGATGTTCCGGAAGATACACCACACGATATCCGCGAGATTAAAGGGCAATTTGGCGAGACGGTGGCATTTTTGGTTGATGGGATCACGAAGTTATCGAAGGTTTATTACAAAAACAATATGCCGGAGCTTCAGGTCGAATCCCTGAAAAAACTGCTTTTGCACAGCGCGGAAGATTTAAGGGTGATATTCATAAAACTTGCCGACCGGCTTCACAACATGAAGACGCTTCAAAATATCGATAAGCCGGAAAAACGCGAACGTATCTCAAAAGAGACACTTGAGATTTATGTGCCTATTGCAAATTTATTGGGCATCAGGGAAATAAAATCGCAACTGGAAAATCTGTGTTTTATGTATCTGTATCCTGCCGAATATGAGGAATTCCGCGAAAAAATAAAATCCTATTTTAAAAAACAGGAAGAAAATCGTGACAAATTCACGTCAGCCATCCGGGAAGGATTTAAAAAGGCCGGCATCGATGCAAAAATTTCAGGCAGAAAAAAACATCTTTATGCGATTTATAAAAAAATCGAGGCTGATGGCCGTTCCGTGAATGCGATTGATAACCGGATTGCCATAAAAATAGTGGTCAAGGATGTGCCAACCTGTTATCAGGCTCTTGGAATTGTGCATGGAAAATTCGTGCCGAATACCGAAAAATTTCGCGACTATATTGCAAACCCGAAAATAAACGGTTATCAGAGCCTGCATACCTCTGTCTTTGGTGTTGATGGACTGTTGACGGAAGTGCAGATCAGAACTCACAAAATGGATATAGAAGCGGAATACGGCCTGGCTTCTGCATTTTTTGATAAAGAAAGGCCGAAAGACGTTTTCTCCGCATATTTAAAAAAATCGTCGTGGGTGAAAAAAATTCTGGAAATTGAAAAAGATGATGCCGGCAGCGAAAATTTCATGGAAAATCTTAAGCATGATGTTTTACAGGATAGAATTTTTGTCTTTACACCAAAAGGTGAACCGATAGATTTGCCGGATGGCGCCTCGGTTGTAGATTTTGCCTATGCCATTCACAGCGATATCGGCAACCATGTGGTCAAGGCAAATATAAATGGCAAATCCCAGCCGATTTCAGCGATATTGCATAATAGCGATGTAGTTGATTTGATTACATCAAGGAAAGTGTGGCCGGAACTTTCATGGTTGTCATTCACAAAAACGAATCTGGCAAAAAATAAGATTTTAGCTTATTTGAAACGCACAACAAGAGAGAAAAAAATATCCAAAGGGCATAAAATTCTGCAAAAAGAGTTTGATATCGCCGGTCTTGGCATGTGCGAAGACGTAAATTTCAAAAAATTAAGCTCGCGCCTCGGGCATGAGCATGACAAACATTTCGATTCGCTGAATGGATTGTTCGAATCAATCGGTGAAGGAAATATCTGGGTGCATGATGTGGTGAAAGCAGTCGAAAAAAATCGCAGAACTTCAGAGGCAAAAAAACATGAAGGATTAAAAATAACCATTAAAATTGTGGCTGTTAACCGTTTTAAATTGATGCGCGATGTTGCCGATATTCTTTATAAATATGCTTTGGATATGTATACGTTTAAAGGCTGGGCGGCAAAACAGGATAAATATGCCTATTTCACATCGAGATTTCTGGTCGAGGATCTGGAGACGGTAAGCCATATTTTTGATGAGATGGAGCAGATTGAGGAAGTCAGACACATATACAGAATATCCCCTCATGTTATGTTTTTATTCTGGATTTTTGCAATTCTGGGAGCGTCGGGCTGGATTTTTCATCCTTTTATTTTGAGATTAACTTCGACACAGAAGTTTCAAGTTGAGCATCCCCTGATCCACAGTACATTAATCTATGTGTTCTTTTTACTTTTGTTTATGATTTTCTTTTATATGATGAACCTGCTGAAAAAATATTTTCCTATGATTAGGAATAAGAAACTTGTCTGGGCGAGTATTTTTTTCGTGCCGATAGGCGCGATTTTTGTGCTTGGAATGGAGATGATTTATTTTGATTTGAATTTAAACTGGATCGTGCTGGCAACAGAAATATTTGTTGTCTACATGTATCTGTACTTCAATTATCGTAATTTCAGGAGATCGATCAATTGAATTTGAAGTGCATCACATCTCCGTCGCGCACTATATATTCCTTGCCTTCCAGGCGCATTAGACCGGCTTCTTTTGCCTTGGATTCGCCGCCGGATCTGATGAAATCTTCGCATTTTATCACTTCCGCCTTAATGAAGCCTTTTTCAAAATCGGTATGAATGGCACCGGCGGCCTGAGGCGCCAAAGAGCCTTTTGTTATCGTCCATGCACGGCTTTCCATTGGCCCGGATGTCAAAAATGTAATTAGTCCGAGCGTAGAATATGCTGTGCGAATCAAATGACTTAGACCTGTTTCACTGATTCCCAATTCTTTCAAATATTCATTTGCTTCGCCGGCATTCAAATCGCCAAGCTCCGCTTCGAGCTTGGCGCAAACCGGAATAATTTTTTCAACGGCATCGATACCGATCATTTCAGCGTATTTTTTTGCGTCAAAAGTTTTAAGCTCATCCTCCGGAATATTTATGATGTATAAAACCGGCTTCATTGTCAGAAGGTGCAAATCGCGCAGCTGCATTTTTTCATCCGCGGAAAAATCGATGTTGGACGCAAGGATACCGGACTCAAGTTTTGATTTCAGGCCGGATAAAAGTTCCGCATACTGTTTCTTTTCCTGTGACCCGGATTTGGCATCCGCAACGGCTTTATGCAATCGTTTTTCCAGCGTCTGCAAGTCGCTCAAAATGAGCTCGGATTCAACTACTTCGCGATCTATTCTTGGATCGATTTTACCATGGACATGAATAACATTTGAATCGTTAAAAACGCGCACCACCTGCGCAATCGCATCACATTCTCTGATATGGGAAAGAAACTGGTTGCCTAACCCCTCCCCTAAACTGGCCCCCTTTACCAACCCGGCAATATCCACAAATTCAATTACCGCAGGGACAATTTTCCCGGATTTGGAAATATCGGCGAGTTTCTGCAGACGCTCGTCCGGGACTTCCACAACTCCGATATTAGGATCAATCGTACAGAAAGGGTAATTTTGCGCGTCGGCGCTTCTGCTGCGTGTCAACGCATTGAAGAGAGTGGACTTACCGACATTCGGGAGGCCTACAATACCGATTTTCAGGGACATAATGAGGAAATAATAGTTTTAAGTTTGGCCGCTGATATTTGGCCTTGCGCCGTGCGGCTCCTTTCCTTTAGAGGTGCGTACATTAAATAATTGCCAAACAAATGTCCAGCCATGCGGGTGATTTTCCCTTCTTTTCCCATACATACGCAAATGGCTTTTTTCCGTTTGGAAAGTCCAGCCAGGAACCCGAGCATTCTGATACTGTCCGCAAAATTGTTGGCAAACGTGGCTATTTTTACGATGTCTGCCTTTTTTCGCATTATTTTTGCGGCAATTTTTTTCAATTCTTCATCAGGTGGCGTTTTTTCAAAATCGTGAAATGAAATGATCTTTTGAATTTTTTTGGGGATTTTATCAATTGCGGCTTGCGGTAGAGAAATATCCACATCAATATAGTCTACATATTTGAGAATTTTTTTATCAATTGCCTTTGTTACTTTATAAATTATAGGTTTTCTTTTTTGAACAAAAATCTTATTCAGATTTTGTGAGGAAATTTTCAGCTCATCAAACCAAATTTCCGTTAGGTCGCCGATATTTTGGGCATGTTTAAATTCTCTAAAAAAATGAGTGATATTTTTGGAATTGATGGGAATACAAATCATTGCGCCCATTTTATCATTGCGCATGTCCCATGCCAATATCTGTTGCAGTGCAATATATTGTCCTATTGTCAATCGATTGTATTAGTTTTTTTGCTTATGATAAATATAATCAGGCTTAAGTAATTTATTAATCCCACACATTATGAGGAAGTTACTCCTTGGTTTGGCGCTCCTCAGCATGTTGACTCTCACCGCTTGCTTCCATGAGGCAGATGTGACTGATGACAGTGCTGATGATACTTCAGATGAAGGATCAGTTGTTACGCCGGATGCAGATGCTGACGCAGATGCTGATGCTTCTGCTGACGCTGCTGATGCCACCGCAGATGAGGAAGCTGGTGTGTAATTATCACCACCACTTTTTTGAATTAAAAAACAGCCCGTATGGGGCTGTTTTTTTGTTGGAACTTGTAAAAATTGCGCACTGCGGAGTTTACCCTGGGCTTGTCGCAGGGTCAACTGCTCCAATTTTGTGTTAAAGATGTGCCTCAGTGTGTTGTATTAATCCCACTTTATTTCTTCTCACAGATCGATGGGCGCGGTCGCCGCGCAGCTGGGCCAAATGCTTCTTTAATTGTGCCAAAAGCCGATCCCTGGAGAGATCAACAGCTTTGTTAATCGTATGGCTGGTTTCCGCCGCAACAAGAGATTTGGCAGGTAGTGTGAGATAAAATTCCACCTGGTAGGCAACGTGTTTATCAAACTTTTCAACGGTGATTGTCAGCAAAGAAGCATCACTGGCAAATTTTGCCAACATTTTTTCCAATGCCTCCAGCTTGGATGACACATAATCCAGGAAAATCTGTTCCTCCTTTTTGTTGAGATTTTTGTACTGAAATGTTGTTTCCATATGAGAAGGTGGTTAAAGGCTTTGGCCTTATTTTACCATTTTCCAAAAAAAATGGGAAATTCCAAGAAGAGACCGTTTATGCGGTCTCTTCCTCTCCTGGGCGTAAAAATTGATGGTCTGTTTTATTGTTTTTTATTCTCTTTTCCTTTTTGAGAAGCAGACGCGGAAGTAGATGCTCCTACAGAAACACCAGCTTCGACATCACCGCTAACTTCATCGGCTTCATTGTCGGACTCATCTGATTCCTCTGATTCGTCTGATTCATCTGGTTCGTCTGATTCATCGTCACTTTCTTCACCTTCATCGCTCTCTTCCCCTGATTCGTCTGATGCGTCTGTCTCGTCTGATTCATTAGCTTCATCGGATTCCTCTACGTCAGACTCTTCCTGGTCTTCGTCTTCGTCTTCGTCTTCGTCTTCGTCTTCGTCTTCGTCTTCGTCTTCGTCTTCGTCTTCGTCTTCGTCTTCGTCAGCAGTGTCAGCAGATTCATCTTTTTCAGCTTTTCTGACGTTATTGCCAACTTTGTGTGTCAGAGCTCTAGCCAGTCCCTGGGCTTTTCCGGAATTACATTTGCCTTCTCCTGATTCACACGCGGCCAAAATTTCCTGAATGGCGTCATATTTCTTCTGCATGCTTGGGGTAAGTTCGGTTGTTTCGGGGTCGATTTCAGATAGAAGCGTCGCGGCTGTTTCAAGACGCTCCGCCTGCTTTAATTCCCGGTTTGTCGGCTCTTCAACTTCTTCGCCAACTTCTTCATCTGTTTCTTCATCGGCTGCAGTTGCGATTTCAACTTCTACAGTTTCTTCGCCGCTCGCTTCTGCTTCCGCGGTTGTTTCCAAAGCTTCTTCAACTTCAACATTTTCTTCTACGGTAGTTTCAATCACTGCGGTAATTTCAGCAGATACTTCTTCGCTTTCCACCAATTCAATTACATCACCAAGAACTTCCACCGTTTCATCCTGCAATGCATCAACTTCTTCCAATGCATCGCCTGTTTCCACCGTACCATCAAGCTCCTCGACAGCTTCAATGGCAGCATCGGTTTCGGTGTCTACAGTAGCAACCAGATCAACCACTGCTGTTTCCTCGGCGGTTATTTCACCTTCCGCATAAGCAGTTGGCAGGAAAGACTGACGTGTGCCTAAAGATTGCCCCTGGCTGTAGCCTTTTAGCTGCTCCAACGCAGCCTGGGCGCGAGAAAAATGTCTGGCAAACGCGCTCTTTGGAGAGTTGTAGTAGAATCCCACTCCCGCAACCAGAACGATTGTTGCCAGTACGGATATTGCCTTTTTCATATTAAAAGGGTTAAGAAATAAGTTTTTAAAGCTAAGGAACCTCTGAAAAGCCTTACGATTTCCGGTTACATTTTCTTCCACATCAATCATTTGATGCAGATTGCGGCGGACTTTATTCTGCCAAAGTTCGGATGTTTTGATGTCCGCTTTCCGGAGAATGATTGCCAGTTCTTTTTCTGTAAAGTCTTTCATAACGGATGTATTAACGGCTTTGACAAATGCTAATACTGGATGCGCGGAAAAAGGTTACAACTTTGCCACAGGACTCCTATTAACAGTCTCAATTTGGATCGAATCATTGTCGCATAATTCGCGCAGTTTTTTCATGGCGCGATGGACAGCGACCTTGGCGGCGGAATAATTCATATTTAAAATTTTGGCTGTTTCTTTGAGCGAGAGGTCCTGGATATAGCGGAGGGTGATCAATTCCTGCTCATTTTCCAAAAGTTTTTTTATTTTAATCAGAACAAAATCAAAAAGATTTTTTCTGGAAGATTCTTTTTCAATGTCAGTGGCGTCGTTAATATTTTCATCAAGCGGACTTATAAGCGTCCTGGTTTTGCGCAGGTGGTCGCGGATCAAATTTGTGGCGATGACAAACAGCCAGTTTTTGAGAGATGACTTTTTTTCATCAAATAGGTCGCGATGGCGCCATGCCCGAATAAATGTGTCCTGGATTATATCTTCGGCGATTTCGCTGTTACCAACACGCACAAAAGCGTATTTGTAAAGGAGTGTGTTCCACTGTTCAAATGCTTCCTTTATGTCTGTGCCGTCCAGTTTATACATAGGCGATTGTCAAACCGAGTGCAGAACTCCCGGCTTCATGTTGATTGTCCGCGGGCATACAGCCAAACTGTCTGCGATTATACGGCATGAGCCGGTTGTGTATACGATGAAAAGGAATAAAGGGAACAAGAAAGGAATTGACGGAGATGGAGAAACATGTGCTGTAAATCAAGCGAGCAGAGAACCATGACACTTTTACCTTTACAGACTGTCCTAGCAGTAGTATTATTTAGAGTGCAATAAGTAATATTTAAAATAGTACTATGAATAATATCGTAACAGCTCAGGAACTAAAAACTAAAGGCATGTCAGCTCTTAACGCGAGGGCGAAGGAGTTTACAGAAACATTCATTACCATTCGTGGTGAGAAAAGTTTTGCGGTACTTACCATGGATCAATACAATTACTTGCGTGAATGTGAGCTGGAAGCCGCTTTAAAAGAATCAGAAGCGGATTTGGCTAATGGTAAATTTAAGGTCAAAACTGTTGCAGGCCATATAAAAGACCTGAAGAATGTATAAATTAATAATCACCGAAAGTTATCAAAGGAGAGCAAAGAAATTTTTTGCCAAGCATCCGGAAATTTTAAAACAATACGAAAAAATTTTAAAAATACTTTGCGTCAATCCGCAACATCCCTCATTAAGGCTGCATAAATTGTCAGGAAAATTAGCCGGTCTGTCCAGCGTTTCCATCAACATATCCTATCGACTGATCATTCACCTTGTGATCAGGGATGAACAAATTATCCCAATTGATGTTGGTTCACATGATGAGGTGTATTGATGGAAATGGGACAGTATCGGGATGGTATCATCTACCTGAAAATGGTGCCGAGGGGCAGAATCGGACTGCCTACACATGGATTTTCCAAAATTTTTCCAAAGTTTCCTTTGGGATCGGACTATATCATCCCGCCTGAGGCGGGCTGGGCGCTAGTTGGAGATTATTGTTGGGACTCACTCCATAGTCTCTACACCTTCCTGTCAACTTAAACCCTGACAGGCTTGGCTCGGGATTACCTTGCTCCGATTAGGGTTAAGGCTTCCCCGAATTCACCCAGTTTTTTCATTCCACATTGCTGTGGAAGGGATCGAAATTCAATCCACTGCTCTACCAATGAGCTACCCCGGCATTTTTTCAAGCTGCTGGATGATACCATGTATCCATCCGTTTATTTTGTGAAAAAGTTTCACGTCGGCGATTCTAATCTGAATTGTCCCAAATGGCAACTTATTTCTGACAAAAATTTTCCCGGGAAAACCCGGACAAAATCAGGAGAATATGTTGAAATATGTTTTGCCTGTGTTTTGTGGCCGCGATGAAGTTAGCGCGAATCGGCCATGCCGGTATTATCCAGGTAGGCTCTAACCACGTGGCCCAAATATTTTTCAACTTTTGAATCGTATTCTTTTAATAGGATAAATAGTTGATGATCTAAACCTTCGAACAAGCAGCGTAGATGCTTGTGCCTCAGGCTCGCCGTGTCAGCCTTCACGACTGCCATACGAATTTCTCTAATCATTCCCATATATCCGGATATAACATTGTGCAAGGCTCCTTGAGAATAAAGCATGCCGGATACTACGGTATCAACTGCATCTGATCTTGTCCACATTTGCAAATCATCTTCCGATTTTCCGGGAGTAACTAATTGGTGTAGCTGCACAAGTTTATCTCGTAGCAAAATAAAATCTCTCAATTCATTCGCCTCTACCCCTTGAAGCTCTGGCAAAAATGATTCATATATAGCGTTCATCAAAGCTGCCCGGCAGTTCGAAATCGTATCAATAACATCGCCAATGTGGGCACAATCCGTTTCATGCCTTTTTTCAATTTTTCCCTTAAATTGCCACCAATTTCTACCCTGCCGCAATGTTCCAAGGCTGTTTTTGTGATACTGCTTAGCCTGTGCCAAAACTACCACAATTTTTTCTCCGATTTCGTTTAAAAGGTAGCGTACAGAGCCAGCTACTTCATCCCTTCTGCCTTCTTTTACTGCAAGAGCTACCAGCCTAAAAACGGCTTTTATAACTTCATCCTGTATCTTATTTACTGCCAGCACATCCGGATGCAGGCCAATTTCCGCTGCAGACGCGCCAAATAATGCTATTTCCAATCTGGCAGTATCCCCTGAAGAGGCGGTGTAAAGCATCTGCTCAACGTCAGTCGGCATCAATTCCAACTGATGGCTTTGTTTGTCTGCTACTGTGGACCGATGTGCCAGAGCGTTTGATGATGCTGTTGGTTCTTTTCTCATCTGTAATATATTAGTTGTGCATTTTATAGCATAATTATATCGTTGTCAAGTTTTATGGCGAATTTGCTTTTTCGGAGCTTTTTAATTAGATTTTTCGCATGAAATCCCAAACTATTGTTGTCAAACTGGGGACGAACGCAATGACCAATGAGGATGGTTCGCTTAATGCCGCCCTGATAAAAAGTATCGTCGGGCAATTGGCGATGCTGAGGAAAAATCATGATGTCCTGCTGGTGAGCTCCGGAGCGATGGGCGCCGGGCGGAATATTCTAAAAAATAAACCCCTTCACTACGATGAGGTGACCAGCCGTCAACTATACGCCGTGGTCGGACAGGTGAAACTGATGGAAATTTATTCCAATCTTTTTGCGGAATATGGCCTGACAGTCGCCCAGATGCTCGCGACCCGCCAGGATTTTGAAAACCGCACCCACTTTCTCAACACAAAAAACTGTATCGAGTCGCTTTTTCGCGAAGGCATTATCCCCATTCTCAATGAAAATGATTTCGTGTGCGTTGAAGAACTGATGTTTACAGATAATGATGAGCTGGCAGGCATGATTTCCAAAATGCTGTTTGCGGATAAATTTATTATTTTGAGCAATATTCCGGGGGTGATGGATGAAAACGGCGATGTTATCGGGGAATTTGCACATGATGCAAAGATGCCGGATCATATTCATTCCAGCGACAAATCATCATTTGGGAAAGGCGGCATGCAGACAAAATTTAAAATTGCGCAGGACGCGGCGGGCCATGGGACGGATGTTTTTATCTCAAAATCATCGGAAGAAAATGTTATCGTGAGAATTATTGACGGGGAACATGTTGGAAGCCGTTTTGTGGCCGGAGAATCTCTGAAAAAGCCTCTAATTCATTCAAAATGAAAAAAATCTGCATCGTTGGAATCGGCAATATGGGAGGCGCGATAGCGGAGTTTTTGAATGGGAAATACGAGATTGTTGAATGCAGGAAAACTGATGATCCAAATGAAAAAATGGCTTTGTGCGGCACCGTAATTGTGGCTGTAAAACCGCAGAGTTTCGCGGAATTTGCGGAGACTGTAACAATTGATTTAAAAGACAAACTGATAATTTCGATAATGGCCGGAGTAACTATTGAAAATATCCGGAAAAAACTGGGCGCTGTAAAGATTGTGCGCATCTTCCCCAATCTTCCTTTAAAAATCGGCCAGGCGTTGACGATCTGGAAATGCGGCAAAGATGTTTCCGATGAGGAAAAAAATTTTGTGCAGGAAATTTTAAGGAATTTTGGCGAAGAAATGGAAGTGGGAAATGAGGAAGATATTGCTGTGCTTGGAGCGTTAAGCGCCTGCGGACCGGCATATTTTGCATATATCGCCGAGCAGATAAAAAAATCTGCTTTGCAGCATGGATATTCACAGGGTGATGCGGAAAAAATCGCCATGGAAACTTTTGCAGGCAGCGCAAATCTGATGAAACGGACGGGGTGGACTCCTGAAGAATTAAGAGCAAAAATCACTTCAAAAGGCGGGACTACGGAAGCGGCGATTGGCTATATGGAGTCAAAAAAAATCGGAGAAATTTTTCTGGAAGGGATTGAGGCTGGAATAAAGCGCACAAAAAAACTTAACGGTTAAAAATATGGATTTGACTGAAGCTTTGCAAAAAACCAAGGAGGCAAGCCGGAAATTGCTGCTTTGCGATGAAAAAGGCATCGATGCTATTTTAAAGGTGCTGGCCCATCAGCTGGTGGAACAAAGAGGAGAAATTATCGCTGCCAATAAAAAAGATCTGGCTGAGATTGATCCCGATGACCATGTTTACGACCGGATTTTATTGAATGGAAAAAGGATTGAGACGATGGCAGACAGCGTCAAAAATATTGCCGGTTACGGCTCCCCCATTGGAGAAATCCTGGAAGAAAAAGTTTTGGAAAACGGCCTGCAATTAAAAAAGGTGCGTGTGCCTTTTGGGGTAATCGGAGCGATTTTTGAGGCAAGGCCGAATGTGGTGATAGATACTTTTGCATTGTGCCTGAAATCACGGAATGCGTGTGTGATGAAGGGAGGTTCGCAATGCGAAAAATCCAATGAAATGCTGATGCGGATAATCCTGCAGAGTATCATGGAAGTAAATCCTGTGCTTTTGGATGCGGTTATTTTGCTGTCGAATGATCGGAATGAAGTTGAAGAATTTTTGCGGCAGCCGGATTATGTGGATGTGATTATTCCGCGCGGCGGGCAGGGATTGATTGATTTCGTGAGAGAAAATTCGCTGATTCCTGTGATTGTGACTGGACGCGGGGTATGCCATGTGTATTTTGATAAGGATGGAGATGCGGAGAAAGGCAGGAATATTGTTTTGAACGCCAAGACAAGCCGTCCAAGCGTCTGCAACGCCCTGGACACCTTGATAATTCACCGGTCACGACTTGGTGATTTGGAAAAAATTTGCCGTCCGCTGGAAGAAAAAAATGTGGAGATTTTTGCCGATGAACAGGCCTTTGCCGTTTTGGAGGAAAATTATCCGCTGAATTTACTGGAAGAAGCTACGGATGAAAGCTTCGGCACGGAATTTTTGGCGCTGAAAATGGCGGTAAAGACCGTGGATAGCCTGGAAGAAGCTATTTTTCATATAAATAAATTTGGCACTCATCATAGCGATGCAATTATTACGGAAAATAGCGGTGAGGCTGAAAAATTCCTAAAAACAGTGGATAGCGCCTGCGTGTATGTAAATGCCTCTACGCGTTTCAGCGACGGCGGGGTGTTTCGTCTAGGTGCGGAAATTGGCATCAGTACGCAGAAATTGCACGCTCGCGGACCAATGGGAATAAAAGAATTGACAAGCTATAAGTGGGAATGTATAGGGAGAGGGCAAATTAGAACATAACAATCAAATATATGAATGAAAAACTTGATCTACAGGCAGGGGTAGATGATCAGTTCGATGCCATCAGCGTTGATGTTGCGACTCTTACGCAAATCCCAAGCCTGGCTGAATGCGTACGGGAAGATATAGCGAGAACTTTTGATATATTTATTTCGACATTATCCGATGAAGTATCCACTAGAGAAGATATTGTCAGCGCAGCAGCCAAATTCAACGTCGTACTTGGACAATGCGCGAGAGTAAGAAATCCCAATGTAGCTGTCCCTGCGGACAGAGCTGCTGGAGTGTTGTATAAAATGGGCCTGCTATCTGGAGATTCTTCGTCTCAATAATTTTTGGTCGGGCTTTTTTTGGTCGGGCAAAAAAATCTGGTACAATGCGGAAAATTTTATAAACCTTTTCAACATGGTCGACCGCACAAAACTCCGCAAACTTGCCGATACTATCGCAAATTATTCCATTGCCGTAAAAAAAGGGGAAAAAGTTCTTTTAAGAGGATATGGATTTGACAGCTATCCTCTGATAAAAGAGATTTATTGTGAATGTATCAAAGCCGGCGCAATCCAGGTTGACGTGCGATTTTCCATGGATGAGCTGTCACGACTGTTTTTCGAGCATGCCAATGAAAAACAAATGGCATATTTAGGCGAGCTGGAGAAAAAAGTGGCCGACAGTTACGACGCGATGGTGCAGATTGTGGCGGATGAAAATCCCTATGAGCTCACCGGCGTGAATATCAAAAAAATCTATCAAGTCCAAAAAGCGCGCAAACCGCTGTCTGATATTCTTCACAAAAAACGCTGGTGTCTTTTTTACTATCCAAATCTTGCTTCGGCAATGTTTGCAAAAAAGAGCATGGAGGAGTGGGAAGATTTTGTGCTGGACAGCTGCTTATTGGACTGGAAAAAAGAAGAAGTAAAGCAAAATAAATTCCGGGAGGTTATGAAAAAAGTAAAAAATATTCATATAGTTGGAGAGGAGACGGATTTGCGTTTGTCGGTTGCTGGCCAACATTGGCTTACCTGCTGTGGTAAATGCAATCTGCCTGATGGAGAAATTTTCACGTCTCCTGTAAGGACTTCGGTCAACGGGGTAATCCGTTACAATGTACCTACGCATTATCAGTCGCATGATTTCGAATGGGTAAAGCTGACTTTAAAAGATGGAAAAGTTGTGAAGGAGGAGTCCAATAATCAAAAAGCTGTAACGGAAATTTTGAATACCGACGGAGGATCGCGCTATTTTGGTGAATTTGCTTTTGGAATGAATGACATGATCCTGGAAGGGACGAGACAAATTCTTTTTGATGAAAAGATGGGTAAAAGTCTGCACATGGCTCTGGGAAAATGTTATGACGATGCCCCGAACGGCAATGATTCCAGCAATCATTGGGATTTGATTTTTAAGTTTGCGCCGGCTAAGGCGGAAATATGGTTTGACGGGAAAAAGGTATATGACAAAAACAAGTGGATTGATAAAAGACTGGTGTTTTTGAATTGATTTTTTAGTTTTTCATGCTTGACAATGACAGTTTTATCCGTAAAATCCTTCTTTGATGTATGGCTGTTTTAGGCGCTATCCTCCTTGTAAAGTGAGCGGTTGCGACAAGGCCGTTCATCTACAATAAGGGTAGTATTGAAGTGAACTTCCTCCGATGGAGAAACGATGAAACGCTCGAAGAGACGCGACCGGAAACCAGGTAACCAGAAGGTGAACTGCCAGAACTGTGGCTGGCGTGGCAAGCAGAAACGCCTTGGCAGCCACGCCTGCGCCAAGTTGCGCAAGAAGATGCAGTCGGCCGCGTAGCTCCGATCACAAACCAACATCTGTAGGGGGAAAGGAGGTTCAATACTACCCTACAGACAGATTCAAAACGGCGCTTGGAAAATTTTATCTTTTGCGGTATACTTGTACGAGTATAAATTAATAAAATTCTATGTCTGACAATAATAACAATGCTCTGGTTTTTTCGATAATTTTTGCCGCAGTGGCAATTTCCGGTTCAATGATATTTTTTGGCCTGCAAATGAGCGGCAAATTATCAAGTAATGATCTCCAGACGCAGATTACCGATGGAATAAATAATTTTATTGCCAAGCAGCAGGAAGATCAGCAAAAAGCGGAGGAAGAAAGAAATAAGCCGCGCCAGGTTCCCGATGATGATTATGCCGATGATGATGCCTTTTTGGGTGAAGAAGACGCGCCGGTTGTCATGGTGGAATTTTCCGATTACCAGTGTCCTTATTGCGCCGCATTCCATAGAGATACTTTCCCACAGTTAAAGAAAACATACATAGATACCGGAAAAGTTAAGTTTGTTTACAGGGATTTGCCTTTAAAAGGCCATCCTGAAGCTTATCCCGCTGCATTGTTTGCGGAGTGCGCGAGGGATCAGGGCGGCGATGATGTGTATTTCAAAGTGCATGACAAATTATTTGAAACATTAAGCCAGGGTGGGTTTGACTTTGATGCGATGAGTGAATTTACAACAGGTCTCGGCTTGAGTTCCGCGAAAATAAAAACGTGTTTTGACGAGGATAAATTCAAGGAAGAAATTGCCAAAGACAATGCCGCTGCGGATAAACTTGAAATTAGCGGCACTCCGGGTTTTGTCATCAACAACTGGATGATTACAGGCGCGCGTCCGTTTGATTTTTTTGCGTCGATGATCGAGGCTGAATTGAAAAAAACGGAATAAGTTAAATGCAATCCCCAGTCATTAAAAATTTAGGACAACCAATTTATCTCCTGGTTATGCTGGGAACGGCTTTGCTGCTTTTTGATTTCAATTATTATTTGATGAGCACTTTGCCAGGCAGCAGGGATTTTGCCTGTGTAGTCGGGGCAAATTTAACAACCGGACATATAATTTTTGCGGGCATCCTGAGTATTCTTGCGGGAATAATGGCAGCGGGAATTTTGGCGTTGGTTCGGAAAAATTCTTCGAAATTTGCCGTATCTTCAATGTCTGGAATCGGATTATTTTTTGGCGGAATGACAATGTTCTGTACGGCATGCACTTTACCGTTTATCTCTTTGTTCGGCCTGAATATCGGGCTGTCATTTTTCACCACTTACAGCCTGTTGTTTCAAATAACCAGTTTGGGACTGTTGGGAATCAGCGTTATTTTCCTCAACAAAAAATTGAATCGGGATTGCCGTGCGTGCAGGATACAGGTGTGAAAGAGATGGGCCTATGACATAAAGACATACTCAAATTTCACTCCATTTTCTTCTTCGGAGCCAAGCGTTTTTATGTTCGAAAATTTTTCCGGAATTTGTGGTAAAAAAGTGTCGCAATCGTAAACTTTATGGATGCGGGTGAGATAAATGCCATCAATTTTGTCGCTTCGCATGGCGCTGGCAAAAACTTTTGCGCCGCCGATGATAAAAATATTTTCAATATTTTTGTCGGCCATTTTTATCGCTTCTTCCAGAGAATGCGCGATTTCTGCGCCATCAAATTCCAAATTTAAATCGTGGGAAAGCACGATATTGCGGCGGTGAGGGAGAGGTTTGTATTTTGGATTAAGAGAATCCCAGGTTGTACGGCCCATTATTACAATATTTTTTTTTGCAGGATCGGTTGTTTTTGCCGTTGTTTCTGCGAAAAAACGCATTTCTTTTTTAAAATGCCATGGCAGCTGTCCATTCTTACCGATACCATTTTTTTCGTCCGCGGCAGCAATTATATAAATCATACGGCGACAGGAAATTTAATAAAAGCATCGTGCTTGTAGCCGGTTAATTCAAAATCTTCAAATTTAAGATCCCAAAAAGATTTATCGGCAATTTTTAGCTGCGGAAGCGGCCTGGGAGTGCGCTTGATCTGTTCCTTTAGACCTTTGATATGGTTCAGATAAATGTGGGCATCGCCGAGAGTATGAATGAAATGGCGAGGTTTGAGGTTGCACTCGTGGGCGACCATCATCAGCAGGGTGGCATAACTGGCAATATTGTATGGCACTCCAAGCGCGATATCGGCGCTGCGCTGATAAAGCTGTAGGTCGAGGTGGCCATTGGCGACGTTAAACTGAAAAAGCGTATGGCATGGAGGGAGAGCCATTTTTTCGACATCAGCCACATTCCAGCCGGTAACAATTATACGGCGGGAATCGGGTTTGTTTTTGATTGTATCTATGACATTCTGAATCTGGTCGATATGAGTTTTTTTGTAGAGGCCTTTGTGCGCGCGATCTTCTTCAAACTTTTCCCACTTGCGCCACTGATAGCCGTAAACCGGACCAAGCTCCCCTTCTTTATCCGCCCAGTCATCCCACATCGGAGTGTGCTGGGTGAGATCATCGTTGATATTTGTGGAGCCGCGGAGAAACCAGAGCAATTCGCGGAGGATCGCATCAAAGCGGACTTTTTTCGTGGTTAGAATTGGAAATCCTTCCCTCAAATCGTACCTTGTCTGAGCGCCAAAAATGGATATGGTGCCTGTGCCGGTGCGATCGGTTTTTCGTTCACCGTT
>JACPLZ010000040.1 GCA_016186245.1 Candidatus Peregrinibacteria bacterium | reverse complement strand
TTCCGCAATGCGTTTTTCAAACATTTCCAGTAGATGTTTTTTACCATTAGTATCCCCAAGTAATAAAGAAAAATATTTGCTGTAGAACTCCGTTAAATCTTTAGCGCTAAAATTGATGTCATCAATCTTAATTTTTTTAAAGTCCTCGACCATGGTGTCCACATGTTCAATATCTACTCCAAGGCTTTTTACAGCCTTGATCCTATCCATGATCGGTTTTAAATCCGCATAGAGAACTTTTGCCTTTTCCAGTTTACTTTTTGCGTCTTCAAAATTTTGCTTTTCTTTTAAAGTAATTTCGGTGTCCTCTAATTTGGCTTTTACCGCCCCAAAACTCTTTGAGAATCCTGGTTCCAGCAGTTGATAAGCATTCTTTAATTCTTCAGGATTAAATCCACTTTCCACATTCATTGCATCAAGCGTCCTCTTCTTTTGTTCAATGATCTTTTTATGCTGATCATCAGGTATCAATTCAAATGAAGCCAGATATTCCCTGCAGTAACGCTGCAATTCAGTACGCAACTTTTTTGCAAGCTCTTTAAATTTATCCCAATCGGCTTTCTGTTTTTTGAGTTTTTCCAGCGCCTCTATATCCTTTTCAAGATTTTTTCTTAACTGTTCGATTCTCTGCTGATAATTAGAGGAATCTTGGCCAATTTCCTCTCCGGATTTTTGTTTCTTTTTTGCGGTGAATTCAGCTTCAAGCTCCTTTTCCATAATAGAAATTGAACTTGATTTTGCGGTAATTGTGGCATCTAAATTTTTTCTATCCTCCATCGGTAGATAACTATCCTTCAGGGCATCAAATTCCCGGAACAAATCAAGCAGCGAAGAAACTTTTGCCTCCGAAAAAGTATCTTTCAGTTGATCCAACCTGGTTTTATCGGCTTCAGCCTTTTTAAAATCCGCTTCTTTTTTCCTAACTTCTCCACTTGTTACGACACTGTCTTCAATTGCCAAAAATTTTCCATGAATCCCCGCGGATTCTTTCCCTGAAAAATATTTATAATGTTCGGTCAAAGCTTCTTCCTTAGCCTGCACCTCCGTATGTTCACGCTCCAGCTCGAGAATTTTCAGAGGATCAACTCCAGCAAAAGCATCTTTCAAAATATTTTCCACGGTCGCGCTTCCGGCTTTGAAACCACCAATCCTTTTACCTTTTTCGGCCAATTTACTTAATTTATCCTCGGCATCATTTCTCTCATGGTTTTTTTCACGGACGGCAGTTGTAAGCGCCTCATCAAGATAAGCAACAAACACCTGGTAATCATTTTTCAAGAACCCCAAAACATTTTCCGCTGAAACATTTGCACTGTCATAAACAATATTTTTTGAAAAATTCTCCAAGTACGCCTTAATCCTCTCATTGATTTCATTAGGCACCTTATCCAACAGATACTCCTGAACATCTCTATCAAACTCTCCCAGTGTATAAAGTACTTCCATCTTTACCTCAAACTCATCATTTTCACTACGTATTTGCTCAGCCTCAAGATCGGAAATTTTCTTTCCAGCAGCGTTCAATTGACCCTTTGCGGTATTAAATTTTCCAACACCATCGAGATTTTCTTTTACAAATCCAAAGGATTTTTTCAGCTCATCTTGTTTATCGCTTGCCCCCAAGATTTTTCTGCATTTTCTAGAAGTTAAAAAACTTACTTGAACACTAAGATCATTTTTCAGAAAATTTTTCCAGGTCTCAACATCCAGGGGTCTTGTTCTCATCAGATTTTTGATCTTTTCCGCGACATCTCGGATACCTTTTGCTTCATCCTTTGCGCCTTTTGCCTCTAATTCTGTAGCCAGACCATCCAATTGATCGGCCAGTTTATTTGCCGCATCGGAAAAGAATGCTTCTATGAGAGCTAATCTGTCAACCTCTTCTCTCAATTGTTTGTTTTTTGGACCATTCAAACTATCCAGCGCCTCCCTCGTCTTTTGGGTCTTGCCGTACTTCAATTCAAGATCAATCCTCAAATCTTTCAATCCGGCAGGTTTAATTTCCTTTCCTTTCTCTGCCGCATATTCCAAAGCATCCAACTCTTTTTTAAGTCTTTCCACAGCATTATTTGCATCGCCCTGCTCCTGCCTATTTGCAATCATCAGATCTCCTATCTCCAGTTCCGCACCAGACTCAGCCTGGAGCATCCTCAAACGCTTGGCAGCAGCTTGCAACTCCGGTCTACCGGCGATCGTAAGCTGACCATCTTTTTCTTCCACCGGAAATTTCAACACTTTACGCAAAACAGTAATTAGAGAACCATCTGGACTTTCCACATCCGCCACATCTCTCTCCTCCAGCACAAATTTTCCATACATCGCCTCAAAAGCTCTCTTAAAAGCCTCAGGATCAGTTTTGCCGCGCTCCTTTTCCTTATTAAGAATTCGCCCAAAAATTTCCCGAGCCTCACCCAGACCAAAATTCGCTTCAATTTTAGCCCGTGTTTCAGCAGAAATAAGACCGATCCTTTCAGCCGCATCCAGATCAACGACACTCTCATTTGCCTCAAAAAGAGCCTCTACAGCCTTCGATCCTTTGCTCTCCAATTCTTCCCTTTGAGCCGCCAATTTTTTTGCCGATGATTCTGCCATAAAATTATCACCTAATTGTATCAGAATTACCACTAAAAAACAATTGCCAAACGATTTTTTTGCCTGTAATCTTTCCCAGAAATCGCAGACCGTAATAGTAACATAAAATATGGATTACGCAATCAAAAAGCTCCCAAAATCAGAGGTGGAAATAAAAATCACTGTCCCGGACGAAAAAATCCAGATTTTTTATAAAAAGGCCGCTGAGGAAATTTCCCGCGATTATCAGATTAAGGGCTTCAGGCCTGGCAATGTGCCGCCTCACATCCTCGAGCAATATGTTGATAAAAAGCTCATCACCGCTCACGCCCATCAGCTTGCTATCCAAAATACCTACGCCGACATAGCAATCAAAGAAAAAATCCAGGTGGTTTCCCGTCCAAAAATTAAAGTGGAAAGCGAAACTCCACTGACTTTTACCGCAACTGTAGCCATTCTTCCGGAAGTTGAAATCAAAGATCACAAATCGATAAAAGTTAAACTCGAATACGTAAAAGTCAAGCCGGATGAAATCGAGGAAGTCCTAAACGATATGAAAAAATACGGCACTACCTACACAGATGTTGATCGTGCAGCCAAAAAAAGGGATAGAGTAGAGATCGATTTTGAAGGTTTTGATGAACATGGAGCTGCCGTTCCCAATACAAAAAGTACCAATCACCCGGTAATTATCGGCGATAATACGCTTGTTCCAGGGTTTGAGGATGAGCTCGTCGGTATGAAAAAAGATGAGAAAAAAGAATTCGATATCAAATTTCCCAAAAATTATGCCAAGGAAAGTTTTCGCGAGAAGAAATTGCATTTCAAGGTCGAAATGAAGAGGATCGAAGAGCCCCATGCGCCGGAAATTGATGAGGCTCTTATAGAAAAAATGACAGGGAAAAAACAGCCGCTTGCTGAATTTAGAGAAGAAATTTCCAAAAATATAAAATCACGCAAAGAGGAAGAAGCAAAGACAAAACAGGAAAATGAATATCTGGAAGCGGTGCTGAAAAAAATGAAAGTGGAATTGCCGGAATCCCTTATAGAAGAGGAAAGCGCCTCAATTTTGGAAGATATGAAAGATGACATTGAGAAAAAAGGCCACGAGTTTGCGAAATTTCTCGAACAGGCAAAAACAACAGAAGAAGAATTATTAAAAAAATATCGCGGCGAAGCCGAAAGAAGAATTAAAATCCGCCTTGCTTTGCAGTTTCTGCTGAAGGAAGAAAAAATTGAAGTAACCGATCAGGATCTTTCCGATGAGCTGGAGAAAATCAAGTCATTTTATCCCGCCGATCAGCATGCCAAAATCCAGAAAGACTTCGAAAGCGGCGGTATGAAAAATCAGCTCACAAACAGATTGTCGCTTAACAAGTTATTTGCTAAAGTTTTAAGGAACCCCTGAAAAACTATGTTGCGTAACGAAAATTGCAAATTTAGAGCGAAAACTTTGAAGACCGACGAAGCTTGTATCCAGGGAGATACAGTTAGGAGGACTGAAAAGTTTGCAGCCTAAATTTGCAATTTGCAGCAGCAAGATAGTTTTTCAGAGGTTCCAGTCTTAGCATCATAACAAATTCCACCATGAAAGCTTTTTATCTCACCGGCTCAGTTATTTTGACGGTTTTAATTCTGATCCTTGGTTTTGGGAATGTTAGCGCTTCCTGCAGCCAGCTGGTATTTTTCTTTTTTCCAATCGACCAGAATCCCACGATCGTCTTTTTAAGCATTGCCGTCTTGGGCATTATCACCGGCGCTTTTTATCACGCCTTTTTCCTGCGGGTCATGGAAAGCAGGGATGAGGAGGAGAACCAGTTTTAATTTTCTTCTTGCATTGTTCGTATACATTTTGTATACAAGTACTTGGGCGCGAACAATTAGTTTATGCTAAAACGGCTTTTTACATCAAACACCCGTATAAAGCTGCTTACGCTGTTCCTGATGAGTTCCGAAAAGGAATTTTTTATCAGGGAGCTTACGCGGCGTCTTGACGAACAGATAAATTCTGTAAGGCGCGAGCTCGATAATTTAAAGAGGCTTGGCCTGCTCAAGTCAAAAACAAAAAATCGTAAAAAATATTACTGCGTGAATAATGATTTTGTTCTTCTTGAAGAATTGAAAGGCATTATTGTCAAAGCTCTTTCTTCCAATGATAGTATCGCCAGGGATATCCAGCAAATGGGGGACATAAAGGTTTTGGCTTTATCAGGTGTTTTTCTTGATGCGCCAACGGAAACGGTTGATATGCTGATAGTCGGCAATATAGACAAGGAGCAACTGGCAAATTACATCAGCAGCGACCTGCGTACGCCGAGGCCGATTAAATTTTCCATCATAACGGAAGACGACTACAAATATCGCTTAAACTGCAAAGATAAATTCATTGCCAGCATCATCAACAATCCCCAGACCCAAATCCCTGTAAACAAGCTGGGGAACCTCTGAAAAATCTCTTGCCAAAATATATGGGTTTCAATATAGTGCCCTGGCAAATATGTCTATTTTAAAAGAAATACAGGAGTTATCGATTAAGAAAAAGATGCCCGTTCTAAGACCTGGTTACACCGTGCGTATTCACCAAAAGATAAAGGAAGGTGAAAAGGACCGTATCCAGATTTTTGAAGGATTGATAATCAAAATTAATGCCGGCCACGGAGGCGATAAGACTTTTACAGTTCGCAAGATCGTGGAGGGTGTCGGCGTGGAGAAGATTTTCCCGTTATATTCGCCATTGATTGAGAAAATTGATGTGAAAAAGGAAGGAAATATCCGCCGGGCAAAGCTGTATTATATGAGAGGCCGAGCCGGTAAATCAGCCCGTCTAAAAGAAAATTTCGTTTCCGAAGAAGAAATGGAGACTGCAGTGAATGAGGCGGTTGCTGTCCAAAAAGATAAAGAGGAAACTGCTGTTACAGAAGCGAAACAGGAGTAATCAATTTCATATGCCGATTTTTCTTCCCATCGAATCAAGATTGATCCGACAGGGTTTTCAGCTTGTAGCCGGAATTGATGAGGTTGGCAGAGGGCCGCTGGCCGGACCGGTTGTGTCCGCAGCCGTAATTCTCAATGAGCGCGCAGATTTGCCGGGACTTGATGACAGTAAAAAACTTTCCGCAAAAAAGCGTCTGATTCTTTTTCAAAAAATTCTGGATAATGCTGTCGATTATGCCATTGCCTTTGTCCCGCATCAGATTATTGATCGGATAAATATTATCAACGCATTAAGAATTGCCAACGATCTTTGCATTAATGCCATGCGTTTTAGACCTGATATTGCCCTGATTGATGGCCGTGACAAACAGATTATGGATATTCCATTTTTGAGCATGATAGAAGGGGATAGCCGCATCCGTTCCATCGCCGCGGCTTCCATATTGGCAAAAGTTGCCCGTGATGCCGTCATGACACATTATTCCAAAGAATATCCGGAGTACGGTTTTGAACGCCATATGGGCTATGGCACCCGTTTTCACCGCAACGTGATAACGAAAATCGGATTTTGTGAAATTCACAGAAAGAGCTATACTTTTAAACCATGAAAATTGCAGTTGCAGGAAATTACGGCGCAAACAATCTTGGCGATGAGATGATTCTGGAAGGATTGCTGGAAACATTGCTGAATATTTTTCCAAATGCGGAAATAGCTGTATTAAGCGCAAATCCTGCTGATACCGAAGAACGCCACAATGTCCGTAGTGTCCACCGGTTTCCATCCGGCTTTCGCAGTTTTTTAAAAGGATTCTTCAATCGTGATGAAAGGAAAAAAACAATTGAGGCGGTAAAAAATTGCGACTTCTTTGTGCTTGGAGGCGGCGGGCTTTTTGGCGAATTAAGTTTTAAAGGAAATTTTATCTGGGCGACGCAAGCGCTAAAAGCAGCCCGTTATGGAAAGCCGATTATCATGTACGGCCAAAGCATCGGCCCGATCAGGAATAGATTTTTCCGCTGGTTTATAAAAAGACTTTTTCAAAAAGCCGCGCTCATCACCGTGCGTGACGAAGCCTCAAAAGAGCGTTTAAAAGAATGGGGGATACACAAAAAGATTTATCTGATTCCAGATATTGCTTTCCGGAAACATCGCGGTTTAAAGTCTGCCATGCGGCAGCAGGAAATGGTGATTGCGCTGAGATATTTAAAAAATCTCCCATCGAATTTCGTGGAAAAAATTGCCGGATTTTTGAATTGGCTCGTGAGCGAACAAAAATATTGTTTGCATTTCATTGATTTATTTCCAAAAGATGAAATTTTTTACAATAAAATAGCCCAATTTTTGCCGCAAAATGCGCTAAAACACAGTTCTCCAAAATCTTCCCCGGAGCTTCTCGATATTATTCACAACGCGGATTTTGTTTTGGGGATGCGCTTGCATTCGATTATTGCGGCAATTCAGGCATCAACTCCTTTTATCGCCATCAACTATTCTTCAAAAATACATGATTTATTGGAACATACCGATTTCAAAAATTGGCTTATAGGCATGGATCTCGAAAAAATTCAGGAAAAATTTTTGAATATTAGAACTGAAAGCGCAAAAATTAAAGGATTTAGCCGGAGCCTCCATGATAAACACATTCAAATGGAATCAATTATAAAAAAGGAATTGATCAATCTTTGTCATGGTTCCATTCGGCGGGCTAAGGGCAGGCTCGGCTCACCACGACAAAGATCCTGAAACAAGTTCAGGATGACATGGGTAAGTTCAGGATGACACAATTCCTGCCAAACGGCTGTTTTGCACCAATTTACCGGCCTCCATCAGACTGTCAAAAGATTCGCAGCAATCACCCCAAAAACCTTCAAGAATTGAAAATTTAAGATTTCCATTTTTAAGATACCAGTTATTAACATCGGTAATTTCCAATTCATTTCTTGCAGACGGTTTTAAATTCTTCACAACATCAAACACTGAAGTATCATACAGATACACGCCGCAGACGGCCAAATTTGATTTTGGCATTTTTGGCTTTTCTTCGATTGAAATAACTTTTTCATTTTGAATTTCACAGACGCCATAGGAGGATGGATTCTTAACGGCTTTTAAGAATATTTGCGCGCCGGCGGATTGATCGGCAAATTCCTGGACAGCGGGACTTATATCATTTTCCAAAATATTATCCGCCAAAATTACCGCAACTTTATCGCCATGCGCAAAATCCTTTGCCAAACCGAGAGCCTGGGCGATTCCGCCTGCATCTTCCTGGACTTCATAAGAAAGATTGAGACCAAAACGCGCTCCGGAACCAAGCAGCTCCAAAAAATTCCCCGCGTGTCCCTTGCCAGCAACAATCAGAATATCATTAATCCCTGCCTCTTTCAGCGTATTCATCGGATAATAAATCATCGGTTTATTATAAACCGGAAGAAGATGCTTGTTGGTAACTTTAGTTAGGGGATACAAACGGCTGCCTGTCCCTCCGGCAAGAATAATACCTTTCATATGGCTCATATATCACTGAAAACAGAAAAATATCAATCCAAATAATCTTTGAGGGCTTCCTGCCATGGTCTCAATTTCGGCAGTTTATTATTGATTAAAATTGAATACTCCGGACGTTTTGCCGGTTTTGCAGATTGCACCGAAGAAATTTTTTTCACTTTTACGTTCAATTTTTTTAATTCGAAAATTTTTAAGGCGAATTCATATCGGCTGCAGGCGCCGGAGTTGGTTAAATGGTAGATTTTCGCGGAGCGAAAATCAAGTTTCCTCTCCAATAGCCTGTCATGGTTCGACGGGCTCACCATGACAGGCTGGTCTATCATGACATTTTTGTCACACCGAGCTTGTCGAGGGGTAACCACAAAATCCGCAACAGCCCTGCACAAATCTTCCACATACGTAGGCGACCCAATCTGGCCGCCAACAACTTCCAATTCAGAGCGCTTACCGGCCAATTCCAGCATGGTATCTACAAAATTTTTGCCGCCTTTTCCAAAAAGCCAGGAAGTTCTTATTATAAAATAATCGCGCATTTTTTCCATAATCAATTTTTCGCCAAGCAATTTGGATTCTCCATAAACATTTATCGGAGCGGGCCTGTCATTTTCATTGTACCCACCCGGTTTTTTACCATCAAATACATAATCGGTGCTGAAATGAATAAATTTTGCTCCAACCCCTGCACATAACTCAGCCATTTTTCCGGGAGCCTCTCCATTCACCAAAAAAGCCATTTCCTTATTTTCCTCCGCATTATCAACTTCCGTATAAGCAGCGCAGTTAATCACAATATCCGGTTCGACCCCTAAAATCACATCTTCCAAAGCATCAAAATCTGTAATATCAACTTCGTTTCGGTCGTACGCAAAAAGCTCCTCACCGGCAAGCAGATTGCAAAAACATGATCCCATCATTCCCGACTTTCCAAACAGTATTATCTTCAATTTTCCTGGCTTAGAAATTTTTTGATTTTTGAAGTCAAATCAGCCGTGGAAACCATCTCTGCGTTCTTTTCATTGCGCAGTTTCCATTCTACACAGTCCTTTTCCATGGTTCTCTTGCTAACAACCAGTCTAAGAGGAATACCAATCAAATCGGCATCTTTAAACTTTACACCGGGGCTCTCTTTTCTATCATAAAAAAGCACTTCATGTCCGGCATCCGTAAGACCTTTGTACAGCTTGTCGGCCTCTGCGGAAACTCCATCCTCATTACCAACACTGACTAAATGAATCTGATATGGCGCTATCCTAATCGGCCAGACAATCCCGCCATCATCATGCAAAGCCTCCACAACCGCAGCCACCAGGCGCGATATGCCAATACCATAGCATCCCATTTCCATAGGCTTGCTTTTGCCGTCTTCATCGATAAAATTAGCGCCCATTTTTTCCGAATAAACCCTGCCGAGTTTAAAAACATGCCCCGCCTCAATCGCGCTCAGCATTTTTAAAACGCCATCGCATTCCACACAGCCATCGCCCTCTTTTGCCTCGCGCACATCAACAAATTCCGGTGTTGGAAAATCAATTTCAAAATTAACATTGATATTATGGAAATGCGTTTCATTCGCGCCAGCCTCGAAATTAACTCTACTCTTACACGTTAAATCAGCCACAACCCGCACACTGTCCGGCAAATTAACCGGTCCGGCATATCCAACCTCTGCGCCGGTAAGTTTTTTGACAGTTTCATGGCTGGCCAGATTCAATTCCATGCAGCCAAGAAAATTTTTCAATTTAACCTCGCTGATATCGCAGTCTCCGCGAATCATCACAGCCACGACATTTTTATCCGCCTGAAATAATATCGTTTTTGTAGTCTGATGCACTTTCAGATCGAGAAATTTCGCCAATTCCTCAACGCCGATAATTCCTTCGCCTTTCACTTTTTTCATCGGCTTCATTTTTTTGTCCTGCGCGTACGCCTCAAACCGCGAAACCGCTTTTTCCTGATTTGCCCTGTATGGACAGCTGTTGCAGGACAAAATTTTATCTTCGCCAACATCGGCCACGACCATAAATTCCTCCGAATCACTTCCTCCCATCGTGCCGCTATCCGCTTTGACCACAGTAATATCCAATCCGATTCTTTGAAAAATTCTGTGATAGGCCTCGCTAACTTTTCTAAAACTCTGATCAAGTCCTTTTTTATCTCTGTCAAAACTATAAGCATCTTGCATCAAAAATTCGCGTGTGCGCAGCAGACCTCCGGTCGCTCTTACCTCATCGCGATATTTCCACTGATTTTGATTAAGAATCACCGGCAGATCTTTGTAGGTTTTGATATATTTGCGCGCCAGGTCGGTGATTGTTTCTTCATGTGTCGGCGCCAAAACACAGTCAGTGCCGTGTTTCGAACGGAATTTGAGAAGGACATCGACTTTGTCATACCGTCCGGACTCTTTCCAGAGCGAAGCCGGATGCACAAGCGGCATAAGTAAATGTTGCACACCCGATCGCGACAATTCTTCCTTTATGATCTGGTCAATTTTCATCAATACTCTAAAACCAAGCGGCAGAAAATTATAAAGCCCTGCGGCCAGCTGATGGATAAAACCGCCGCGAATCAATAACTGATGACTCGCAATAGTGACATCCTTTGGTACTTCTTTTTGTGTTTTGCCGAAACTTTCCGTGTATCTCATACTTGTCCAAATATACTGAATTTATCGCGACGCAGCCAGTGGAGTTTTACTAACCTGTTTATGCTCTCTCAGCTCGATTTTATCTGTCAGCTTCCGCACCCAGTCCTGATTTTCCTGGTACCAATTAAAAGTTTTTTGTATGCCTTCCTCAAAATCCACAGAAGGTTTCCAACCCAATTCGCGCTTTATTTTTCCGGCATCAATGGCATAGCGCCGGTCATGTGCCAGACGGTCATCAACAAAAGTGATCAGGCTTTCTTCTTTCTTCAAAAAATTCAAAAGGAATTTTGTGATTTCCAGATTCGTTTTCTCATTATTGCCGCCGATATTATAAATTTCTCCGATTTTGCCTTCTTCCAGAATCAAATCCAGCGCGCGGCAATGATCAATTACATACAGCCAGTCACGCACATTTTTACCATCGCCATACACCGGCACCGGCTGATTATCCAATATCAGTCGGAAGAAATAGGGGATCAGTTTCTCCGGAAACTGATACGGCCCATAATTATTGCTGCAGCGGCTGATGGTCACGCCGGTTCCATAAGTCTCAAAATAACTGCGCACCAGCAAATCGGCGGAGGCCTTCGAGGCGGCATAAGGACAATTTGGCGCCAGGGAAGTGGTCTCGGTAAAGTAATCCCTGGAATCGGTTCCAAGATCGCCATAAACCTCGTCTGTCGATACCTGGTGATACCGTTTAACTCCGGTCAAACGCGCAGCCTCCAATAAATTATGGCTGCCGACAATATTTGTAAGAACAAAAATGCTTGGTCCGGTAATACTTCGATCAACATGGGTTTCCGCCGCAAAATTGATAACCTTATCGAATTTTTCCGCTTCAAACAGAGCTTCCACGATTTTTTTATCCGCAATATCTCCCTCGATGAAATGAAAACGTTCTTCATTCAAAAGGCCGGAAAGATTATCCAGATTACCGGCATAGGTTAACTTATCCAGCACATAAATCTGATCATCGGGATGATTGTCGAACCTATAATGTGAGAAATTGCTGCCGATAAATCCGGCCCCGCCTGTGATTAAAATTTTCATGATTGCCCGATATAAGCGATAAATTCCTTCAGGTCATAAATATAATCGTCTTTTTCATAATTTACCGAAGAAATAGCCAAAAGTACAGCATCGGCCGAAAAATCATAAAACTCCCTGAAACAAACTCCATTCATCAAAATTGCATCGTCGGGGCCGTTCATTTCAAATTCATGCCATGTTTTTCCATCATGAAACTTTGCCTTCACGGAACCTTTCTGGCAGATATAGATTTTTTTTTCATTCTTAACTGCGTGACCGCCGCGCGGCTTGGTTACATTTGTTACATAATAAACACGCTTTACCGGCCAATCCACATAATCCTTTATTTCAACCGCCTCCAAAACGCCGCGCTCATCGCAAAAAGTGGGAATTTTAATTTTATTTAAATTGTTTGTCATGGTGAGCCTGTCGAACCATGGTTACATTGTTTTGCGATGCTCTTCTTTGGCATAGGCTTCAAGAATATCCCCCTCAACCACTTGCACATTTCCTATAAACTTGATTCCGCAATCATTTCCTTCTCCAACTTCATGGGCCTTTTCATCAACCTTTCGCAGAGAATCAATCACACCCTCTCCCACAGGCGCATCGCCCCTGACGACTCTCAACTTGGCTTTATTTTTCATTTTGCCGCTGGTAACCCGCACACCAATAATCATCTCAGACTTTTTAGTCAGGAATACCTGTTTGACCTGTGCCTTCCCAATTTCGACCTCAACCACTTCGGGCTCCAGCAACCCGGTCAGCACATTCTTTATGTTGTCCAGCAACTCATAAATAATTGTATATTTTTTCACCGGCACATTTTCTCTTTCCGCCGTTTTTATCACATTCGGTGAATCAAAATCACTATGGAAAGCCAGTACCATACCCTTGCTGGCGCTCGCCATCATCACATCGCTTTCCGTAATGGTACCTACCCCGACGTGTATCAGTTTCACGGCGACCTCCTCATGTTTTATCTTGGAAATCGCCTGCTTAATGGCCTCAAGAGATCCCTTTGTGTCCGCTTTTATCACCAGTTTCAACACCTTGTTTGCTTTGAGCTGGGTGATGACCTGGTTTGTAGCTGACATTCTGCTTTCATTTTCCTGTTGTGTCTTCAAAGCAATTTCCTCGGCTTTCTCCCGGGCAATTCTTTCATTTTTTACCACCTGCAGGATGTCTCCGCTCTTTGGCGTCTCGTTAAGGCCTGCAATCAGCACCGGAGTGGACGGTCCAGCCATCCGTATATTTTTGCCGGTATGGTCTTTCATCAATTTAATGCGGCCATAGGTATTGCCAACGATG
This sequence comes from Candidatus Peregrinibacteria bacterium, assembly GCA_016186245.1. Lineage (GTDB taxonomy): Bacteria > Patescibacteriota > Gracilibacteria > UBA1369 > LOWO2-01-FULL-3 > JACPLZ01. The sequence goes on along the minus strand of JACPLZ010000040.1, from coordinate 4,230 downwards.
ACGTTATTCATGATTTTTAAAGTACCGGTATTTATGAGCGCCGTTCCGGACACAGCAGAAACAGGCACAATAATCGTCTTGCCGCCCCAATCTTCCGGCTGCAATCCATGCTCGCTCAATTCTCCTTTTACTCTGTCGATATTTGCCTCCGGTTTATCAATTTTTGTCAGCGCCACAATGATCGGCACATCGGCTTCTTTTGCATGGTTAAGAGCCTCGATAGTCTGGGGTTTCACGCCCTCATCGGAGGCAACGACAAGGATTGCAATGTCGGTAACCTTTGCTCCTCTGGCTCTCATTGCGGTGAAAGCCTCATGTCCAGGAGTGTCCAAAAACGTAATCAATTTTCCTTTTTTTTCCACCTGATAGGCTCCGATATGCTGGGTAATTCCTCCCGCTTCACCGCCCATAACATTGGTTTGCCGGATAGCGTCGAGCAGGCGGGTTTTTCCATGATCCACATGTCCCATCACGCAGACCACCGGCGGTCGCGCGCTCAACGCGGATGCATCATCTTCCTGTATAAGTTTTGAAATATCCCCGGCCATGAACTCTTCTGTACCCCCAACGCTCCTGATTCTTTTCAGTTTTATCCCAAGATCATCCGCAATAATCTGCGCTGTTTCAAAATCAATTTGCTGATTAATATTTGCCAGAATTCCATTTTTCATCAGTTCTCCGATGACTTTTGCCGGATTAACACCGGTTTTTTCCGAAAACTCTTTCACTGCGATAATATCCGGAATTTCAATGCTTTCTCCAATTTCCCTCTTTGTTTCCACCGGCTTGAACGATTTTTTACTTCTGGTATCTTTACCGGCGGTCATTTTGCGCTGGTTTCTGACGATTTCCCTTTCTCTCTGTTCGGCAATCATTTCATCATAAATCTCCGCCACATCTTTTTTTTCTTCAGGGGCAAGCTCTTCTTCTTTCTTTCTCAATTCATCAAGAATCAAATCAGCTAACTCATTGTCAATCACCCGCGCTTTCGGTGACACCTCAAAACCAAGCTCGTTTATTTTGGCTTTGAGCTGCTCCGGAGTGAGGGCTAATTTTTCAGCTAAATCGCTTATTTTTGTAGACACGTGGAGGATTGTACGGTTTTCAGGAGGCAATTGCAATCCTCTTGCTATAGGCAAAATGCCCCTCTAAAATAGCCTCAAATGCAAATCTTAATTTCATTGATAGGTATCGCCGTTCTGGCTGCTTTGACCTATCTCATTATTCATAATAAAAAGCCGGCAAATTCCGACAGTAGTTTGCTTCTTGAATATATCGAAGCGCTGAGAAAAGAATTACGCGAGAGCGCTACAAACAATAGTCGCGAGACACAGGAAAAACTTGATAAAATAGAAGGAAGAATAGCCAAAGGTTTAGAATTTTCTTCCACTACGATGCAAAAACAGTTTGCCCAGAGCGCCAAAATTATCAAAGATATCACCGGTGAATTGTCTAAAGTCGGGGAAACCAACAAGCAGGTTTTGAATTTTTCCGAAAAACTCGAGAGCCTTGAGCATATTCTCAAAAATCCAAAACAGCGGGGCATTTTGGGGGAATATTTTTTGGAAACTTTGCTTGGTAACGTCCTCAATCCAAATCAATATCAGATGCAGTACAAGTTTCAGGGCGGAGAAATCGTTGATGCTGTGATCTTTTTCAATGAAAAAATAATCCCGATCGATGCCAAATTTTCTCTTGAAAATTACAACAAAATTATTGAGGAAAAGGATGAAAAAAAACGCGGAGAACTCGAAAAACAGTTTAAAATTGATATAAAAAACCGCATCGATGAGACTTCAAAATATATCCGTCCAAAAGAAGACACTACGGAATTTGCATTTATGTTTATACCGGCGGAAGGGGTCTATTATAATCTGATCGCGCATAAAGTTGGCACGCTGGATATAAATTCCACGGATTTGATCGGATATGCTTTTAACAAACATGTGATTATTGTTTCTCCGACTTCATTTTTTGCATATCTGGAAACAGTTTTGCATGGTCTTAACGCGCTCAAGATGGAGAAATCCATCATGGAAGTGGTAAAAAAGGTTTCATCCCTCGGCCATCATTTGAATTCCTATGACGCCTACATGCAAAAGATGGGTAACAACCTTGGCACAACGGTCAATATGTATAATTCCGCCTATAAGGAATTCAAGAAGATAGATAAGGACGTTTATAGCATTACTGACAGTACTGTCGGCGGCAAAGTCGAGCCGGTATTATTGGAAAAACCTTTGGAACACAAGGAGGCATAATGAATCCGTCTGAAAAATGAATATTGCAAAATGAATATTGCAATGTGAAATTTGAGTGCTGTAGAATACAGCCATGGAAAAAAGTCAAAAAACCGCGCTTACAATTTTTATCCTGATAGTTGTTTTTATAGTTGTAGCGTTAAAGATTAATGGGGGAGGGTATTTCCAGGGGAAAATTTTTAACGAAGAAGACAGCGCGGAAGCCGATATTGATGAACCGTTGCCGGATTTGAGCGTAACATTGTCTGTGATCGCACCGGCGGTTGTCGGAGGAGATGTAACTGCGGATGTAACTGTCGGCAATAACGGTCCGGGACGCATCCGCGGCGACAGGACTTTTAAATACGCGCTTTATCTCGATGAAACTGAAATATTTTCCAACAGTGATTCCTATACTTTTTTGGAACCGGGGGATTCCTTTAATTTCCAATATCCTATCTCGAGAGAAATATATCAGTATGGCGATTCCGGCACGATCCGCGCGGTAGTCGATACGGAGGATTCGATTAGCGAAATTACGGAAGAAAACAACTCTGTAGAAAGGGGTTTTAGTTTATAATATGTAAAATTCTTTGGAAAAACTTTTCCATCACGGCGCTTGCGGTGCTATGATAAATCCTGTTTTCATTTACTTATTTCTATGAGCAATGAACAGAACAGAACAGAACAGAACAGAACAGAACAGAACAGAACAGAACAGAACAGAACAGAACAGAGGCGGTTTGACTTAAACAGCGAAGCTGGCATAATTTCGGTCATCGCATTGGGTATTTTCGCTCTGATGATTTATTTTGGCCTGCTTATTCAGCAAAGTACGATCAACACTTACAACGATATCCGCAACAGCAACAATTATGCATCTGCCAGACATATCGCGAATTCCGCGAATGAATATCTGCTTTTTCTGCTGGGCAAACACGAGGCCGGCTACAATTTTTCGGATGCGGCGACCGGTGGCTTTGTAACTTGTAATTATGTTGGCGGAGGGACATATGTGGCTGACGGCAGCGCGTGTGACGAATTTTCAGGTTTGGTGAGGGAAAAAGATATAATGATCGAAATGGAGATCAAGGCGCGGGCTGCAGCGACAGAAAATTTGAGAACGACCAAATGCAGAGTCGGTTTTTCGGACATAAGTAATGAATGTTATGCAGTACCGTTTCCCGGAACTGGATCGGCAAATGAGGATTGTAAAATGTACGATCCGGTTTTTGGTACAGCGGGAGATGCAAATATTCCTGCAAACCTGACAGGCAGCGCCGGCATCGTCGATCAGCTTGATTACTCCTGCAACTGGAACAAATTGCAATTTGGCAGCAGCGCGATAGATCGCACCAGCATCCCCCTATACTATGAAAGCGGACTTGATGGCGATGGAAATTCGATTATTGTAAATCCTTTCAAGGATGGCCTGGCGGACACAATTGGATTAAGAATCAGGACGCCGTGTAAATGTGGAAAGCCGTTAGCTGATGGCACAATGCCATCAGGGGAGTTTGATTGTCGTGGAGGTCAGGACGAAACGGTATGTACGGATAATCAGAGGTATGTTTTGAATGATGGCAGAGCTTCTACAGACACCGATGATATCGTTGTGCAGTGGCAGATCAATGGAAAATGTGGAGGGGAGGAGTGCGGGTTGATGGGGTATCCTGATATAAATTCAGCTATATATGAAAAAATCATTAACGATACTTTAACTACTGGAAATTATATTGTTTTGTATAATGAATCTAGAGGTGCGGAAACTGACACGGACAATTATGACACATCCGCAACTCCCAAATTATTAAATAAATTGATATTGATGGAGAAACCAATTTTATCTATTTTTCTCAGCCATCCTCTTTTTGATGAAGATGGTAAAATCATTCCTTATCTCGAATATCAGTTAATCACCGATCATCCGGTCTCCAACCCAACTAACCGGCTCTACAGCCGCGCTCGTGTTGATGGAAATAATTTCATC
>JACPLZ010000048.1:20703-22313 GCA_016186245.1 Candidatus Peregrinibacteria bacterium | reverse complement strand
GTCAATATTTTTGTGCGCTTTTTTGATGCTGTCGGAAAATTCTTTTTGAAAATCTTTATTGCTTATTTTGCTGCGGGCATAGCCGATAATATGGAATTTTTCCGGAAGTCTGTGCTGCTCCATCAGACTATAAAGCGCCGGAAAAAGTTTGAGTTTGGCCAGATCACCGGAGGCTCCGAAAATGATAAGAGTGAATGGATTGTGGATGCGGTAGAGTTTCACGGAGTTATGATAACATGTTCCGTGAAAAATTCTCCATAATTATTTGCGTGTTTTATTTCGGTGCGACATGATCCTGAAAATTTCTATCTATTGAATGTGCTATCAAGTGATGCTGTCTGCATAACGGTGCTATATAGTGTGGATAGTGGCTTTGACTCATGGCAAATCGCAGAGTGTGATGGAGATGTTCCGATGGTTTTCGGCAGGTTGGAATTGCACATTTTGTCCCATGTTCTTTTTGAATGATTCGTTTTACGGAAGCAGGGATGCTTCTCGAAACCTTTGATTTTTTCTCTAGTTTTTCTGTAATATCCGCTTTTTCTTTTTCAATTTTTTCTTCTCTTTTATTTAAAAACTCAGCAAGTAATTGATTGAGGTCGATGCCTTTTTGTTGTAGCTCCAAAAGTCTTTTTTTGTCGCCCGGACATGTGCGCGCGCACAGATTCAGATATAATTTTTTCATCTCTTACCAAAGTTTCCAGCGCGCGATATGGCAAAACTTTTGCAGACTTTGCCAAAGATTTCTCATTTTCTACCGTAGCTATCGAAGCAATTCTGGCTAATTTATTAATACTTATTTTCCCTTCGACCAGCATCGAATGTAAAACCGGCTTATCATCAAACTTTTTTTCCAAATTTAATGCTCTGCATACCTGTTCTTTGCTCACTCCGGCTATTTTTGCTGCAAATTCAAAAATCGAAGTAAATCCATGTTTTTCAAACAATCTTCTTTTATTTACTTCCGGTAAAAGACCGATAAATTTTCGTCTCCAGTCCAGTGCCTGATCGCCATATTTTTTACAAAGAAAATACAAATCTTTGTCCGATAAATTTTCAATAGTCATATATTTTTTGTTAAGAATTTGTATCGAAAATAATAGCAGAAATAAGAGAAAAATCGAGGATTATGGCTGGCGGAAAATCGTTAAAGATGCTGAAATGAAAGTCGAAATAATGGCTAGTGTTAGCTGGAAATGAATGTTTATTTTCCTGAAAAATGTTGCATGGTGATAATTTGGCAATCGCACGATTTAAGCTGGAAATAAGTGCCGTGACATTGTATTATAATTTTTGGAAGATTATACTCATCACAATTAATTTAGAATCCGTATCTACATCGGATGATGCCTCAAATCAAAAGTCGCATGTTTGGTGGAGCCTGTTGATCGGTCTTTTTTTTGTGGGTACTTATATCTTTGATACGCCAACTCTTGTGTTGAGTACGATTACGACTCTTTATTTTCCAATTAGTGTTATTATTCTCATTTTAAATCCTCTAATTTTGGGATTGGTCACGGGTCTTTTGTTAAAAGAGAAATGGTTGAAATGGGGAATAATATTGGGTGTGATTTATTCTGTTATAATATATGTTGTAGCTTTTCAAGTTA
>JACPLZ010000048.1:0-20662 GCA_016186245.1 Candidatus Peregrinibacteria bacterium | reverse complement strand
AGCTTTTCAAGTTAGAGACTTATCCGGTAATATTCTTTTAGGGAGGATTTCCACTTTTGGTGGAAGCTTATTGGAAGAAGCGTTAGCGCTTATTTTATTATTTTTAATAGTTTTTTTGGCGGGACTTTTTATCATGAAAGGTTTAAAGCGGTTGACTGGTCGGTCACTCAAGCTGGTTGCTTTGGTTAATATTGTTTCTTTCTGGCTCGCTGGGTTATTCGTAGTACCATTCTGTGTGAAACACTCCTTTTTTATCTGTACGTTCGTAGCTGTGGGCGCCGAAAAGGTCGCGCTGGGCCTGAATGAGATTTTGGGGGAGGCGGGGGGCGATAATGGTGTCGTAGTAGGAAAGGGAGGCGCCCATTGTTGGAACTGGAATACCGTATTGTGAGGCCAGTGCGATGGTGCTGCGCCAATTCTGCTGGGATTTTCCTTCGAAAATTTTGATGATTTCTTTTGTCGCTTTTTGCGCTTGCGGTTTTTTGCCATAGGCTCTTTGCCATTTTTCCAATTGCTTTGCGCGGATGATGCAGCCTCCGCGCCAGATGCGGATAATTTCGCTCATGTCCAAATTCCAGCTGTTAATTTTTCCTGCTCTGCGAATCAATGTTAATCCCTGATTTAAAATGCAAACGAAGGAACATTCCAAACTGTTTTTTATAACTTTATCAATGTCTTTAGGAATGGAAATTTTGTTGAAGTTTTTTGGCAGGTTTTTTTTTCTTTTGCGAATGGAATCTCCGGAAAGTGCGCGTGCATCTACTGCCGCATGAATGGTTGGTATCGGTATCCCGTATTCCAGGGCTGCCATACTGGTCCATCTGCCCGTGCCTTTTTGTCCCGCGATGTCTTTTATAAAATCAATGAGGTTGTCTTTTCGCGCAAAAATATTTGCGGTGATTCCTATTAAAAAAGAATTTAAAGTTTCCGATTTATTCCAATTTGCAAAAGTCAGGGACAAATCTTTATTGTTGGATTTACCGATTTTTTTAAGAATGTCATAGCTTTCAGCGATTGCCTGCATCAGCGCATATTCAATCCCGTTGTGGACCATTTTTATAAAATGTCCGCTGGCGACAGGCCCGATGTAACTTACACATTTCCCGCCGTCTCCGTCATCAGCGGCAATTTTTCTGAAAATATTCCGCATTTTTCTATAGGCGTTTTTATCTCCTCCCGGCATGAGGCTTGGTCCATGCAAAGCTCCTTCCTCTCCTCCGGAAATTCCGCAGCCGATAAAATGCAAACCCTTTTTTTTCAGCTTCCAGAAGCGGTTAAATGTATCGCTGTACCTTGAATTTCCGAGATCTGAAATTATGTCTCCTTTTGAAAGGAGCGGCATTAATTTCTCTATCGTTTCGTCGACTGCTTCACCGGCTTTTACAAGTAAGATAATTTTTCGCGGTTGTTCCAAATTTTTCACAAATTCTTTCAGGTTTTTTGCGCTGGAAAGTTTTTTTTCTCCAAATTCTTTTATAAATTCTTCTGTTCTTTTTGCCGTGCGATTGTAGACTATTATCGAAAAACCTTTGCCTGCAATGTTTCGGGCGAGATTTTTACCCATTGTTGCCAGGCCGATAAGTCCCACTACTTTACCCATTTTCACTTGGCTGTTAAGTATTTGTGATTGTCTTGGTGATGTTTGCGGAATTTTTTATAAGTCCCGAGAATCATACTGATGGCTTCTTTTTCCGTATGCGCAATGCGTACATAAGACATATCAATGGGGCTTACCAGTCCTGTTTTCAGCTGGTATTTTTTGACCCATTTGATGAGATCTTCCCACATTTTTCCAAAAACAATGATTGGAATTGGGCGGACGTGGTGCACCTGCACAAGCTGCCAGCAATAAAAAAGCTCGAGTGTCGTCCCGATGCCTCCGGGCATGACGATCATTATATTGGATAAAGCCACAAAATGGTCGAGACGCACGGAAAATTTATGAAAATATTTTTCCAGTTCAAGATGCTTGTTCTTTTTTTCTATTTGGGTCCATGGCAGTAAAATCGGCAGGCCGATGTTGTCGGAATGATTTTTTTGATCGCCGTCGTTGTGTCCGATATTTGCTGCTTCCATGAGGCCCGGGCCGCCGCCGGTAACGATATCAAAACGGTGTCTGCCTATCTCTTTTGCGATGTTATACACGTGCCTGTACGCGGAATCATTTTTTTTTATTCTTGCCGAGCCGAAGATTGCCACCCGGAAATCGTTTTTTTTCAATTCTTTTGCTACGGTATTTTTTTTCATATGTAAATGAGTGGATTTTTTTTGACTATAACATATTTTTTTCTTAACTTCTATTTCCCTGATTTATTCTTATTCTAAAGCTGTTTTTTTGAATGTCCGGAGAGTTGTGTTGATTTTTAATTGTCTTATCTTTCAGATTTTGTTAGCGTCTTGGCAATTTGTGGCTTTATGTTTTTATTTTTTGCTGAAAATAGGCTGGTTTTCAATAGAGATTCCGAAAAATTTTCGGAGTCTCCTTTTTGGAGAAACGTCAGGCAGGAGCATGATGCCTGCGGGATTGGCTTCGTAGTAACAAAAAATGCTACTCGCGAAGCTGTTACCATGGCTCTGGATGGTTTGTGTGGAATGAGAGAGCGCAGTGGCAGCGCTTTTGATGCCGGTGACGGGGCGGGAATCATCATGGAGACCGCCGGTGCCAGAAAATTTTATGAACAGTTTTTGCCTAAGGATAGGCATGTGGAACAGGATACCGATTTGGCTGTCGGCATGTTTTTTTTGGACAGACAGCTTGATGGGGGTGGTAAGGAGATGAGAAAAAGGATTAAAAGAATGCTTTTTGAGCATGGTATTGTTGTGCATGGATGGAGGGATGTGCCGACCACTTATGATGTTTTGCCGGCGCATATACGGGGGAAGCAGCCGGAGTGCTGGCAGCTTCTTTATTCGAGGGGCGATGGCATGGGTAAGCAGAAATTTCGCGAAGCTCTTTTTAGAGTGCAGCAGAGGATTGAGAGGGAGCTTAAGGGTGTTTATCCCGCTTCTTTGCAGCCGGATACGATTGTGTATAAGGCACGGGCGACGCCGGATCAGTTGATCCGGGTGTATGGCGGCGATTTTTGCCATCCTGATTTTGTTTCGAGTCAGGTTGGTTTTCATGGAAGAATGAGTACCAATACGGAGCCTGATCCTGAAAATGCCCAGCCTTTTGGTTTAATTTGGCATAATGGTGAAATTAATACTGACCGGGCGCTTTCCGGAGCGCAAAGAGATCTGGAAGTACGTCTTGGTTTGACCCTGGAGGGTGAAGAATGTGTTACCGTTGATCCGAAAAGAAGTGATTCTTCCCATTTTAATGGAATGTTAAAATCACTGATTTCCACTTCCGATATTTCCGGGCCTGTTGCGATGAGGAGAAGGGGTACGCCGGCAAGAAGTGACTTGTATCGCTATGACGAAGAAACCAGGAAACATTTTGAATTGATAGAGCGGACGCAGGGGGCGATGGCGGCGAAACAGGGGCCGGAAGCTATTTGTGGTATGACAGCCAGTCGCGTCTGGGTGACGATGGATCCCTTGAGCCTGCGTACTTTTTGGATTTATGGAGATGATGATGTAACCGTGGGAAGTTCTTTGCCGGGTTCTCCGCCGATTCCTTTGGATAAGCTTAAATTTGTGCATAGACTTAAAGGTGGGAATATTGCTTCGGTGCGCAAAGGTAAACTTGTTTTGCCTGACGAAATGGAAAAAATAATTACCAGGGATGATAGGCTTGTCATGGTTGGGGATAGCAGGTTGATTGATATTTCCCGTAGGGCGGAATTGCCTGATGAAAATGTGGAGCTTCTGAGTAAAAGCGATGTCATAAAACTATGGAATCAGGTTGGTGGTGATCAGCATGTGGCTGAAGTGCTTGATAATATGGCTTTGAATGGGAAGGAGCCGATATATGGAATGGGGGATGACAGGCCTTTGGCGGTAATGTCGCCTGGGCGTTTGAGGATGGCGGCTCATTTTTCGCAGGTGGTTGCCGTTGTAACCAATCCGCCAATAGATCCTTTGCGCGAGGGTGCTGATTTTGTGTTGAAAACTTTTTTGGGTTGTTCTCCGAAACAGACGGACATTAATGACCCTAATACTTATCAGGCCAGTCCGGAGCTGGTTTGTTCTTCTCCAATTCTAAATCTTCCCAAGATGAAAGCCATAAGAGAAAACGGAGAAGTTGCATACAGGGAAATTGATACTACTTTTGAGGGAACGACCGGTGCTGATATGGAAAAGAGACTGAAAGAAATAATTCAGCAATGCGTGGCTTTGGCTGAGGCCGGTAACTATCCGATTTTGATTTTTTCCGATCGCAGAGCTCGAGAGGAGGGAAGGCAAAAGTTAAAATTGTGTCTGAAACCATGGATGCTCTTGAGGCCCATGATACCGCTCTTTTGATTTCCCAGGGATTTGATGCGGCGTGTCCTTATGTGATTTGGGAGACAGTTATGAATGGTGATGTTATCAAATGGCAGGAGGCTGATGTGGATAAGCGTTTGAAAAATGTGGAAAAATCCATGGAGATGTCTTTGAAAAAAATTATGGCGAAAATGGGGATTTTTGCAGTTGATGGTTATCGGGGCGGTTGTTTTTTTGAGGCGCTGGGAATTGACGGTAAAGTGTCCAAAAAATATTTGCCGAATAATGTTTCGCAGATAGGCGGAATGGATTTTGATGATATGGTGGAAGATCAATTGGCAAGATTGCAGGAAGGCCGGAAATCTTTGAGGAAAATAAAAGAACCGACTTCTCGTAAGGGTAGAGTCTTTGGATTTTTGAATGCATTTTTATTGAATCCTAAAAAATCTGAACTTAAGTTAGGGGATCGCAGATGTCCGATGGAGCGGTAGGGCCTACTGCCCATAGAGCTTTTGCGGAAGCGATAAATAGTATGGCGGAAAAATTTATGGCTCTGCTTGAATTGGAGGGATCAGATAGTCCCGGATATAGTGAACGGCTTAATAAGCGTCCGACATCGGGTAGTGGAGAGGGTGGTGAGCATCGCTCCCGTTATCCGGGCGGAGCGATGGAAAAGGCCTGTAGTAAGGCAAAGCAAATTGCCTCTGGTCGGTTTGGCGCGGATGCTTGGTACATTGTGAGTATCGGTGATGACGGCGAGTTGCAGATTAAAATAGGGCAGGGTGCAAAGCCGGGCCAGGGCGGGCAGATTGATGGTGGTAAAATTGATGAAAGACTTGCTAGACAGCGCGGCACTTTGGCCGGAGTAACACTGGTTTCTCCGCCGCCGCAGCATGATATTTACAGCATAGAAGATTTGAAACGTTTGATTGGCGATCTTAGGGAAGCATATCCTGAAGTAAAGACTATCAGCGTGAAGGTTACAACCAAGGCTGGAATTGGGACTATTGTTAGTGGTATTGCCAAAGCTGGTGCGCAAAAGGCGACTTTGAGCGGTAATTCCGGAGGTACCGGTGCGGCGGAGTCCAGTGCTATCAGGTATACCGGCAGTCCTGGTGAACTTGGTCTTTTTGAAACACTCCATACTTTAAAGAAGCAGGGAATGTTTAATAAGATTATTATTGAATGTGATGGTGGTTTGATTACCGGACGGGATATTGTCGCGATGGCGGTGCATGGGTCTGATGAATTTGGTTTTGGATCCTCTTTGGAGCAGGCGGCGGCGGCGTGTATTTTTTGCCGCGACTGTGCCATTAATACCTGTCCGGTGGGATTAAATACGACTTTGATCGAAAATCTTGCCCGTTTGGGTTTTGGCGGCAAAGCGGAAGCGATGCTTGAAAAAATGGAGTCGATGACTTTTGAAGAACAGGCGAAGAATATCGGGGAAGCTTTGGAGTTATATTGGGTTACTCTTGCGGAAGACGTGAGGGGGATTTTGGCCATGATTGGAGTGGAAAGTCTGGAGGCGTGCAGGGGCAGATTTGATGTGGTGAAAAGATTATATGGGGCTGATAGGGAGCGACTGAAAATTTCCAGAATTGCTGATGAGGACGAAAGGGCTAAAGCTGAAGCTAATCTCGAAAGTCGTTTGGACGCCGGTGAAAAATATCCGGAAGACAGGGTTAATCTGGATTTTCTCTGGAAGGAGCCGGATTATGAAGTACCTGATTTTGGCGATGAGCCGATTGTCCGGCCAAATCCCGTGAACGCAGTGAATCAGATGATGGTGGAGGCTGCCAAAAGTTTTGATGGAGATAGATTGGTGATGGAAATTCCGCTGATCGGCTCCGCCGAATACAAAGGGGAGAATTATGATGGTGGAATGAGGGCAATTGGCTCTACTCTTGCCTGTGAGATTGCCAGAGGAAATGTAAAAGTTCCACTGGGAGGTTTTCATTTTAAATTTAAGGGATACCCAGGGCAAAGTTTTGGATTTTTGAATGTTGAAGGTGTTACTTTGGAGCTGACAGGTATTGCAAATGATTTCGTCGGTTCGGGAATGAGCGGCGGGAAAATTATTATTAAACCGCCGGCACATTTGCAAAGTGAGGAGCCTATTGATCTTGCCGGTGCGACCTGTGCCTATGGAGCGCGTAAACATTCAGACGATCAAATGACCGGAGGCAAGCTTTTTGTTGCTGGTAAAATTGGGCAAAGATTTGGAGTGCGATGCTGTCTGGATGCGGTGATTATCTGTGAAGGTTGTGATAATTTTGGTTTTGAATATACGACCGGCGGAGTGGGGGTCGTACTGGGAGAAGTGGGCAGCGGTTTTGCCAGCGGTATGTCCGCGGGAGAGGTTTTTGTTTTGAATGAAAATGGGACTCTGGTCGATCGTTTGAATAAGGAAGATGCCAGAATTGTTCCAATGAATGATGTTGATAAGGTAAAACTGCATGCATTGTTGACTGAATATTATGCTGATACCGCCAGTCCAAAAGCTGCCAGAATTTTACAGAATTGGGAAGCGGAGTCACTGAAGTTTGCAAGAGTCATTTCTACTTATGAGCCAAAGCCGCAGCAAATTTCAGATTTGGCGAGAAAGAGGCTTGCGGATATGGCGAGGGATGGAGGGGTATTGCCGGTGATTGCCGACATGATTGTGTGATGTGTGTCATAGTGAGATGTATGTCATGGTTCGACAGGCTCACCATGACAATGAAACTTACAGTGACAATATGATTTTTTCAATTGCATCTGCATCGATTCCGGCTGAATGGTAGAGTTCTTCGGCTTTGCCGGAAAGCTGATATTTTTCAACTCCAATCATCTGAAATTTCTCAAGCATGATTTTTTCTTTCTGCAGCAGACGAGCAAGTTGTGAGCCAAGGCCGCTGTAAGTGTTGTGGTCTTCCACGGTGATGAGTTTTTTTGTTTTTTTCACGGAGTTTAAAATTGCGGCATCGAATTTTTTTATGGAACTTACTGCGACCACTTCGATGGAAATTTTATCGTTTAATTTTTCACGGGCTTTTAATGCTTCGTTTATGCACGCTCCTGTAGCTGCGATTGTGACATCTTTTCCTTCGCGGATTATGTCTGTTTTTCCATATTCATATTCATAATTCTCATCGAAAAACGGCGTGCCGTTTTCTTTGGTAATTATTGGAAATTTATGGCGGCCCATTCTCACATAAAAATTTCCGTAATGGGAAGCGATGTAGCGGATTATGTGATCGGTTTGATTCGGGTCGGCAGGCTCGATAACCATGGTGTTAAGGAGTCCAAGCATTGAGCCCATATCGTCAATCGCCTGATGTGTCGGGCCGTCTTCTCCCACGGAAAGCCCGCAATGCGTAGCCACCATTTTTACATTCGTATAATTGATGTCATTAACACGCGCCTGATCTTTGGCGCGGCTGGTCATAAAAGCTCCAAAGGTTGAGGCGAAAGGAATGCGATCCATAAAGCTATAACCACCGGCTGCCGACACCATGTGCTGCTCCGCTATGCCGACTTCCACATATTGTTTCGGTAATTTTTCGGAGATGAATTTTGTCATGACGGAGCCGCTTAAATCTGCGGTGAGAGCGATTATTTGCGGATTTTTTTCTGCCAGATCGAGCAAAGCTTTGCCGTAAGCGGTGCGGCAATCGGTTAATTCACCGGCATTTGTAATGCGCGGTTTGCCAATGTTGACTTTTACCGGACTTAAAAGTTTTGGATATCCGGCCGGTTCCGGTTTCCATTTGATGAATTTTTTGCGGAAAGTTTCGAGGATTTTTTCTTCATTATTATCCAATGTGAGATTTTGTAGGTCTTCCTCTATTTCTTCTTTTTTTGGCGCTTTGCCGTGCCAGTCCGCCTGATGTTTTTCGCCGGCAGGTTCCATGAACCTGCAGCCTTTACCCATAATGGTATGTCCGATAATGGCTATCGGCATATCGGAATTATAGGCTTCTGCCAGAGCAGACCAGAGTTTTTGGTAATCATGGCCATCGGTTTCAATCACTTTCCAGTGGCCAGCTTTAAAAATCTCCGGTATGTCTATTGATGAAATTTCTTTGAGGCCGGCGGTCAGCTGGATTTCATTATAATCGATGAAAAGAACGAGATTGTTTAATTTGTGAGTCTGGGCAAAATGGATCATTTCATGCACTTGTCCTTCCTGGCACTCTCCGTCTCCCGCCAAAGCAAAAACTTTGCGCCCGGAGTTTCTCAATTTTTCTTCATGCGCAAAAGCGGAAGCTACCGATACTCCGATGCCCAACGGTCCGGTGCCATATTCAACTCCGGTTACATGGCGGGTGATATGGCCTTCATAAATTTTTCCTATTTTTCTGAAACCTTCAATGGCTTCTTTTTTGCCGATGTAGCCCAATTCTGCGAGTGTGCTGTAAACTCCGGGCGAGATATGACCGTTGCTTATTACTGCTTTTTCGCCTGTCTGGCTGATGATGAAACAGTAAATCAGTGACAGATAATCGATGCAGGAGAGCGAGCCGCCCGGATGTCCGCTTTGTGCATTGACCACCATTTCCAGGATGGATCGGCGGCATGATTTGCTGAATGTTTTGAGGAAATCGATGTGTTCTTTTTTCAAGAGTTTTCCTATTTCCGGCAGGCTGTTAAGCATGGAGCATTTTTTTTGTTAACTGTTTGGCGAGTTCCACCCCGGGCTGATCGTAAGCATTGATGTCGAAAAGTTCTCCCAGAAATGCAATTGATCCTTCGAAAAACATCAGCAGTTCGCCCAAAGTTTCCTCGGTGATGGAGTCTATCTTAATTGTAATGTTTGGTCTATTGTTTCTGGTAAGGGCTGCTGCCGTGGCTTCTTTTTCCGTTTGAAGCAGTTTATTGAAAGTGAGATTTTTATGAATTGCGGGGATTTTTAGCGGTTTGCCGGTGTTTTTGACTTCAATAAAAATAATCAGTTTGTCGTTGGGGCCTTCATTGTACAGTTGAATCTGGGAATGCTGATCGGTTGCTCCCAGCGCGTTTACCGGAGTTATGCCGACGTGGATTTGTTTTCCTTTGTTGTTGAATTTTTTGCCAATGCTTTCCGCGAGCAATTGTCTGTACCAGTCTGCGAGGCGGATCAATTTTTGAGCATAGGGCATTATTACGTTAATTGACTTATTTTTTTTATAAAGCAGATACTGGATGGTTGCCAGTTTTTTTTGTTCGGCAAAAAAATCCTTTCCACCTCTCTTCGCTCCCTTAATCAGCCTATCAATGTTTATTCCGATCAATGCTGCCGGTAGCAATCCCACAGCTGTAAACACGGAAAATCGTCCTCCGATATTTTCCGGGATTTCAAAGGCGGTGATGTTTTCTTTTTTTGCAATTTCACGAAGTGTGCCTTTTTCCGGATCAGTGATAAAAACAAAATGATTTTGCGGCTTTAATTTCGCGGCGTCTGTTTTTTTTCTGAAATAATAATATTGGGCGAGCGTTTCGACGGTTGTACCCGATTTGCTGGTGACGATGAAAAGAGTTTTTTTGAGATTGATTGTTTCTTCCAGTTCTTTTATTAAAACCGGATCGATGTTGTCGACTACGATAAGATTGTTTGGTTTAAAAATGTGGCTGAGGCTCTGCTGCAGGCATAAGGCTCCAAGCGCCGATCCTCCGATGCCAAGCACAACAAAATGTTTGTAACGTCCGATATTTTGGCGGGCGAATTTTTTGATTTTTTCGATTGAATTTTTATCGTCTAAAATTTCATAAAATCCATGTTTGCGATTTCTGATTTTTTCCAGAGAGTTGATTTCTGCCGGTGAGAGGCCGTGAAGTCTGGAGATTTTGCGCAGGTTGGATATATCGAGAGTCAACATAATGTAAAATATTTTTCGCCAGCCGCGGTAAAATTTATCATGGTGTCAGGTTTGCCGTCTGCTCTTTGTTGCTCGCTACGCTCGCAACTTTTTCGCTTGCGCCCGCCAATCTTTCAAAAACTTTTCCAGTCCTAAGTCTGTCAACGGATGATGAATTAGTTTTTCCATGACTTCCGCCGGCATGGTGGCAATATCGGCTCCTATCAAAGCCGCCTCGACTATATGTCGCGGATGTCTGATGCTTGCAACAAGCACTTTGGTTGCGAAATTATAGTTTTTGAAAATCTTCACTATATCTGCTATCAGATCCATCCCCGGTTCGGAAATATCGTCCAGACGGCCGATGAAAGGACTGACAAAATCCGCTCCGACTTTGGCGGCAAGCAGAGCCTGGCTGGCGGAAAAAACCAGGGTTGTATTGGTGCGGATATTTTCCGATTTGAATATTTTTACGGCCTGCAGTCCTTCCGATGTGCTTGGGACTTTCACATAAACATTAGGATGCCATTTGGCGATTTTTCTGCCCTCGTTGATCATTTCTTTGAGATTGGTGGCGGTTACTTCCGCGCTGATCGGGCCGTCTACTACTTCAGCAATTTCTTTGATGCGTTTTTCGAGGGAAGCTCCTTCTTTTGCGATCAGTGTTGGATTTGTGGTTATTCCATCCACAATTCCCAATGCCGCATATTTTTTTATGTCGGATAAATTGGCGGTGTCTAAAAAGAGTTGCATGGGATCAGGGTTTGTTGGTGGCATTATTGCCTGCTTGAAGGAATGTTGCAACTGCTTTGTTATTTTTTTCGGCTGTGTTATTCTTTTTCAAGAAATCTTTCCTCATTTTTATGTCAAAGACCGATGCCAGGGTTTTGTCCTGGATGAAAAAATATCTGCGTTTGGCCGATTATCTTGGAGTGGCTCAATTGTATTTAAAGGAGAATTTTTTTTTGGAAAAGGAGCTTGCTGCAGAGCATTTTAAACCGAGAATTCTTGGGCATTGGGGAACTGTGCCTGGCCTGAATTTTATCTATGCGAATCTGAATTATCTTGTCTGGAAGCACAAAACCGACATGATGTTGATTGTCGGGCCGGGGCATGGCGCGCCCTCAGTTCTAGCCAATCTTTTTCTGGAGAAAACTCTCCGCGAGTTTTATCCCGAGTATACGCTTGACGGGAGGGGAATGGGGCAGCTTGTCCATGATTTTTCCTGGCCGTACAGCCATTTCCCGAGCCATGTTACGCCAAGTGTTCCAGGGTCGATTTTGGGGTTATAGTCTTTCCACAGCCTTTGGGGCGGTGTTGGATAATCCAAATCTGATAGCGTGTTGTGTAGTCGGAGATGGTGAGGCGGAGACCGGTTCTTTGGCTACGGCCTGGCATTCCAACAAGTTTTTAAATCCCAAAACTTCGGGAGCGGTGTTGCCGATTGTGCATATTAACGGCTATAAAATCTGCAATCCGACTGTTTATGGCACGATGTCGGATGACGAGCTGCTGCAGCTTTTTAGCGGGTATGGCTATGAGCCCATGATTGTTGGGGCGCTGGATATTGAGGGAAAAATGCTTAAATCGGTGGAGGCGGCCTATCAGAAAATCCGTAAAATTCAAAAACATGCGCGCCGCGGAGGATCTGTTATAAAGCCGCGCTGGCCGGTTATTCTTTTAAAAACTCTCAAAGGCTGGAAGGGTATTAAGGCTTATCACGGCCATCCGATTGAGGGATCTTTCCATGCCCACGGGATTCCGATCGGTCATCCAAATGATGATCCCGATGCTTTGCCGGCGATAAAAAAGTGGCTGGAAAGCTATAAAATTGGCGAGCTTTTGGACATGAAAGGGCGTCCATATGAGGAGGTTCTAGAATTTGTGCCTTCGGGAAAATACAGAATCGGGATGAATAAACATGCTGTTGGCGGCAATTTCCATAAGTCTCTTAAACTTCCGAATGTTGCAAAATATGAAGTTAAATTTAAGAAACGTGGAGAGATTGCGACCGGCAGCATGGGTATCGGCGCGCGATTTTTGAGGGATATTGTCAGGGGAAATAAAGATAATTTCAGATTGTTTTGTCCCGATGAGGCGGAGTCTAATAAGCTCGGCGCTTTATTTGAAGCCACAAAACGCGCTTATGTCTGGCCGACAAAAAAGACCGATGAGGACATGGCGCCTGATGGACGTGTGATGGAGATGTTAAGCGAAAATACTTTGCAGGGGTGGCTGCAGGGGTATCTTTTGACTGGTCGTCATGGGGTTTTGGTGAGCTATGAGGCATTTTTGACTATTATTGCCAGCATGGTTGACCAGTATGCCAAATTCCTTAAACAGAGTTTTGAAGTATCCTGGCGCAAGCCCATTGGCAGCGCTATTTATCTTCTTTCCAGTCTGGGCTGGCGGCAGGATCACAACGGTTATTCACATCAAAATCCCAGTTTTGTGAGCAATGTGCTGCTCAAGCACGGCAAATTTTCCCAGATTTATTATCCTGCTGACGCAAACAGTCTGCTGGTGGCTTTTGAAGAAACGATGAAAAGAAAAAATTCGATATGTGTGATAGTCGGTGGAAAGACGGATTTGCCGGTATGGCAGACTTTGAAGGAAGCGCGTGAGCAGGCCAAAATCGGTATCGGTTTGTGGGAGTGGGTTGGCGGAAAAGAGGCAAGCAAGAACCCCGATGTGGTACTGGCTTCGGCGGGTGATTATCTTACGCAGGAGGCTCTGAATGCGGTCAAGTTGTGCCATGATTTGGCGCCGGAGCTGAAAATCCGGTATGTGAATGTATCGGAGCTGACCTCGCTGGGATTGGGGGATTATTGTTCTGATCCAAAAAGCTGTCTAACCGAGGATGGAGTAAATGCTTATTTTACAAAAAATAAGCCGGTGATTTTTAATTATCATGGATATGTAAACGATATAGAGCAGGTGCTTTGGCCATATACCAATTCGGATCGTTTTGTATTGCACGGATATAAAGAGGAGGGCTCGACGACTACTCCGTTTGACCTGAAAGTGAGGAATGGGGTTAGCTGTTATCATCTGGCGATGGACATGATTGATCGCGGCGCGGAATCAAACAGAGAAGTGGCGCGAAAAAAAATGAGTATCAAGAAAATGCTGAATGATAAAATTGCCGCTCATCAGGCTTATATACGGCATTATGGCGATGATCCGGAAGAAATAAAATCTTTGCGATGGTAAATCCCAGGAAAAAAATTGTGGTGCTGGGCGCGGGGATTGCGGGCATTCGCATTGTGCAGGATTTGGCCGATAGAATTTCTACTCGAAAGTGGCAGATTATTTTAGTTGATCTGGAAAATGCGCATGTTTATCGGGCGGATCTTTATGAGGTGGCTACGGCTTTTAATAGTCGGATTACGGAGAAGTGCCTGGTGGAATTGAAAAAAACCGTGGCTACGCCTATTGCGGATTTGATTGACCGGAAAACGGTTAAATTTATGCAGGATGAAGTTGTCGGCATCGATTCTTCTGGGAAAAAAGTCCGTTTAAAAAAGAATGGGATTGTGAAGTATGATTTTCTTGCGGTGGCGCTTGGCAGTGAGACAAATTATTTTGAAATTCCCGGGCTGAAAAAATACGGTCTGCCGCTTAAAACTGTCGAAAATGCGATAAAAATAAATTATCGTCTCAATCGGTTTTTTGTGGATTTACGGAAAAACGGCGCGCGTAAAAATGTGAATATTTATGTCGGCGGCGGAGGAGCGACCGGTGTTGAGGTGGCCGGTGAGTTGATTGGATTTGTAAAAAAAATTTGCGGGAAATATGACTATCCAATTGATAAGGTGAAGGTTGTTTTGGTTGAAGCCGCAAGGTTTTTGGCCGGTATGAATGAAAAGGGGACAAAGATTATTTTAAAAAGGTTGGCGAAATTGGGCGTGAAAGAGATTGTGCGTGAGACTATTGGAGATAAGACGAGGGGCGGTGCGATTGCGGTGAATTCTTTTTTGCAAAAGGTGGATGATCCCTGTGTTTTTGCCGCCGGAGACAATGCCTGGTTTGAGATGAAAAATGGCGGGCGGCTGGAAATGCTTGCGCAGGCTGCGTATCAGGAGGGTGCGCTGATTGCCAAAAATATTCTGCGGATGATTGATGGGGAAGAGATGATTGAGTTTAAGCCGACAAGGATGCACTATGTCGTGCCGGTTGGCGGAAAATTCGGGGTATGGATGGTTGATGATGGGAGAGTTTTTAGCGGCTGGTGGGTCTGGCTGGTGAAACGTCTTATCTATCTGAAATATGCTATGTCAATCATGCCTTTCCGGAAGGCGGTAAAAAAGTGGCTGCACAGCAGAAAGGTGTTTGCGGGGAATGACTGATTTGAGTACACTGTTTGCAACCATGATTGAAAACCTGTTCATCTTCGCTGTTTCGCTGTTTTTGGTGGTGAAAGGCGCGACGTTGGCTACGAAGTATGCACAGAAACTGGCGGAAAATTTCCAATTGTCCAGATATACGATAGGCTTTATCATTATTGCGGTTATTTCTATTTTGCCGGAAACATTTATTTCGATAAATTCCTCGCTTAAGGGCATGCCGTCATTTGGACTTGGTACGCTTTTGGGATCAAATGTTTCTGACATGACTATTGTGTTTGCAATAATTATTCTGTTTGCCGGACGTGGGATGAAGATTGAAAGCAGGATTTTAAAAAACAACCGCATATATCCTTTTCTGCTTTTGCTGCCTCTGATATTGGGTCTTGATGGATATTATTCGCGGCTGGAGGGAGCGGCGCTGGTTGTGGATGGCGCGGTATTTTACTATATGGCTTTTGAAAATGGCGCTGCCGGTTTAAAGTCTGCGGGTGAAAAAAACAACCGTTGGAAAAATCTGATTTTACTGCTTTTGAGTATGGTTATTCTTTTGGCTGGCGCGCATTTCGTGGTGAAATCGGCGACAACGCTGGCCACTATTTTTGGTGTGAATCCGGTTCTAATCGGAATGCTTGTTGTCGGTCTGGGCACAACCATGCCTGAATTATTTTTTGCTTTAAAGTCGGTCAAAGAGAGAGATGATTCGTTGGCCGTGGGGGATATTTTAGGCACGGTGCTTGCTGATGCCACTATTGTTGTCGGTATTCTTGGGCTTATTGGTCCTTTTTCTTTTCCACCAAAAATTATCTATATTACCGGTACGTTTATGGTACTGTCGTCGCTGATGCTGTTTTATTTTATGAGGTCTGGGCGGGTTATTTCAAAAAAGGAAACATACATGCTGTTTGCGTTTTGGGTTGTGTTTGTCCTGGTGGAATTTATGGCGAACAAGTAGAATTTCCGGATATTTACAGCTTGATTTCTTTTTGGGTTTTTTCTGTTTGCCAAACCATGGTGCGGTTTTCGTTGCTGGCCAAGTAACCATTGTCAATCAGCCATTCTATGGTTTCCGTTGCGTTGGGATGGCGGTGTTCCAAGTCATGAACGACCTGCGTTATTGATGTTGAGCGCAACATGTCGGCGCAATGTTTAGGCATCACTTCTTCAGCTTGGCGTTTAGATAGAGGTGCGATATCTTTCTCCGGGCCAAAAACCGTGCTCACTCTTGCATGGGCAGTAAATTTGGCTATGACTATAGGAGTACATGCGGATAACATTTCGTTTTCGCGTCTGGTTCTTAACATCCTCTCGACTATTTGTTCCTCAGTCATTGCTGTTAATCTGTTTGGTTTGTTTGGTTGGCCCATGATTGTAATGTTTGAGTGGGTGGAACTTTAGTGCGGGACAGATATTTTGTCAATATTCCTCTCTCTACAAACATTCCGATTGCTCCGTTTGTTTTGACTGGCATTTATTTGATCCGTATGAACAAAAGACGCAACAATCGCCTGTTTGCGGCTTCAATTTTTTGTGACAATTACTGCATGTATAAAAATACTGACATGCTTCTGTTGGCATAGTTTCTTCTCTTTCGAAGCCGCAATAAGGGCATTTGATCGTTGATTTTAATTGCATGGGGGATGATTTTTTAGCTGGCGAATCGGCCAACCTGTGTTTGTACGAGGTAAATTTTCGCCTGCTTATTTGCGAATATTGAGCCACCATTTCTTAAAAAGCGGCACAGTCAAAGTTGAAAGTACAAATGCTGCTGATGGTACTACGGCATTCGCAAATGGATCCGGCAATTTTGCAACAAAGAAAAATATGACGATTACAACATAGGTGAGAATTAAAATCAGTAGTTTGCGAGTCCAGCTTGTTTCCCATGCCTTATCCGTTTCTACGCGTTTGTTGCGAGTCTTGATTTTATCGAGTTCTTTTTTCAGTTCTTCAATAGTAGTCATATTTTGTTTGGGTATGGTGCGCAAATTTATTTAGTACAATGTACCGCACTTTGCGATGTTGTCTGGCGGTATAATATAACGCGAAGTGATCTACCGCTAGGCAAATATTGGCGAAACTACGACCGTAAGGGGGAGCGTGACCGCCAGCCGATATAACAATAAATTCTCCTTAATTGATGGATTATTGCGGCGGCTGTTTTTTTTAGTCACAATCGCTTGCTTTTTGTAGGATATATGTTATAGTGGCCAGCCTGATCCAAATTTTATGGAACACAAAGTAGTTTTTAGTTCGGATATTCACGGCAATGAAACCCAGTATGCCAAGTTGTGCGACTATACCGAAAGAGAAGATGCACAGACCCTGATAATAGGTGGTGATATTGCACCAAAGGGCATGCCGGTATGTGATTTTATTCAGGGGCAAAGGGATTTTTTGAGAGGCAGGTTTAGACGGTTTTTCGAGCGTCTCAAATCAAGGCGGCCAGATATAAATATTTTCATTATTATGGGAAATGATGATGTGGCTGTAAACTTGGATGTTTTAGAAGAAGTTGATCCGGAGCTTTTTCGTGTAATTCATGGTGTGCGCGCAAGGATTAACGAAAAATATGAAATTGTTGGATATCCTTATGTTCCAATTACTCATGTGAGACTTAAAGATTGGGATAAGTTTGATGTTGCGCAATACCCTGAAGGGTTTAGACAAGCAGAGATTGATAAAAAAAATGAATGGAACTTGCGCGCACTGAAAAGTGTTAAGCGTCGTAGAGGCCTGATGCCCTGGCCGCTTTTTTCTACTTATTTTGAGTTTGAATCTTCGACTCTGAATCCGGCTGATGCTGAAAAAGATTCTATTGAGCGAGATTTGGCTAATCCTGTATTTACGGAAAGAGCGGGAAAAACTGTTTACGTTATGCATGCACCGCCCTATGGAACCAACTTGGATCAGGCTGGCGTTGGATATCACGTTGGTAGTGTTGCAGAAAGAATGTTTATAGAAAGGGAGCAGCCTCATGTAACCTTGCATGGTCATATTCACGGGACTGTCAAAAGGTCGGGAGATTTTCGAAATAGGATAGGTGACACAATGTCTTTGTGCTCTGGTAATAGGCCGATTGGAAATGATTTGGCATTGGTGACATTTGCCCTGGCTCATCCTGAAGCTGCTCAAAGACTAATTATTTAAATTTATTCCGCTTCACATGACAAGCGCCACTCTCTCAAATTTTTAAGCCAGCCTCTCAAAAGATGATTGACTAAGCTGCTAGGGAACCTCTGAAAAACCTACGACAGTTACGAAAATTTCAGAATTTGAGCGAAAATGATGAAGCTCGAGGAGGCATATCAGAGAAGATACGCCGACGAGAGATGAATCATTTGCAGCTAAATCCTGAAATTTGCAGTAGGTCGTAGGTTTTTCAGCATGTCCTTAGGCGCTGTATTAATGAGGCCATTTTTTCATTTCAAGAAATCAAATACCAATTTAACGATTGTTGCTAACAGGATAATTATGAAAAGTACTCTGATATAGCTATTTCCTTTTTTTACTCCAATTCCCGCGCCAATCCATCCGCCAATTGCGAGTCCGAGGCCAATAGCCAAAGCGTAGGGATAATTGATAAGCCCATTAAAAGCAAAAACCGCTGTTGCTACTGCGGACATAATAAGGCCGACGACTCGACTGACTGCTGCACTTTTTACAAAATTAAGCCCGACTAAAACAAATACAAAGGTGATGAGAGTACCGAAACCGACTCCGAAAAAACCACCATATATTCCGAGAAAAAAAGTTGATATGGCTGCGATGAGCCAGTGCTTGTGAGAGATTTTTTTTTCACGTATGCCAAGTTTATTTCTAATAACTAAGATGAAAAAGATGGAGACGAGTAGGATTGCAGTAATAAGGTTGAGGTACTTCTCATCAAAATTGATAACCAAATTCGACCCAATAAATGATCCAAGTGCAGCAGTCAGTCCAAAGAGTAGCCCCAGTTTAATATTGAGCTCTTTTTCTTTGTGAAATCTTGCTGCGCTTGAAAGCTCTAACAACATTGCGCCAAAACGATTTGTCGCAATGGCGGTATGGATTGGTAATCCTGTTAGAAGCACCAGTGGGAAACTTATTAATCCGCCGCTTCCGACAGTTGAGCCATAAAGACCGGCAAGGATGCCTCCTATGAAAAGTATGATCAAATACATTGGTTCCATATTAGCTTAAAAAAATGGCCGAATGAATATGGCGCATAATGCCCGCGCATAGCTGATGTTTGCTGGTGATATAATAGCGAACGAAGTGAGCTATCACCAGCAAATATTGGAGAGGCACTTTTGGCTGTGCTGAAAGCCAGCCATAAAAAGTGCCGAACCGGCGCTGTTCGTATAATGCCACTGTACCTGAATGGTACGATGTATACTTTTCCTTTTTTTCTGCGAAGCAGAACCGTTTTTCAATAATAAAAGGCAAATTGGATTTGTTTTGGCGGGCAAAAGAGGGAAAAAGGGGTGAATTTTGCGAGCCAAAACTCCTTATCCAACTACTTCTCCGACTTCTGTGCGTGTTGCTGTAGCCTGTTCGGTTACTGGTTCTGAAATCTCGATTGAATATCTTACATATGCAAGTTTATCCCAACCTTCCTCTTTGTATGCTTGAGCCATAGATTCATATTCCCTGTATATATTTGAGCCAGGTTCACCTTTGGCAGTCATCATACTTAAATCCATAGGATTATCTTGCTCTTTCTTGCCATTATATCCTCTCCAAAGCTTTGCTCCTTCAACTAATTCAATTTTGTAAGTAAATCGTTTTCCTTCGGCTTGAAGTTGTTTGAGGCGATCTTCGAATTCATAGTTTCCAGCCGTCCCAATGCGTGAATAAGCTACGCCAACGATAGCGTCTCCAGGGGACCCATGCTCGAGTGATGCCTTTATGAAACCCATATTCATTTCCAGTCCGTCCTTTCCACCATGACGACAAACTTCCAACTTACGATTTGGCGGTGTGAGTGCAAAAGGGCCATTGCCAAAGTAAAGGGTTTCCCCTGGCTTTTTGGCTTCGTCGGGTAAACTCCTAAACCCATCGCGAAGAATATCTGTTTGATAATATTGAATTCCTGCATCATTGATTGTCGAGTTTGCCCTTGCAAGAGCGATAGCTCTAGGGTTTACATCTACAGCATTAATGGGTGCTCCTAATTTGAGTGATTTTGAATTTCTCAGTTTGATTCCACCGTGACCCGCCCCTGCAAAACATTCAATGGCAGCAGCGAATTTTCGGCCAGGGAAAAAATGATCTACTGCGTAGATAATATCATTAGATTCTCCATGGTGGGGATAAACAGGCTCTTCTCCTGGTTGAGCTCTATCTTGCAAAAAATGCATTTCTGGAAGTTCACCAACCTGTGCGTACTCTGGTTCGTGTTTCAACCTATCATCTAGCTCATCTGCAAAACTTTCTGAGTGAGTGACAACTGGTCTTGTTAATTCTCCTGACTCATTAACAAAGCCAAGTTCTTTGAGTTTATCCGTATGCGTTGCCAGTTCTTCTTTTAATGATTTTGGCTGTAATTTATTCATGATATACTGATGAGTTATAAGGTCTTAGTATAACAATAAAACTTTGTTTTGTAAACCCCATTTGCCTTTTATTGAAAAGCAAAAGGTTTTGCCCGTAAAAGGAAAAGTATATTTCGTATAACGTTCCTGCGTATGCGATGTTTGCCAGTGGTATAATTGTACGAAGTGCTTACCACTGGCAAGTTTGGGAGAGCGAACGGAGCGAAGCGAAATGAGTGAACCAGTTATTCATTGTTAGGGAACCTCTGAAAAACCTACGACCTACTGCAAATTTCAGAATTTGGCTGCAAATGATTCATCTCTCGTCAGCGTATCTTCTCTGATATGCTTCCTCGAGCGTCATCATTTTCGCTCAAATTCTGAAATTTTCGTGACTGTCGTAGGTTTTTCAGAGGTTCCTTAGGTGATTTAGACTTTAAGGCTAAATACAACTAGCGAAGCAATTGCCAGCATTATTCCTATAGTATTTGTTCCTGTTAAACTTTCCTTTAGAAATAAAATTGCAATAAATACGGTGGAAACAAATGCAAGTGAGCGAATTGTAGATGCGATTGGAATTGATACTTCGGGTTTATTAATTCCTATGGTGAAT
>JACPLZ010000007.1:13380-14112 GCA_016186245.1 Candidatus Peregrinibacteria bacterium | reverse complement strand
CCGACAACCGGCTCAATAGCACGGACATAAGCCCTGGTCAATCTTTCCAGCTCTGCCTGTGATAAAGTTTTCGGATCCACCACTACTCCACCTTTGGCTCCACCAAGCGGGATCCCAACAACCGAACATTTTATGGTCATCCATGCCGCCAGCGCATTTACCTCTTCGCGGTCAACCTGCGCGTGATAGCGGAATCCGCCTTTATACGGACCGCAGGCGTTGTTATGCTGCACCCGAAAACCGGAAAAAATTCTCACATTTCCATCATCCATTTTCACCGGAAAATTCACTACCACTTCCCTTTGAGGCATGGAAAGTATCTGTTTGATTTTTTCGTTCAGTTTCATCAGCCCTGCAGCTTTTTCTATTTGCTTAAGGGTGTTTGAGAATAAGGACATTTTAGAATAGTTTTAGAAAAATAAGACCGATCAGAGACAGAGGCATATTAGACAGATAAACAATAATTTGTCCAACAAACCTGCAACTCAGCCCTTATCTCCAGAACTCAAACCATTTTTTTGTAGTCGGCGCTTTTAAAAGATTGAGCTGATTTTCCAGCACGAAAATTCTTTCCTGCAAAGTATCCACAAGCTTCAGGAAATTTTTTCGTTCCTCTCCGTGTTTTTCTATCAGAGCTTCCATCGTTTTGACGAATGATTTGAAATCGTCTGTCTCCACGACCATTTTTTCAGACTCCGCAAGCGGGTTGGCTTTGGCTCTTGTTCCCTTGAT
>JACPLZ010000007.1:0-13328 GCA_016186245.1 Candidatus Peregrinibacteria bacterium | reverse complement strand
TTTGATTTTGCGCGGCCTTTTCGACAGTTTCATCCTGCACTTTGATTTTATACAAAGCGCAAAGAGAATTGAAATCGATGCTGTAACTGAATCCCTGCGGAGTGGCGCTTTTGCGCGCTTTTAATTTTTTTGCCTTGATGGCGCGTCTGATTGTTTGAAGCGATTTCCCGCTCAAATCAGCCGCTTCTTGTATCGTAACGGTCGACTGGTTCATATTTTGAATAAGGTAGGAACTTTGATTACCACCAATTTAGTACAAAGATTAATCAAATACAACAAGGATTTAAAAATTTTTATGGCGCCGTTTCAGATATTTTTTTCTTATTAAGAAAATCGCCGATCCCAATATAAATACAGCAGCGGCAATCGCTGTAAAATTTATTTTTCCACCTTTTTGGCTACCGGAAATATTGGCTGAAAAATCACCTGCCGGATTATTTTTATCGGCGGAAATGCCGTCCCATTCAATTAAATCGATATCCTGGCGCACGCTGTCCATTGTTGAAATAACCCCATTTAAAAATTCAAATTCAAATTCCGCATCGCCCAGAATTTGAAAATAAAAATCGGCAATCCTGCCGTCCCCGACAGGAAAATTATCATCGCGCCGCAGCGTCTCTCCAAAAATAATTGTCCTGCTTTCCCCTGTATTTTTTACAAGATAGAACGGATTGCCTCCGCGTTCCAAAAAATCTCCCGGCTCATATTTAAGGAAAGCAAGATTTTCATTGTAGGGAAGATGAAAAGAAACACCCAAAACGGGAGCGGCCATTTCTTTCGCCAGAACGGAAAGTCTCAAAATATCTCCGTCAAGAAATTCGCTTTCCATGAAGATTTTGCCCAGATTTTCGCTCCGCGAAAATCCCTTTTCCTCCCCATCTCCTTCAATTTCCCCTTCAATCTCTTCCGCATGCGCAACGCCATTCACAAACAATATTACGATTAGTAAAACAATTTTTTTCATATGATTTTTTTAGAATTAAGATTTGTGTGGAATTACAATTTGTGTGGAATTACAATTTTGTCATCCTGAACTCGTCGTGTCATCCTGCACTCCCTTCTCCTTTCCCGTATCTCGCCCCGTGTCATCCTGCAGATTTTTGCCGAGCAAAAATCCCTTCTCCTTTCCCGTATCTCGCCCCGTGTCATCCTGAACTCGTTTCAGGATCTTTCGTCATAGATGCCGAAACAAGTTCGGCATGACACGCTCTTGTCATGGTTCGACAGGCTCACCATGACAATTCAATGAGCCTGCCGGTAACCATGATTTTCAATTTCTATTCCTCGTACACCAATCCAAAATTCACGCCTATATCGATCAGATCTTTTCCATCAATCATTCCGTCAAAATTAAGATCACCAAGGAAGTCAAAACCTTCTTCGTTATTTCGGCTTCCATAGGATCTCGCCAGCTTCTCCATATCACGGCCATCCACTCTGTCGCTGCGATCGATATCTCCCCTTATTCCACGATCGTCCACTGCCTTTGTCTCCACAGCCGCGCCATCGGCGCCATTATTTATCGGAATAACTTTGTAACTGTATTCCACTCCGGGCACCAAAGATCGGTCATCCACAAAATTTGTTGCTGTCGTTACACCCAAACTCGCAAAACTTCCATCATTCAATAATTTTTCCACCCGATAACTTTCCGCTCCGCCGCCAGGCGCATCCCACTGCAGTTGCAGGCTATATCTTTGCTCTCCTGGAATAATTTCAAAATTCAGCACACTATTACCGCCGGATGCGGACATAAAACTTTCACTTCCTTCAAAAATAATCGGCATATCTCCATCCACATCCGCCGCAAAACTTGCGGCTCCAAATTTGAGGCCGCCGGCTCCGCCATCAAGCACATCGAAATGTAATTTAAATAAAATTCCATTTCCGTTCACGCCGCTTGTGCCGCCATCCAACCTCGCTCCGCCAACCAGCAACACCCCCTGACTTCCATTTTCCATGGCTGCATTAAATGACGTTGCCACCCCGTCGCTTCCCAAAAATTCCCCATTTTCCGCTTCAACATACTTCAGACGCGCCGGATCATACAAAATATCAACGCCATACGCATACAAATCCTTTACTCCATCGGCTTTGATTGCAAATACTCCGCCGCCCTGATTTTCAAAATATATTTTTGAACCATCTCCCTCAAAGGCGCTGTTAATACTTCCGGGCGTTCCCAATATTACCGAACCTGCCGATCCCAAAGCGCCGTTTCCAGCCGCTGCCGAAGCCCAAATATCTCCGCCAGGCTGCACTCTTTCCATGCTGGCTTTTGGAGTAAGATTTCCCGCCGGCCAAATCCCGCCGCTCAAATTGGCCGCATCAATTTGAACCCCGCTGGAATCATTCAACACCAAAGAATCTCCTGTATTTGCGAGCGATAATCCAATCACCGCATCCGCGGCAACATTTATCGCATCCTCATTATCCTCAATTAAGAAATATCCGCGCGGTCCAATCACCCCTGAGCCAATCCGATACACGGTACTGGCATCATCCTCAATATACCAGCCGCTCAAATCAATCGCCGCGCCGGTTGTATTATAAAGTTCAATCCATTCATCGGACGAACTGTCATTGCTGCCGGCCCACGCCACCTCGTTTATCACCACTGCTCCCGGCCCGGCGGCCAGAGCCATCAAACCGCCCATGCCGGCCATAGCCAGCACAAAAATCATCAACCTGCTTACGCATTTTTTCATATTTTTCTTTGTTATGGGCTAAAAATAAACATTCTGCGCAGAATGGATTTTTAGAATAACAGCCGATTATTAAATTTTTATTAAAAAGTTATTAAAAAAATCCGCGCACGCAAAAATAGCTCTTTTCCCTTGCCAAAAGAGGAAAAATTCATACTATTCCTCTGGCATTTTTGCGAAAAAACTGTAAAATGCCGGCACTAAATATAATTTTCGCCCAAAATGTCCCGACCAAAAATATGTTTTCTGTTCTGCGGCGGCACTATCGGAATGGTTAGAAGCACGCAGACGGGAGCCCTCCAGCCGGCCACCGAAGCGGCCGAAATTATCCGCGATTTTCCCCAGATACAGCGACATCTCCAGCTTGATTTCAAAATGCTGATGAACATCGACAGCTCCAACATGCAGCCAAGAAACTGGACTGAAATTGCCACGAAAATTCATCAGCTTTATGACAAATATGACGGTTTTGTAATTGCCCATGGCACCGACACCATGGTCTATACCGCCACGGCGCTTTCCTACATGCTCCAGAATCTCAGCAAACCGGTCATTATGACAGGCTCGCTTATTCCGCTTAATGAGCTCGCTTCCGATGGCCGCAATAATCTGATTTATGCCTGCCTGACAGCCACTCTCGATATTGCGGAAGTCTGCATCGCTTTTGCAAACAAAATTATCCGCGGCAATCGCGCCAAAAAATTCCATGAATCTTTTATAGAAGTTTTTAACTCTCCGAATTATCCATATCTTGGCGAGCTTGGCCGTCCCACGACTCTTTTTGAATGGAGAAAAAAACGCCGCAAAAGAGTGCTTACTTTTCAGCCCGGATTTGATACCAAAATTTCTCTGCTTAAACTTTTTCCCGGTTTTGATCCCGAAATAATTGATAGGACTTTGGACAGGGGAGCGCGCGGTATTGTCATTGAAGGGTTTGGCCCGGGAAACATGCCGTTTCTGGAAAATTCCATTATTCCAAAGATTGAAAAAGCCACCGAGAACGGTGTACCGGTTATCATTGCAAATCAGATGGAAAGGGGAATTACCAATTTGAATGTTTACGAGGCCGGATTTATCGCCGCAAGAGCGGGAGCGATTTCTTCACATGATATGACTACCGAAGCCACAGTTGTGAAATTGATGTGGGCGCTAAACAGAACGCGCCGCCCTTCGGAGATACGCAAAATCATAGAAAAGGACATCGCGGGGGAAATATCACTGTGATCTTTGAGTGGCGAGAACCTGCTCCCTGAAAACTTTTTCCAGTTTTGCCACTGTCCAGCTTCCTGAATGATAAGCCAATTTTGCCAGATTGAGACCCAGATTTTCTTCCGCATGTTTTAATGACTGTCTGATTTCTTCAGGCAAAAGTCCGGGTACATCAACCCAATGCCTTGCTGCATTTGCAAAACGCGCCTTCTGCTTTCCCGTGTCGTCCAATACCTCAAATTCTCTACGTGTCATCCAGTCTGGATTAATACCGGTGTTGATAACATAAAAACGCATAGGCTTACGCTTGTTTTCCTTCCTCCGCTTGATCTCGCTTTCCAGCATGAACCTTCTTACCGCCACAACATTTTCGCATTCGACACCTCCAGCAATCGAAAATTGTCCAAGGAATTCATGCATTGCCGCCGGACTTTGTACGGGGTCATCACTATTTTTGGTGCCATTTGGTTTATTTTTATACTTGGCATACGCTGTCATATATTGCTCGAAACTTAACTCTTGCACCGGCGCATTTGGATCAAAACCATCCACATCGAGCGGCATATTTGTCGCCAATACAAAAATCCTGGCCGAAACAGGCACCTGATGCAAAGCCTCCAATTCCTTATCGCGCTGCAGAACACGGGTATTGGTTGTCAGCGCGACCGTGCCATCTTCTTTTAATGGATGGGTCGCTCTGGCAACCAGGTTTTCAATGGTTGGAATATTGTCCAGTCTTGTGAAACGACTCATTTCATGAGTCCTCAACTTCAATTGGCTTTTTTCATTTACCTCCAATTGTCCCATGTCATCACCGGTGGAATACAATTGGACATCGGCCAGCGGCGCCAAACCTCCGGCAAGGTATCTCAATTTATCATTATCCGAGCGGCTCATCATTTCATGAAGGTATCGCAAATTGTCACATACTTTCCTTATAAACTGCTCCATCTCGCTTTTACCCATACCGGACTGCCCTTCAAGAATTGTATGATTGTCGGTCAGATTTCTTGCTAGAAGATCCGATACCTGATCAAGAGTTATCCCGGTATGCGACCAGCACAAAAACGTACCATGCACCGGCATAACCATTCCGCTCAAAGCATCTTCGTCGGATATATTTCTTTCGCAGGTCTCATATTCAAAGGAAGTTGTTCCTTTCATTGGTTGAACTACCGGCCTGCCTGTTCGCGCGAGAAGTTGTGTTGATTCCCTTAACTGGCGCATTGCCACAGCTTGAAACGGCAATTTTTTATAGGGACCGAAATAATCAATATCATTGCCATTGCTATCTTTTCCTCTTCCTACGACATGGATAACCGATCCATCCAATCCCGTATAATGAAATCTTTTATATCCGCCATCCACATTTTTTATGGAGCCTTCATTTCCCTGTACCACGCCTTCCACTCCATCAAAAACTTCGTCGGGTGCGCCAAGAAAAACTATATCTGAATTTTGCCGGGCTTCTCCAGCCGTGATCAATAGTCCTACTTCGGCAAATAAATCTTTTAGTCCAACAAGCCCCTGTGCTCCACGCGGTATTACCATCATCACAGTATTACCTGACAAACGCAGTGTCACAACTTCAAATTCCTTTGGATCTAATCTAAGCTTATGCAGATTTTGCATCAATCGTTCACCATTTGTAGCACAGGCGACATCGCTTCTCTTTGAGCCTCCAAAATAAATCGCGGATTCTACATCGGGCACATCCATATCACCGATAGTTTTCAGATTGAGGATATTGTTAAAAAGACAATTGCCTATGCTTGACATTGTTGCCGCAGGCACGCCTTCATAAAGAACCACCGATGCCACCCGGCGATGTATTTCTGCTATCATTTTTACTATGGCAGCTTTGGCATCGCCATCAATCTCCGGATTGTCAGCAGTTTTGTACTCCAATTTCAGCAGGCAGCGAAAAAATGTCTCTGCCGCGCTGGTAATTGCATTCACCAAATCTCTGGTGCTCAGAGGATGATCGTCATCAGTCTTTTCAGCATATGGAATAGTCCTTTCCAGCCAAGCCAGTTTTTTATGCCAGCGCGACAGAGCTGTTCTAAAAGCGCGCCCTGAAATCTCGATTTCATCTCGGCTTAAAGTGGGATCAAGATCAAGAACTCTCTCAAAAAGCGGCTGGGCAAACTCAAACCCCGGGCTTAACAGCGACATGAACCGTGCGTCGTTAAAAATATCTCTTGGCGTGCAGGGCTCATCAATTTTGATATCCCTGGGAGTAAAAAACATCGGCTGAAGAATATTGCCTCTCACCGAACGATCCATGACCGATTTTTCCCCTGCCGCCTTTTCCATGACACCACTTATAACTGTGCCGCCCCAAAACAACAAAAAATCCCCACCGAAAGTCAGTCGATGCAGAATTGTCGGCATGTATAAAAGAAAACTTGAGTAGTGAGGAACTAAAACAAGCTGACTGTACCAATCTCGTTTTTAATCCTGCCAATTTGTTTTTTCAAATCTTTAATATGGTGGGTCGGGCGGGGGTCGAACCCGCGACCATCAGCTTAAAAGGCTGTTGCTCTACCAGCTGAGCTACCGACCCTAGATTTTCGCGGAGCGAAAATCCCTTCCCCCTCTCCCTTCCCGCATCCGCTGCAACATTCTATAAAGCGCAAACTGTAAAAGCAAGACAAAGACATGTTATCATACGGCCATGTCCCAAACTCTCACTTGCGAAGTCGGCAACCATCAATTCGAGCTGTCCGATGCAGACATCGCAGAATATGAAAAATTTGGATTTGAGCCGTTGCCGATCTGTTTTCCGCATCAGCACCAATGGCGATTATCTTTTCGCAATGACAGATTTTTGCATCGCCGGAAATGCGACCTTACCGGCGCGGAAATAATTTCCATGTATCCGCAGGATTCGATCTACAAAATATATGAAAGGGAAACATGGTTTTCAGACAAATGGGATCCTCTCGATTACGGCCGTCAGTTTGATTTCAGCAAGACTTTTTTTGAACAGTACGCCGGGCTTCAACTCGCTGTTCCCCGCCTCGCGCTCATGAATATCGGCTCTGAAAACAGCGATTATTGCAATTCCTGCGTGTATAACAAAAATTGCTATCTCATTTTTGGCGGTGATCGCAATGAAAACAGTATGTATGGCGCGCTTCCTATGTTTTGCAAAGACTGTGTGGACTGCGATTGGACTACGTATTGCGAACTTTGTTATTTTTCGGCTTACCTTGAAAAATGCTATGGCTGCCGTTTTGCATTTCATTCCAAAGATTCTTCAAATTGTGCTTTTATAGAGGACTGTATCGGCTGCACCGAATGTATTCTTTCCTTTAATCTCCGCAATAAATCGTACATGATCGAAAACAGGCAATATTCCAAAGAGGAATACATGCGGAAGAAAAAGGAAATTCTTAATGGAAACTTTCAATCCCAGCAGGAAATGTGGCGGAGATTTTTAGAATCGCGCGCGCGGAGGACGGTAAAATTTACACACGTAATCAATGGTGAAAATGTTTCCGGCGATATTATTCTTAATTCAAAAAATTGTCTGAATTGTTTTGAATGTTTTGGAAGTGAAGACTGCCGCGAATGTTGGACAATACTGGACTCCAAAGACTGTTTTAATGCCGATTATATTGGTCATGCTGGCGCTTTTAATTTCAACAATCTTTCGACAGATACAGCTTACAAAACCAGTATGTCTTTTATTACCATCAATTCTTCCAATATTGAATATTGCGAGCTGATATTTTCCTGCAAAAATTTATTTGGATGCGTTGGATTGAGGCATCAGGAATATGCGATTTTGAATAAAAAATATTCCAAAAATGAGTTTGAAAGTTTGCGCGGCCGTATTATTGAACATATGAAAAGAACAGGGGAGTGGGGACGATTCTTTCCCAAAAAATTATCAGCTTTTCCATATAATGAATCAACCGGTTCATATTTTTTCCCGCGCACACGGGAAGAAGAAATTGCCGCGCCAAAATCGCAGACTTATATTATTCCAGATAACATCAATAACGTTAAGGATGATATTTTGAATGCCACATTGGTCTGCGAAGTTACCGCCAAAAATTTCCGCATTATTCCACAGGAGCTTGCGTTTTATCGTCATCATAAAATACCAATCCCGCGTCATCATCATGACACACGATATAGTGAACGTCTTGCGCTGCGGAATCCGTTCAGGGTTTGGGAGCGCACATGCGCAAAATGCGGCGATCCAATTCAAACCAGCTACGCGCCGGAACGAAGCGAAAAAGTATTATGCGAAAAATGCTATCTTGACGCATCATGAGAACTTCGGTCTGTCATGGTGAGTCCCATCGAACCATGACACTCCCAATTTTACTCCTCACCTCTATTCGCTCTGAAACTCTGTATTAAAAACGCCAATGCCGGTATTGCAAACCACCAATAGCTGTTTGCTACAATCGACTTAACGATCTTGGAATTATTGTAGATATCCCACAAAGCCACTCCTGTCGTCTCCGGACTGCCGCCGCCGACAAACGACACGCCGCTCACAAAAACAAGTATCACGCTTATTATCAGTCCCGCGCTCATTACAGCATACAGCACGCTCAAAATTATTTTTCCAAAACCGCTTCCATTTCCAGTCTGCACAGCAAACGCCCCCCTTACCGCAAACAAAATAACCAGCGCCACAAACACCAAAACTTTTAGGATTATGACGGCTTCATCCTCATTTCCCAACGCTGCAAATTTTAAAATTTCTTTCAAAAACCCGGAGCCTCCAAAGTAACTCCCAAACAGATTTCCGGTTGCATCAGCCGCAAGCGCCGCCACATACGTTCCCAAAATGACCTTCAAAGTATTATCACGCCCAATAATAAAACTGTATGCCACAATCACAATGAAAAACACGAGCACAAATAGATCCCAAGAAAGACGAATATCCATACGCACAATCTAATACCACGACATTCATTTTGCAATATGATAGGTTCGCTAGTTTAGATATGAGTTTTTCGGAAATTTTTTAAAATTGTTATTTTGCAAGGAGACAAGCCATTTATGAATGAGCCGTACTTGCTGGTACGGCGAAAAGTAAATGGCGCAGATCGACGCCGCAAAATACGATTTTAAAAATTTCTCATTTAAACCATCCGCCCTTATCAACCTCCGTACCTTCTTCCTTTGCCAATTCCACATACAGCTCGCGCGTTTTTTTGTTCAATTTTTTAGGAATTGCAATTTTTATTTTCACGAAATGATCGCCACGGCCGCCTCCATTCAGTCTCGGCGCGCCATCACCGCTCATTTTAAAAACTTTTCCGCTTTCGGTACCCGCCGGGATTTTAATCCTACTCATCCCATGCACAGTTTCAACCTCTGCCTCACCGCCAAGCACCGCTTTAACAAGCGATATTTCCAGCTCGCTATGAATATCTGCGCCATCGCGCACAAATTTACCGCCAGGCTCCACATTCAAAGTGATATACAAATCTCCTTTGCCGCCTCCATGCATTCCACCTTCTCCTTTTCCGCTCACGCGTATGGTAGACCCATGATCAATCCCTGCCGGAATCCTCACTTTCACACGCTCTTTCACCCTCACCCGCGTGCCACCGTGACATTTGCTGCAGATTTTTTCCGGAACGCGTCCTTCTCCTCCGCAATTTTCACATGCATGCGCGGTCGCCACCTGCCCGAAAATTGTATTTCTTACCGACCTGACTTCGCCGCTTCCCCCGCATATTTTACAGGAAATTATAGAGCTGTCTGTTTCCGCGCCGCTGCCTTTGCAGTGATCGCATACATCAAGCTTGATTATTTCCAATTCTTTTTCTGTGCCAAAAACGGCTTCTTTAAAAGAAATTTTAATCATTGTGTCTATATCATTTCCGCGCATGGAACGGGTTTTTTTACCTGCCGCCCGTGATCCTTTCGCCCCAAATCCTCCGCCTCCTCCAAAAAAAGTTTCAAAAATATCGGCAAAACCGCCCGCGCCACCGCCGCTGAATCCCGAAAAATCAAATCCTTCAAAACCGGAAAATCCACCCCGCCCTCCCTGTCCGCCAAAACCTGCGTTTCCTCCAGTCGCCCCAAAAGTATCATACTGCCCGCGTTTTTTTTTGTCTGAAAGAATTTCGTACGCGCCATTAATTTCCTTAAATTTCTGCTCCGCGTCTTTCTCTCCTTTATGCTTGTCCGGATGCCATTTTAAAGCCAATTTCCGGTATGCCGATTT
Source organism: Candidatus Peregrinibacteria bacterium (assembly GCA_016186245.1). Classification (GTDB taxonomy): domain Bacteria; phylum Patescibacteriota; class Gracilibacteria; order UBA1369; family LOWO2-01-FULL-3; genus JACPLZ01. The sequence continues at coordinate 3,209 of JACPLZ010000007.1, read as the reverse complement.
TATCTCCTGGTCGCTGGCATTTTTGGATACGCCTAAAATTTCGTACAGATCTTTTGCCATAGCTGCAAAAGTTTAGCAGTTGCGAGCAAAGCCTGCAATCCTAAGGAACCTCTGAAAAAACTACGACAGTTACGAAAATTTCAGAATTTGAGCGAAAATGATGAAGCTCGAGGAAGCATATCAGAGAAGATACGTTGACGAGAGATGAATCATTTGCAGCCAAATTCTGAAATTTGCAGTAGGTCGTAGGTTTTTCAGAGGTTCCTTAACATTCGCAAATTTCATGGTAGCGCCAAGGGGAATCGAACCCCTGTTCCCGCCTTGAGAAGGCGGTGTCCTAACCGCTAGACGATGGCGCCTTGTTTTCAAATTCTCAAATGGAAGCCTTCAAAGTTTAGCGAAGGTTGGCTCATCAATCAACCGTCAATCACAGACCGCCACCCGACATGTTCCAATGACCGCCGCTTGCATTTTTCCGGACATCTGCCACAATAAACTAAATTATCCATAACCTCATTCAAAATGGAACAATTTGAAACATGGCGGCAAGCCATCACCGCTTCGCTGCAGCAGCTTTTTAATACGGTGATATCTTATCTGCCGAATTTTCTGGCTGCGCTGGTTGTGTTGATTATTGGTGTTCTAGTAGCAGCTACTCTTGGCAAGCTGATCGAAAAAATCATCACTTTTACCAGGGTTGATTACGCTATCGACCGTCTTGGTGTGAATAGGGTTTTTTCCGGTTTCGGCAAAATAAAAATTTCCGGAATTATCGGCTGGATAGTTAAATGGTTTTTGATAGTAGTCGTACTTATGGCAGTTGCGGACATTTTAAAACTTCCGCAAATTATTGAATTCCTGAAAGACGTTGCGCGCTTTTTGCCGAACGTTGCAGTGGCGGTTGCAATTCTTCTTATCGGTTTTATCGGTGGAAATTTTGTTTATGAAATTGTATTCCGCTCTGTGCGCACGGCTAAAATACACTCTTCAAAAGTTCTTGCGAACCTGGCGAAATGGTCAATCATCGTGTTTGCGCTGATGGCAAGTCTTTTACAGCTTGGAATTGCAAAAGAATTGGTTTCAATTCTTTTTACCGGACTCATTGCGATGCTTGCTCTCGCCGGTGGTCTCGCTTTTGGTCTTGGCGGCAAAGACAAAGCCGCGCACTGGCTTGAAGATTTAAGGAAAAAATTATAGAGGAATACCAATGACAACCGGCTGAGTTGATCCGAGTTTAAACCGTTAGCACTACAAAAAGCCCTCTATCCGAGGGCTTTTTTGATGCTTGTTTCGGAATATTATTATCTGTCATGGTGAGCCAGTCGAACCATGACTAAACAATTATTTTCCAAACAGCCTCTGCCTGACTTTTTCCAGCGTCTTCTTCGCTCCATTTTCCCGAAAATATCTCCACGCGCTTTTTCCAGCACCGCCGATTTTTACGCCGCGGTCCGGCGCCGGCTTGGGATTCTCCAGCCACTTTAGAAAAGGTTTGCACACAGCCAAATAATTGCATTTTTCTGTTATATATTTTTTCCCGTTTTTACCGTAGGTTTTTAATTTATCGTCAGTGATAGCATCAATCTCACCGATTTTTATGTCAGTTGCATTGTCAGCTATTTTGTCAGACATGCAATTAACCGAATTATCGATACCTTGCCAACCATCACTTCTGTTCGCCACATTGCAATTCTCGTCATCGGTTTCGATATTTCTCTCTTTATACATTTTTTCAATCGCCGCGGCCAATTCTTCATGGTTGCCGCTTTCAACGCCGATGCCAGCCCCGGCGCCAACAACTTCATACGAAATTTCGCTGCCCAGAGTCGTTATCACCGGCACACCAAATTTCATCATTTCGATAATGCGATTCCGCGCGCCTGTCAGCGTCTCCGCACAATTACGATCGACATTCAGGCCTGCATCCGCCCGCTCATATACATATGGAATTTCCGCTGTATCCACCCACCCCAAAAAAATAAATCTATCACGATATTGCGACTCATCGACCATCCGTTTAAAATTCGCAAAAGTTTTATTATCAAGCCCTGAAATTTCTCCGCCCGTAGACACAAAATAGAGTTTTGGACATTTCGCCATCGCCGCCCCAACGCCCTTATATAAGGTAACTTCATCAACCCAGGTATTATATCCACCCATCCACAAAAGAATAAACGCATCTGTCATGGTAGCGTTTTCTGTCATGGTGAGCTTGTCGAACCATGGCTTGTCCTCATCACGTTGTTGAATCTTGTCATCCTGAACTTGTTTCAGTATCTCACTTGCCTCTGCATTGTCATTGTGAGCCGCACTGTCATGGTGAGCTCCGCATCTGTCATCGTGAGCTCCGCATCTGTCATGGTGAGCTCCGCATCTGTCATGGTGAGCTCCGCATCTGTCATGGTGAGCTCGTCGAACCATGACTTCTCCTTCACCCTCCTCCGCCCCATTCGGCACATGCTCCACAAACTCATATCCAAAACTTTCCTTATTTAAACGTCCCAACAAACCAAGCTCTCCCAGCGCCGCCAGACATTGCGCCGACGACACGCACGAAATTTTATCCGCCCTTTTCAGAATGGATTTTTCCATCGCGAGGTAATGCGGCAGGTAATCATTTGAATCAAGTTTATTGGCTTGTGCCTGCGCTTCCGCGAGAATCCAGCCGTTTAGATCCGCCCACCACAATGCCTGCGTCCGCAGTTGTGAAGCGATAAAAGAAGGAAAGGTATTTATTGAAAGAATAATTTCCGGCCGGAATTCATCATGAATTTTTTGAATTTGCCGCAGGAGTTTCGGATCGTCTTTGGAAATTTTAATCTGTGTCATCCAATCTTTCTGTGTCATCCCATCTTTCTGTGTCATCCCATCTTTCTGTGTCATCCCATCTTTCTGTGTCATCCCATCTTTCTGTGTCATCCCATCTTTCTGTGTCATCCCGAACTTGTTTCGGGATCTCTCGTCATTGGCATCATCCACACTGTCATGGTGAGCAGATTTTTGCGTAGCAAAAATCCCTTCTCCTCTCCCATTCAGTCGAACCATGACAGTGTCATCCTGCAGATTTTTGCTTCGCAAAAATCCCTTCTCCTCTCCCGTATCTTGTTTCGTGTCATCCTGAACTTGTTTCAGGATCTCTCCCTTTTCCCCATAACATTCCGGCATCTCAATTAAAATCGTCATCAGATTTTTGCTTCGCAAAAATCCTT
>JACPLZ010000042.1 GCA_016186245.1 Candidatus Peregrinibacteria bacterium | reverse complement strand
GGTGGTGGTGAAATCGATTGCCAGGGATCCTGGCGTGAGATGCAAAGTGGCAGTTTCGTCCAATGATGAAAAAATTGATCCGATTGGTTCATGCGTAGGCCAGAAAGGCGTGCGCGTACAAAATATCATGGAAGAATTAAATGGCGAAAGAATCGACATTATCAAATGGTCCGACAATATGGGCGAGTACATCAAGACGGCTTTGGCGCCTGCAAAAACGGCAACTATTGAACTGAATATGGAAGGTAGACGCGCGAGCGTTTATGTCCAGTCCGATCAAAGGCCTCTGGCTATCGGCAAGCAGGGTCAAAATGTGCGCCTGGCCTCCCTTTTAACAGGATGGGAAATCGATATAATGGACATCAGTGAGTTTAAAGGCGGCCCGAAAAAAGCCGAAGGAGAAGAGAAAGTTGAGGCCAAAACAATTGAGGAACTTGGCCTGGATGAAAAACTTATAGCTTCTCTGAAAGCGGCAAACCTTACACTTGTTGAACAGTTGAGGGGATTGTCCGCAAAGGACCTGGTTTCGGTGGAAGGAATTGACGAAACCGGTGCGACACAGATCGCGGAGGCTGTGAAGAGAGTGAAATAAAACCTATGGAACCTCTATTTTTCCGATGGGCTATTGATGGTATTTTTTTCCTGCTGTAGACTCAACTCATGATCCTCGTCGATTCCGTCAGTAAGAAATATGGCCAGCAGCATGTTCTTAATGATGTTTCTTTTAGAGTCAAAGGCGGTGAATTCGTTTCAATTGTCGGCAGCTCCGGCGCGGGAAAAACCACGCTTTTATATGCGTTGATTGGCGCAGTGAAGCCCGATAAAGGAAAAATCACCGTGGATAATTATGATGTTTCGAGCCTCGGGTCTGGCAAAATCCAGGAATACCGCCGGCGCATCGGAATAGTTTTTCAGGATTACAAGCTTCTTCCGCAAAAAACGGTTTTTGAGAATGTTGCTTTTGCCCTTGAGGTAGCCGGATATGACGGCCGTTTTATAAACAGGCGCGTTGCCGATGTGCTGAAAATTACCGGCATGGAAGAGCATCGCAATAATTTTCCAAGGGAGCTTTCCGGCGGAGAGCGCCAGCGTACAGCTATCGCCCGTGCCCTTGTGCACGCCCCTGAACTGCTTTTTGCCGATGAGCCGACCGGCAATCTTGATCCGGAAAACACCATCGCTCTTGCAAAACTTTTTCAAAAAATCAATAAGAGCGGCACTACGATTATTTTGGCGACACACGATCGGGACATGATTGGTCTTTGCAATAAGCGCATTATCACTCTTGACAATGGACGGCTGGTCAGCGATAAAAGAAACTCTTAACAGAATTTTTCCATGTCAACTTATGAAGAATCAGGCGTGAATGTCGATCTCGGCGATGAATGTTCCAGGATTGCCTATAGCGCCGCCAAAAGCACTTTTTCAAGCCGCAAAGGGATGATCGGCGAGCCCCTTGTGGACGATGGGGGATTTTCCGGCGCGCTGGATATGGGAGATTATTATCTCGTGCAGAATGATGACGGAGTAGGCACCAAAAGTATCGTTGCCGAAATGATTGGAAAGTATGACACGCTTGGATACGACCTCGTTGCAATGGTTGCCGATGATGCTATTTGCCTTGGGGCAGAGCCTATTTCCATAAGCAATACCATTGATGCAGATAAACTGAATGAACAGAAAATAACAGCGCTTATGGACGGTCTGGCCAAGGCCGCTAAAGAACATAAAATAGCGGTGCCAGGCGGAGAAATTGCCGAATTGAACACCCTGGCAAATGGTTACATTTGGAATGCCACCTGTGTTGGAATTGTGGAGAAAAATAAACTTATCACCGGAGAAAAAATTGAGCGGGGAGATAAAGTCATAGGCTTGAAATCGGTGGGGTTTAGATCCAATGGATTTTCGCTTGTCCGCCATATTTTACGGGAAAAATTTGGGGGGAAGTGGGCATTTGAAAAATATGATGACACAATGACATGGGGTGAAAAGGTGCTTATCCCTTCAAAAATCTACTGCAGCGCGGTACTGGAAATGCATGGACGTTACGGGCAAAAACCGCAGGCGGAAATCAAGGGCGTCGTGCACATTACCGGCGGCGGCATCCCCGGAAATCTGCCGCGCGTTTTGAAAAAGACCGGTCTGGGAGCCAAGTTGCACAATCTGCCCAAACCACACGATGTTATGTTGCGACTGATGGAAATGGGAAATGTAAGCAGGGATGAGGCCTACGAAACCTGGAATATGGGGGTCGGTATGATTTTGATCAGCAACGATTTTGATAAAATCAAGGAGATCAGTGCGCGCCATGCGATAGAGGCGGAAGTAATCGGCGAGGTGACTGAAACTCCCGGGATAGTTTTTTAATGTCATGGTGAGCTTGATGTCATGGTGAGCTTGTCGAACCATGACACAAGAAATCATAAGTCGTTTCAAAAAAATGGCTTGTTCATAATGAAAAACGGCAAAAAAAGATTTTATAATTTTTTAATGTTTGGCATGTATAACAAAATTGCGGCAATCAATTTGCCGCGAACTAAATCGCGTGGCTGGTCGGTGGCGACATTCAGAGAGTTGGTACACCAATAAAATATCACAATAAAATGTCCAAATCAATGTTACAATCAGATAAAACCTATCCACATCTTCTTAGGCAGATATATTGTCCGCCGGCGATTCTCTATTATCGCGGCGATTTAAATGTTCCGCAAAAAACCTGCGTAAGCATTGTCGGCACACGAAAAAATAGCGATTATGGAGAGTATGTCGTCAATGAACTCGTGCGTGAATTGGCCATTTTGGACATTGCAATCGTTTCCGGACTTGCCAGCGGGATTGACACGCTTGCCCATAAAGCCGCTCTTAAGCATGGCCTTCCCACAATTGCCGTTCTTGGCAGCGGCATAGATAATATTTATCCAAAGGAAAACCAGAAACTTGCCGAAGAAATTATAAAAAGCGGTTTAATTCTTTCCGAATATCCGGGCGAAAACGAGCCCACAAGACAGACTTTTCCTGCCAGAAACCGCATTATCAGCGGATTATCCGTGGTTACAGTTATCATAGAAGCATGTGAAAAATCCGGCGCTTTGATCACCGCCAAATTGGCTCTCGACCAAAACAGGGACGTGTTTGCCGTGCCCGGCGACATAGACCGTCCTGAAAGCCGCGGACCGCTTAATCTGCTTAAAAATCCCAGCGCTTACCCGTTAACTTCGCCGCAGGATCTTATAGAATATTTGAGGAAACAGGCGCCTCTATTTCAATATGAACCCGCCCGGGACAAATTCAAAAAAATCCCCAAAAATGATTATCTTCTTAAGCTCGACAACAATGAGCGGAAAATTTTTAACAGCATCGCTCTGCGCCGTTCCATTCCTTTTGAAAAGATAATGGAAAGGACGAAATTGCAGGCTGAAATTATTTTTCCTGCGCTGTCGACTTTGGAAATTCGCGGGCTTGTAAAAAACCTGAATGGCCAATATTATCGTACATGTTAAATTTTCATACATGTTTCGCCGACTTGCCACACATCATCTCCATCCCGATGGTAAAGCGTTTTCCTGGCTTGCACTCATGAAAGGTGTAGCGATCGGTATGCTGTTGCCGATTTTCCCCACGTTTGTGCAGACGATTGTCCGCACTGAATCAATGGTAAGCCTGTTTTATGCCGGTATTGCAATCGTGATTTTTATCGCCGCTCTTGGCAGCACGATACTTTTCAGCAAAGTTGAAAGAACCACAATCGCCAAAGTCAGTATTGTCGCAGTTGCCATCGCAATTTTTCTTTTTATGATTGTCGTCAGCGCTTTTCAATTGATCGTTTTTGAGAGTCTGCGTGTCATGTTTTACACTTTTCTTCTTGTTTCCATCGGTCTGTTTATCCGCGATTTTACGCGGGATAAACAGTTGGGCGAGACTGAAGGACTATATTATAGATTTAGCGCAATAGGTTTTTTTATCGGCCCTTTGCTTGGTGGATTTCTGGCGGCATATTTTGGTTATGAACTGGTTTTTCTTTTTTCCACAATCATGATTTTGGCCTGTCTTGGCTATTTCCATCATCTGCATATCCTGGCGAAAAATAAAATCATCGCGGCATCGAAAAAACTTCCGGCACAGCAATTATTCAAAAATATAAAAAAATATTTTTCCAGCAGGGAAGCGACAAAAGCATTTTTTGTTACCATGGCTTTTATGCTGTGGACCGGATTCCAGCATTTATATATTCCACTTTATATTAAAAATAGCGGCTATCTGGAAAGTTTAACCGGTATCGTGATGTCGCTAAGCCTTATTCCGCTGATTATGCTGGAAGTCAAAGTGGGAAATTTTGCCGACAGGCATGGCGCGCGCATCCCAATCGGATTTGGCTTTGCAATTATGGGAGCTCTTCTGCTCGTAACCTTTATCAGCCCATGGCCGTTATTTAATTTCCTCCTGCTGATTTTAATGAATATCGGAGGAGCAATGATTGAGCCACTACAGTCTTATTACCTTTTGAAAAATATTGACAGGAATAACGAGGACCACATCTATGGGATTTATTTGACGGCCGATCCCATTGCCTATTTTATCGTGCCGCTCGTTGGAGCTTTAATTACCGGCTTTCTTCCATTCAAATATCTATTCCTCATTTTCGGAGGCATCATGCTTATCGTGAGCTTTTTTGCCTGGACTAAGCTTGAGAACCTTGAACGCTTATCACCCGATGAACTTCCTCCAAAGTAGTAACTCCCGCGATCACTTTTGCGATACCATCTTCCTGCATTGTTACCATGCCTTCTTTTTTTGCCTGCGCCGACAGGTCTGCAAGCGGAGCATTTTTCAGAATCAGATCTTTCATGGCCACGCTTAAAATAAGAGTCTCCGCGATGACTGTCCGGCCTTTGTAACCCGTGCTGCTGCAGTCTTTGCAATTTCCCGCTTTCAATAATTGCTGAGGGATTTTCACATCCGCAATTTTTTCCATTTCCGCTTTTTCGGAAGGACTTATGTCGCGGAGTTTTGCGCATTTGCAAACTCTGCGCACAAGTCTCTGCGCAATTATTGTATTTATGGCCGGCGCTATCATAAAAGCAGGCAAGCCTATATTTACAAGGCGTGGGATTGTTTCCACCGCGCTGTTTGTATGCAATGTGCTCAGCAGGATATGGCCGGTAAGAGCCGCCCGCGCGGCAGTTTCGGCTGTCTGCAAATCGCGTATTTCCCCAAGCATTACAATATCCGGGTCCTGCCTTAATACGGCCTTTAAACCTTCGCCAAAATTATATCCGTGCTTTTCATCAATCTGGCTTTGGGTAACTCCTTTGATATAAAATTCCACCGGGTCTTCCAGGGTGATGATTTTGTTCTCGGGAGTATTCATTTTATTCAAAATGGAATAGAGCGTTGTTGTTTTGCCGCTGCCGGTGGGGCCGCAACAAAGAATCATGCCGTTATTTATATTGCCGGCCTGTTCCAGTATTGCGAGTGATTTTCCCGTGAAGCCAAGCTCCTGCAAACTCATAATGGAATTTCCGCCGACCAAAAACCGGCATACAAACGCTTCGCCATATGGAGTTGGAATGGAAGAGACACGCACCGCAATTTTCTTTTCGTTATAATTAAAAACATATCTGCCATCCTGTGGAATTGAATTTACATTGAGCCGCATGCCGGCCTCATACTTTATCTGGCCTGAAATTTTTGCAAACATGGCCGCATCGAGCTCAAACACCTTATGTAGCACGCCGTCAATTCTCAGTCTGACCGCCACCCCTTTTTCCTGCGGCTCATAATGAATATCGGACGCGGCAGTTTTCATTGCGCCAATATTCAAAAGATTAAGCGCCTCCTCCGCAGTTACCAGGTCTAATTTTTCAGGCAGGTCCGATAGGATTTTTATTTCTTTTTCATATGTGTTCATGGCTTTTTCTTCCACGGTTTCAATAATTTTTGGTTTCTCATATGTCTTTATATCCTGATATGTTTTCAGTGCTTCATCAATTCCGGCGGCTGAAGCAAGGGTTAATCCGACTTCAAATCCCCGTTCCGTCAGGTCTTTGATTGCGGTTTTTGTTTTGGGATTGTTTGGCGACTCCACCGCCGCCCTCAGTTTTTTACCGACACGGAAAAACGCGATTATTCTCCCTTCTTTTGCCATTTCAAAATCCACCAGTTTTAATACGTCCGGATTTAACGGCGTTTTTCCTATGTTTATGTAAGACAGTCCGAGATCTTTCGCCGCTTTTAGCGCGGACTTTTCCTGAAACTCACGGTTTACCCGCTCAATGTTGCTTTCCATGCCTGCACTCGCGGCAATTTTACCGCCATCCTTTGAAGCAGTTTTTTGAGCCCTGATTACAGCGTCTTTATCTGCCATACAATGTTTAAAATATCAGGGTATTATAGCAGAAAAAGGCCATAAAATAAACCCTAACGCCATAAAATTTTACAGGTTTTGGATATCCACAGGCATGGCAAGTTCCCCCATCGACCTAAGTCAATGGGGGAAGCCCTGCTTGTTGAGTCTCCTTTCTGCGGCTACAGCCGCTTGTTGATGATGAGGTAGACGCCGCCCAGAATCACTGCGGCAAAGATGACCAGAATGCCGACCAGTTGCATCGCCGTGAGGCCTTGGTGCACCACCACCGAAGGTGCGCCTCCGCCTCCTCCACTCCGCTCCCTGGCGAATGCCAGGGTGCTCGTGCAGAGGAACATGAGGACAGGGATGACAACGCTGATCTTGTGTGCGAACCGCTCCATTGTCCAACCTCTCCACTCGGCCTAAACGGCCTGTGGCTCCAGAGAAACTCAAACAGCAGGGAGAATATCCGGAAAGGAAAATTCGCCGCCTCGCCTTTACCTCGTCAGAAGACAAGGAAGATGAGGGAAAAACTTATTCTTCTTTCCAGATAGCTCCCTTCTGTACCATTTCTAACCTGTTATTTCAATGAGCTTGACAGAATCGAAATACTATTGACAAATACGCTATATAATGATAGTGTGCATCCCTGATTATACATAGATTTTTAATCTTGTCAAGTGGCTGAAAATTACCGCCTCAACCTATGCATTCTTCCTTTGCACAAAATCATGATAGCAGACTGCCTTCTGTCCGAGATACAGAAGTGGATCAGCGCGATGTTCAAAAGCGGGTTTTTGAATTGGAAACACTAAAAATTGAAGCGACGGCAAGAGGCAATGACGCCGGAGCAATTGAAGCGGAGCTTGAGGCCGCCCGCACTGTTTTGCAGCAGATAAAATTTCAACGCTTTGTTGTGCTTGGCGAGGTTGATGCAAAATTTCCTCCCCCCAAGGTCGCGGATAAATTACGAGAAGAAAGGCAGAATAATCGTTATTGGATGGAATCCCATAGACCCAAGGATTTACCGTCAACTTATGCCCGTAACACCGCTCCTGTTTTTAAAAGACGCATTGAACACAGTATCACAACCGACTACGAAAGCGACAAATGGGCGATGATAAATATCTTGCTGGAAACGCTCCAAAATGCTGAACCGTCCGACAGTAATGGAACCTGGTTTGGAATTGAGGTCTGCATCAGCGGCAAATGGAAATCGTGGAAATCATTTACCCCCAGGGAGTTAAAGAAACTTAAAAATGAGGACGTGGAAGCTGTGAGAATCGTGGACAATGGTGGCGGTTATGCACCAACGGAATTGGGAATATTCGGCAGTTCAAAAGACCCCGATTCAGATGCTGCCGGAAAATTTGGCGAAGGCGGAAATATGGCAGATGTCACAGCTTGCCGTATCGGGATGGAGGTTGTTAAGTCTGCAAGAAATTGGCGCGCAAAACCTTGTGTTTTTAAACAGATAGCCACAGGGCGCACAGTTTCCCAGCTTGGTTATGATGTGGAATTTCATGATGATATTTTACCCGGTACGGAAGTGGAATTTCGTAAATTCGGTCCGGAATTCATAGAAATTCTGCGTGGAATTGATGATTTTTATCTGCCCTTGCGCGGCGCTGACTTTACTGTTCTTTCAAAGACAGCTTACGGTGATATCGTTGATAAAAAGGACTGCAACATCCTTTTCGTAAAGGGTCGGGCATATCCTGTTGTTCCGCCGCCGGATCAGCCGTTTCTGTTTTCGTATAACCTTACGCGTTTTGTAGTGCAGGATAGAAACCGCGGCCGTATTAATCTGCATGATGCGATTTCTCATATTCATAATATTTGGAAAAATAATCGCAACCGCCAGGCGGTAAAGGATTTAATTACCGCCCATAAAGCCGGCAAAAGCTGCTATGAACTGACAGTTTTCGGCAGATATGTGGACGGTGCATTCTGGGATCATGAAGCAGTCGACCTGTTTGGAGAAGTAGCCTGTGAGGTTTATGAAATTCCGGATCCAAACAAAACATTTTCTACCATGGGCGATGGTTACGAGGAAGCGGAAAAATTCTTGAAAGAAAAAGGTGGTTTGAGCGCTTTGACAATCGGCGGCTCAAGATTCCTCACCCAGATTTTGCAGAGACGCTTCAAGTCTACAAAAACCATTTTCAATAGTGAGGAAATCCCCGGTGCATTGGCCTGCACGCCAAAAGGCGATGTGCTTGAAAAAGGAAGTGATTTTTTTGTCGACGCTAAAGCCATGAAAGTCGGTTCCGCTTTCCATTATCCGCCACTTTTTTCTTATAACTTCAAAGATAGAGTGAGTGCGCTATACTCTATTGATGAAAGCACTATTCAGAGCGCTGTTATTGATGTATGGGCGAATATAAAAAATGAGCGGGTGGTGATGGAGCTCTTTACTCAATACAATGGCGGCCAAAAAACTTATGAACTGAATCAATGTTGCAGCGGCTGGAGTGCGCCGCATGCAAATTATCCATCGGCAGATTTATTTAAGAAAACAGCTTATGAGGTTTTTAATGTAACAGACCCCCAAAAGTGCTTTCTGAAATCCGCAAATGATTCTCATATGGATTCGGAAATGGCTCTGCAAGAAAAGGGGTATGCCTGCATTGACGTGCATGAGTCCCCGATGCTGCACGAATTTTTAAATAGAGCTGGAATTTTAACCGCCGAGGAAATTCTGGAAAAAAATATCGTGCGAAAAAACATGGATGTACCCATGAAGGTTGCGGCAAAAAATATTAATCTGGAAAACATTCATGTTGGATTATGGCGTTTCATGGGAAGTTGCGAGATAGAGGTGCTTGTTCAAAAAAGCGGGAAAGATGATAAAAAAACAGAAACGTGGATGCCTTATAAAGAATGGACAGGAGGGGTTGAAGGACAGACAACAGCGTACCGTTTCGTCGGGAAAGCCACCAAGGTAACCAAAGACGATTTGGATTATGATGACCGCGGTAAAAAAGCGGCGCCCTGCCTTCATTCTCTATGTTCTTTCATGAAAATGCAGGGTGCCACTTTTACCGTAAAATCCGGGAATTTACTTATTAGAATAGATGAAAGTGACCGTTGGGCATCCTGTTATAAAATTCAGAATCTTGGAGATGGCGGATCCTGTAACTCAACCGCACTAACGATTTTCGGACCAAGTACGGATTTTTTGGCTTCCCTCCGTCATATGAAAACGCAGGTTCTTGATTTGGATCCCGGTTACAAACCGCTTGAAAGAACTCCGTCTGGAGATCTGGTAAAAACTGATGGAGGATTGATTTTTAGACATGGGATTATCGAAGATGCCACAGAAGAAAAAAATATTTTTCTGGCCACTTATTGCGTGAGATCGGATGACGAAAATGCGCCTTCTCAGATTTTGGAGAATTTAAGCGACGCCGGAGTAATTCAAAAAATCCTTAGCGGAGCCTCTGGTGAAAGTAAATATGCGGATATCAATGGAATGACCTGCCTGAAACATCCTGAGGCCTGGAGAAAAGCATTTTTTGCCGAATTTGGTAAAAAGACTGTTGTGGCGGATGGGCAAAATATGCTGGCAGCCGCTGTTGCAAGTCGTTTCGGCTATCAGCAAATTTCATTTCCGGAATCTCTTGCCCGTATTCTTGTGCAGGAAGCCAAAGTACCATCACTTAGCGGACTTGCCTGCGTTGGAGAATACAAGGAGCAAAAAAATATTTCGGACAATGTAGCATCTTTGCTTGCTTTTGGAGCCAACGTCCGATCATGGCTCAAGGAAAAGCTGGAAATAAGCGGCGCAAAAGTTGGCGATAATCTTGTCGAATGGGATCCGGCAAAAATAACCATTGTCAAACAGTTAAAAAATAAAAATGGCGATAATCTTGATGAATTTGGCGGATTTTTTGATACGGAATCCGGCAGAATTTTTATTTTTGCCAATCGTTTAATGGAGCTTTCCAAAGGGTTGCAGGCAATGATGCGCGTCATGAATTACAGTTTGGGAGATGTATTCAAGGATAATGTGCAGGCAAGCCTGTATATGGATAATGTATTTTCAACTCTTATGGAATGTCTCGTTAGATCAGGGCAGATTCGAGATCTGCTTGGCCAGTCGATAGATAAACTTGAATCGGAGGATTTGGAAGATGGACTGAAAAATCTTTTCGGTTCCATGACAACGGAGGCAAAGGAAGAAAAGGCAAAGCGCGAGGCGGCGTTGTCCAGAAGAATAATTAAACAATTGCGGAAATATGGTAAAGCTTCTGCGAAATGGCGTGCGGATCAGATTAAGGAAACAAAAAAACGCCTGCTGGATTTGAGTAAAGGTGTTGCCAATTGGCCGGTAGAACAGATACAAAAACTGCGGGACTTAATGGTGTTTAGGCAACAGACGGAAAGTGAGCCGAAAGACGATGTGTTAGAGCAGCGGCAACCTGATAGAATTCCAAGAATACAGAGAAACTTGCGTACAGCTATCTTTTTATTGATGGGTAGCGGCGCCAGCCTGTTACTTGCAGACAGGGTAAATATGCCGGCAATTTTTAATAATATCGATTTTGGCAGCTTCACCCGGCTGGCGACCGCCTTGCCAAATATCCTGCCGAAAATAGATTTGTCAGGCATTATTCCGGACATCGATTTCCCAGATTTGTTTAAAGGCGGAGATATGATTTACAGCCGGCCCATTTATAAGGGCAGACATCTTCCCGGTGTTACGGCAAGGAGCCTTGCCGAAGGGATTACGGAAGAGATGGATAGTCCGGAATGGATGGAAACTGTTTTTCTTTCAACACCAAATTATAATCAGTGGGATGGCTTTTGGATGAGTGATTACGAATATCATCAGTTTGACGGAACTAATTGGAACAATGATCCGGATGCACCTCAATTTCCATACCAAAACTATCCCAACCAATTGACATGGATGCATTTGCAGGCAATCACTTCGCCCGGGCAAACTTTCATTAGAACCGCAAGCTCGGCAATCATTGATGTCGGAAGCATACAGGTGCTTGATAAGGACGGAAATTTATTGCCGTATTCTGCGAAACCGCAGGAAGATGGCATGCTTGTGAATATTGATGCGGATGGGGCAAAGAAAATAATCTACAACACCAGGATGGCCGTAAATTTTGAAGAGGCTGCAGCTAAGATTAGTGATGCAGATTATCAAACATTTTCTTCCGATGCTTATAAGTATTATACTTCTACACCCGATATTGATCTTTCATCTTTGCCATTTTCATGGAAGCAAATGCCAAACGTACATACCTGGAAAGATTTTTTCAAAGAATTGCACCGGTTACAACCTTACGAAAGATTTAAATTCCTCTACCATTATGTAAGTTCACGGGAATATTCGGATGCGCCAGAAACAGTGCAGGCTTATACGGAATTTCAGCTTGGTTTATTGCCTCAAAAGACATTGATTGAATTTCTTCTCGGTTCGCCAAAACTGCCGACAATTGGTGCAGGCGATTGCGATGTTCATAACACTCTCTTTGCGTGGGCTTTGCGCGAAGCCGGAATACCTGCAAAATTGGACATAGTAATGAATGGCGAACACGGGATTGTAAACGCTTTTTTCCCTGGCATCGGATGGGTAGTGGGCGATGCTGTTGGCAAGAGAGTAGAACAAAGAAGCCAGCGTCAGGATTTTAGGCCACAGACAGTAGACGTGTTGAGCGCAGAAGAGCTTCAAAAACGCCAAACAATACTACTCAAAAGGCAACACCGCAACGCGGCAATCAATGAATGTATTAAAAATATCGACTAGCGAGCAGGCGTCCTAGCGATGAAATCTGTCATGCACTTCTTTCAATTTCTGGTCTGTAACATGCGTATAAATCTGGGTGGTCGTAATGGAGCTGTGGCCGAGCATTGCCTGGACTGAGCGGATATCGGCGCCGTTTTGGAGCATTTCGGTGGCATAGCTGTGGCGCAGCGTATGCGGCGTTACTTTCTTGATAATGCCTGCGTGCAGCGCATATTTTCTGACAATATTTTCAATACTAACAGTGGTGAGGCGTTTTTTTTCATCATCGGCAATCGAGACCTGCAGATTATTCACAAAAAGCGGTTTGAAATTATCATCGCGGGTTTTGAGATATTCGTTGATAGCGTCCGCCGCTCTCCCCGAAAGGAAAACAATTCTCGGCTTTCTTCCCTTCCCTCTGACCATAAACTCCCTCCGCCGGAGATCGACCTGATCGCGGTTAAGATTGGCCAGCTCGCTTACGCGCAGACCCGTGGAGTAAAGCATTTCCAATATCGCAGTGTCGCGCCGGGAATTTTTTTCACCGTTTCTGGCGGAATTAAAAAGCCGCTCGAGCTCCTCGCGGACCAGGACTTCCACCGTCCTCTCCGGGATTTTAGCAAGCTCGATTTTTTCCGGAGCGAGAGACGGAATATCGTTTTTTGCGAGATATTTCAGGAAGGCGCGCAGTGCGATGAGATGGTAATTTTGGGTTTTGACACCCATTTGCGCGCTGTTTTTGTCTGACAGGCGATTGAGATAAAGCCGATAATTTTGAATTTTTTGCAGAGTGAGCGACTTTGGATCCATATCTTTGTTCAAAAATTTCTTAAAACGTTCAAGGTAATGATGATAATTCTCCAAAGTCTTGTTGGATTTATTCTGGGCAATTTCGCAATATTCCAAAAAGTTTTTTATATGAATGAAGATGCCCATGGGTAAAGGCTAACACTTTACCCCTGAATTCCAAAACTTTTTTTCAGTTTGGAGAAATAATTGTAAACGATATACTCCTCGTTCGGCGCGCCATTTGCGGCGCGGATTTTTCCGAGAATATTTTCGCTGGCCTGATCGCATTTTGCAAAAAATTGTTCCACCCTGGGATCGCCGGCAAAAAGCCCCTGTTTGTACAATTCATTGGCCTCAGCGATAATTCCGGCCTGCTTTAATTCTTCCATGACATACGCAGTCATCGTGTCATGTACAAGTTTAGCTTTGGGTGAAAGTTTGCTTTCTTTGCCCTGTTCTGCCGAGTGTGTAAAAACTTCCTGATTTTGAGGCTGTTGATTGGGCATGTTTGTTTTATTTTTCCTGTTATTATATCATAATGGCCTCATGATTTCAATGGAGGAAAGAGAAAGGAGCCTTGCAGGCCATGCTATAAAGAGCGCGGCCAGCCGCGGACGGAAATTTCCGGAAAAAGCCGATGACAAAAGGCTGTGCTTTCAAAAAGACAAAGACCGGATTATTCATTCCAAAGCTTTTCGCAGGCTGGATAAGAAGACCCAGGTTTTTATGGCCGGAAGCGGAGACCATTATCGCACGCGCCTGACCCATACCCTGGAAGTGGCTCAAATAAGCCGTGATATTGCAAGGCGGCTGAATCTAAATGAAGATCTGTGCGAGGCTATTGCCCTAGCCCACGATCTCGGACATCCACCTTTTGGCCATGCCGGAGAGGAAGCTTTAAATGAAATAATGGAGGCATACGGAAGCAATTTTGAACATAACGAACAGAGCCGGAGAATAGTGGAGACGCTGGAAAAAAATTATCCTGATTTTGAAGGGCTGAATTTGTCCTTTGAAGTATTGGATGGCCTGATAAAGCACCAGACCGCCTTTGATCAGCATGGGAAAAAATTTGAAAAAGCGGCGCATCTCGAAGCGCAAGCGGTTAATCTAGCCGATGAAATTGCATACACCAATCATGATATTGATGACGGGCTGCGCTCCGGCCTGATTACCATTGATGATCTTGGACATTTAAAATTGTGGCGGACGGCGGAAAAAAGAATCCAAAAAAATTATGGCAATTCGCTTAAAAAGGACATTCTTATTTCGCGGGTGATCAGTGAAATAATGTCAATGATGGTTGAAGATCTCTGCATGGAAGCGCGCAGGAACATTCAAAAAAATCATATTAAAACTTCCACTGACGCGCAAAATTTCAAAGGAACAATTGTGAAATTCAGCGGTCCGATGCAAAAAATCATCAAAAGAATGCGCGCTTTTCTGTACAATGATTTCTACATGAACCCTAAAATCGTAAAAGTTACCGATCGCGGCAAAAAAATGATCAAAAAAGTTTTTGCGCATTATCTGAAAAATCCGGAAAAATTCCCACATGGGAAGCCTGATCCTATTAAGATAAAAGACTATATTGCTGGAATGACCGACAGCTTTTTGATAAAAGAATATAATAAGTTATAATTCAGCCATGATTTGTCCCAAATGCCAGGATGAAGACACAAGAGTTCTCGATTCGCGTGAAAGCGAAAGCCACAAAGCCATAAGGCGCCGGCGCGAGTGCGAGAAATGCAAATATCGTTTCACCACGTTTGAGCGGGTGGAAACGGCTAATTTTATAGTGGTGAAAAAGGATGGCGCGCGCGAGAATTATGACCGCGAAAAAATTGAAAAAGGAATATGGAAGGCGTGCCAGAAGCGCAAAGTAACCGAGGATCAGGTAAAAAAAATGCTGGATGAGCTGGAAGAAAAATGGAGCGCCATGGGAAAAGAGGTACCAAGCAAGGTGATTGGAGAAGGAGTGATGGATGCGCTGAGGGGACTGGATGAAGTTGCCTATATTCGTTTTGCATCCGTGTACAGGCACTTTAAAGATCTGGAAAGTTTTGAGAAAGAGCTTAAGAAGCTGGCGAAATAATGGTGTAATGGTTTATGGCATTTTTTTGTCGTATATTTTTGGGCGGATTAAGGCGGAACATTAAGCGGTTTTATTGATTTTAGGGCTGGAATGTTATATAATATACCTGTAAAGAAAAATAAAATTATGCCTATGAAAAGGGCTCTTCTAACCGGAATTATTGGAATTTTAGGCAGTGTCATACTGGCTGGAAATGTTTACGCGTTGCAACCGGCAAACACCGGCATAAAAAGAGAGATGTGCGGTTTTGATTGGCCGGATGAACAAAAATATGATGCCAAATTGGTGGCTGTGCGAAAAAAATTGACTGTTGATCCCGGTGAAAAATTTGAGATTAAGGTGTTTTTGAAGAATATGGGGAATATGCCCTGGTTTTCGACTGATAGCGCCTGCCCCGGACCAAGAATATTTTTAGGAACCGACAAAGAAAGGGATCATGCGAGTTTTATCTATGCGGAAAGCGCAAATGGATGGGCGGCAAATAATAGAATCAAGGTCGATCAGCTTCGCGTGGAGCCTGGGGAAATAGCATCGTTTAGTTTTGAAGGGGTCGCTCCGAAAACAGATGAGGCTTACAAAGAATATTTTACTCCGATGATTAAAGAGATTCAGTGGATGGATGGGGCTTCTTTTGCAATTGAGACGATCGTTGGCGAGCCTGCGGAAAACGCGGCGAGTTTGAGGAAAAAGTTTTCGTACGTTCAGACAAGCGGACCTCTTTCGATGCTCGATCTGAATGGAGAAAGGAGCATATATGTTGATTTGAGCGATCAATGGCTGAAGCTGAAAATCGGCGATTATGTGGTACGTGAATTTCCTGTCAGCAGCGGTCATCCTGTAACTCATCCTACGCCTCCGGGCAACTATACGATTGATTTAAAGCAGGAAGTAAGAATAGGAAGCAAAAGTCCGTACTATATCATGCCCAATTATATGTGGTTCAGGACGGGCGGTTATGGATTTCATGCGTTGCCAAGTCTTGGAAGCGCGCAGTTAAGAGGTAAAATTAAATCTTTGCAAGCGGCCGGCAAACCGGTGCCAACGAGTCTTTATAAAGATGACGTATTATGGAATGAGGCTCTCGATCATATCGGCAGGCCGGTAAGCCATGGCTGCGTGAGATTGCTTCCGAATGATTCTGACTTTATGTTTAATTTTGCGGATATTGGGACAAAGGTGACGATAGTGAGGTAAAAGAATCTTTTGAAATTGTGCACTGCGGAGTTTACCCTGAGCTTGTCGCAGGGTCAGCTGCGCTATTTTCTATTCGCTGTACCGGTAAGTACAGCTCAGTCGAAAATAGCTTGCTTCCTTGCATTGCATCAATTTTAAAAGATTCTTGAAATGATATTTCCAATAGAAACATCAAATTTAAATTCCGTCTGAGCTCATGGAATTTTTTTTGCAGGATTTTCTAATCACCTCTTTTTTCGTTCCGCTTTTTTCATTATAATTGGGTTCCATGGACAAAATTCTTCACAATTTGAATCAAAAACAGATCGAGGCTGTAACTCATTTTACCGGTCCCCTGTTGGTTATAGCCGGCGCGGGCAGCGGCAAAACACGAGCCTTGACCCATAGAATCGCTTGGCTGATACGGGAAAAAGGCATCAGTCCCTGGAATATTCTGGCGGTTACCTTTACCAATAAAGCGGCCAATGAGATGAAAGAACGGGTAACCAGGCTGTTAAATCAAACGACAGATGTTGAATTTACCGGCGACTTTGCAGGCAATGTTCCCACAATAGGCACATTTCATTCCGTGTGCGTGAGAATTTTAAGAAACAGCATCCATCACCTTGGCCAGGAAAATTCTTTTGCGATTTATGACGCGTCCGATCAGCAGATTCTTATAAAAAGAGTGATGGAAAGTATAGGCATTGACCCAAAACAATTTAATCCAAAGGCCATCCTGGCATATATTTCCAATGCAAAGAATCAGCTTATCGGCCCGGAAAACTTCCAAAATTTTGTGAATGACCGTTTTTCGGAAAAAGTCGCCCAGATTTATCCGCGGTATCAAAAGGCGCTTAAAGAAAACAATGCTCTGGATTTTGACGACATTATCATGAAAACGGTGGAATTATTCCAAAAATTTCCGGATATTCTCGATACCTATCAGGAAAAATTCAAATTTATCTCGATAGATGAATATCAGGACACAAATAAAGCCCAGTACCTTTTAATAAAATTGCTGGCTGCCAAATACCGGAATATCTCTGTGATCGGCGATGTGGATCAGAGTATTTACAGCTGGAGAGGCGCAACCATACAAAATATTCTCGATTTTGAAAGAGATTATCCGAATACAAAAGTTGTGGTACTGGAGCAGAATTACCGCTCTACGCAGATAATTCTGGATGCTTCCAATTCAGTCATTCAAAAAAACCAGCAGAGGAAAGAAAAAAAACTGTGGACACAGCGCGATGGCGGGATGAAAATCCGCCATTGGCTTGCGGATAATGAACGGCATGAAGGAGAAATGATCGCGGAGGAAATCATGGGCTCTTTGTCCAACAGCGAGTATCCGGAATATAAAAATTTCGTTGTTTTATATCGTACAAATGCACAGTCGCGCGTGCTGGAAGAAGTATTTTTGAGATATGGGATACCGTACAAAATCGTTGGGGGCATAAGGTTTTATGAACGCAAGGAAATCAAAGATATAATGGCTTATTTGAGGCTGGCGCAAAACCCAAATGATTCGGTCAGCCTACACAGGATTATCAATGTGCCTGCCAGAAAAATAGGAGAAAAGACCATTGAAATAATGCAGGAATTTGCTTTAAAAAATAATCTTTCCCTGTTTAAAGCGATGCTTCTGGCCGATGAAATAAATGACCTGGGCGAGGCAAAAGCCGGAGAAATTGAAAAATTCGTCAAGTTAATCAAAGAGCTGCAAACTCTGAATCATGAATGCGGGGCTTCATCAATGGTAAAAAACGTACTGGAAAAAACGGGGTATAAAAAAATGCTGGATGACGGATCGGTGGAGGGAGAAGCGCGTCTGGAAAATATTTCGGAATTGGTTTCGGTTGCGCAAAAATATGACCGTCTGGAGCCTGGCGTTTCTCTGAATATTTTCATGGAAGAAGTAAGCCTGATTGCAGACATAGATACTGTTGATGAAACGGATAATGCGGTAACGTTTATGACCGTCCATGCCGCAAAAGGCCTGGAATTTCAAAATGTGTTTATTGCCGGGCTGGAGGAGGGGATTTTTCCGAACAACAGGAGCCTTCTTGACCGAAGTCAAATGGAGGAGGAACGCCGTCTGATGTACGTCGCCATGACAAGGGCAATGGATCGTCTTTATTTGTTGCATGCAAGAGAGCGCACTCTTTATGGAGAGTCCCGATGCAATGCTCCTTCACAATTTCTGGCCGATATTAACGGGTCGCTGGTGGAAGATAATTTTGGCGGCCACGGAAAGAGGCAGCATATTTCCCTCAGCGATATCGGGAATGTTCCCGTGCCGGTGGAGCTTTCGGCTCATGTCGATGTGCCGTTTATCGCAGGCGATCGCGTCAAACATAATATATTTGGCGAAGGAATTGTCGTTGATATTACCGGCGGTGTGGCCACGATTGCTTTTGAAGATTCAAAAATAGGCATTAAAAAATTGGCTCTTAGCGTAGCCCCATTAAAAAAACTATGATAAAAATTTTGTTTATCGGCGACATATACGCGAGACCGGGAAGAGAAGTTGTGAGAAAAATTCTGCCCGGTATTAAAGAGCAGTATAAGCCCGATGTCATTCTGGCAAATCCGGAAAATCTGACACATGGAAACGGTTTCAGCTATGACCATATAATGGAAATGCGAGATGTTGGCATCGATTTTTTCACATCTGGAAATCATATCTGGGAAAATAAAGATGGAGCAGATCACCTT
>JACPLZ010000041.1 GCA_016186245.1 Candidatus Peregrinibacteria bacterium | reverse complement strand
GGATATTGAAAAAATTTACACCGATGCCGGCGATCCACAGGGCTTAAACCTCGCGCTTGACAGCTTTGAGGAACTTGATTTTCTGGCAAAAGAAAAATCCCTTAAAGAGCATAAAAATCTCCTCAAAGAAAATGAAAACAGGGAAGAACGGGAAAAAAATCTGACCATTAAAGCCGCCCATTCCAAAATAGACGCAGCCGCAAGGAAAAAAACAATTTCTGCGGGAGGCGAGGGCACCCAGGGCAAATATAAAGAATTTTTCAATACACCCGAAAACTTCAAAAACGAACAGACTCAGGAACCCGGCGACCTGCAGGCGCTAAAAAAAGCATACGAAATCCTGATCAGTCCACAACCGCAGGAACAATTCAAAAATCTCGCGTCTTACGAAAAACGCCGGCAGGACTTTCAAAAAGACCTGAAACATCTTGCAGACGCAAATCCAAATATTGATCCGGACACCATAAGAGAATGGCAAGAGCGCTATGACGATACAGGCTGGAGAGAGCGCGAACAAATCGCAACCATGGAATTGCCGAAAGAAATTGAACACCAAAAGTCAAAATACAGAGAAGCAAAAGAATCCGGCATAACTCCGGATTCGCAGGAAACAAAAGAAGGCATAAAGTCGAGAAGCGAGCTTATAGTAGCCCTAAACGAGTATCTCGCCGAGGACAGCGAAGAAAGCGTCAATCGCGGGCTTAGAGAAATCCGCCTGTACTTTATCAACAATCCGGAAGCGGAAAACGACAGGACACTTCTATATTTGGAAGAACAACTGGCTCACCGCAAACGCGAATTGGGACCAACAAAACAGCACGCAGAACCGGATAATGATCGGATTATGGAAGAAATCGACAATGTCGCAGAGAACGACACACACATAGACGATCACCTTTTCGAGGAACAATTGCGCACTCTAAACCTCGAAGGAGCCAAAAAAAATGAACAGCGTCATAACAAAAAAACTTCAGCCCATGAAAGAGCCATGGAAGAATCGCTCAACAACGCCGAAAACGGCTCCATCGAAAAAAAATTGACCCGCGATGCCTATGATCAAATGGGCGACGAATACATCATCAACGCGGACAAAACCGGCGAAGAATTGATGGAAATAAAATTTTCCGATGAAGAAATAAGCACCCAGGACAGAATAAATCTTGATTCCCGCACTTATGATGAACAGGGGAAATTGGCAAACGAACAGGGCTTCAGCCATATATCCATGACCGACAAAACCGGACACGAAATTTCATCCAGCGAAGCCGAAAAACTTCAGGACAAAAATCTCGCCCACATCGAAGCAGACATGGTTGCGCGCGCCGAAGAAAGAACAAAAACCAAAGGAGACACAAAAATTCTCGACCTTCAAAGCAGAATCGCCGCCAGCAGGCACGCCCGCGAAATAATCGAGCAGAAACGCCACGAACGATTAGTGATATAATCCACGCATGATCGTCGGCATCCTGGGAATCATTTTCGTAACCTGCGTCATCATTTTTCTGACTATTTCTTTCTATATAACAATTTTTGGCGGAGGGCCGTTTGTGCCTACGCCAATGGACGCCGTTCATAAAGTCCTGAAAGAAGCAGGCATCAAAAAAGGCCAGAAAATTTACGATATCGGCGCCGGAGATGGACGCTTCCTTCATTTTGCCGAGAAAGATTATGGCGCCATTTCAACAGGATTTGAAGTTGATCCGTTCGTCTTTCTCATTGCAAAAATCCGGCAGATTTTCTGGAAATGGAAAGGGAAAATAATTTTTGGAAGTTTTTTCAAACAGAATTTCAGCAAAGCAGACATAATTTTCTGTTATATGCTGCCGCGCACGATGAAAAAATTCCACAAGACCATAATGGCCGGCCTTAAGAAAAAAACCAAAATCGTCTCCTACACATTCCAGATTCCCGACCTGAAACCAAGCCGCATCATCCCCAAAAAAGGTAAAATTTCCAAAATTTTTATTTACGAGATCTAGGGCCGCGCCGACCAACCCCAGACAGCCACAGCAGAACCAATAAGTAATATGGGATGGCCCACCACTTGCCATGCCACTTCGTCTCCACGACTGCAAATCCAAAACCGGCAAAAAAATTCACAATCATAATGACAATTTTAAGAACAAAATAACCAAACAGCCCGACAATTTTTCCAAAAAACAAAGATATAAAACCAAAAACCATCGAGATTGGAATAAAAGGCAGCACAAAAACATTTGCCAGCGGTGAAATCAGACTCAAATATCCAAAATTCCAGACCATTATCGGCAGAGCGAAAATCTGCGCCGACAAAGTCAGCGCCAGGGCATTCCTGATTCCAAATTTTTCCGGCAGCCACATAAAATATTTTTCCAAAATCGGCGATGCCCAGATCAATCCAGCGGTCGCCAAAAACGAAAGCTGGAAACCGACATCATACAAAAACACCAACGGATTCCACAAAATCATCAAAACAGCAGCAGCAAAAAGAGCGATTTTAGCGTAATACAAACGGCCAAAATACAAAGCCGCAAGCCCGATCATACCCATCACTCCAGCTCTGACAACCGCCGCGCTGGCGCCGACAAACAACACAAAAACAACTACAAACACCGCCGCAAACACCGCCCGCATCTTCTTCCGCAAAAACCCAAACAGACAGCCGACAAAAGCCACAACCAAAGTAATATTATACCCGGAAACGGCAATGATATGGGTCAAACCCACACGATTAAAATTCTCCAAAAGATCCTGAGGTATTCCCTTGCGGCTACCCAAAAGAATTCCAGCCATAAAACTCGCCTCCGGCTCGCCGTATATTTTTCCAAGCCTGTTAAGAGACCACTGCTTCAGCCTATACAGATTATTCCAAAAAACATTATCGCCATTGGAATATTTCGCCATATCGGCAAAATTCACAATCGCATAAATATGATAGCGCTCCAGATATTTTCCATAATCAAAATCATCAATTTTACCAGGCTTTTCAAGATTGCCGGTAATCACAAAACAATCGCCATATTCATAAACCGGATACCTGCTCCCGTTTATCAACACACGCCCAAAAGTCTCCCGCCACTTGCCCTCAAAAAAAATTTCTTCCGTTTCAATGATATATTTGACTTTATCAACCCTCACATCAACCTCGTCATCAACGCATCCCCTTATTTTCACATTTCCCCGAAAAAACGAAACATGGCCGCCTTCCAAATCTCCAATCGATAAAAACCGCCAAATAACCGCTGCAAGCAAACCAGACATCAAAACAATATATGGAAATTTACCATTCATGACAGATGCTATACCTGAAAAAGATTAAATTTTTATAAAAAATTGCAGCCGCAAAAAATACCGGCTGGACGCCATCTTCGCCCAAACCACTATCAAAAATCAGTAAAAACATTAGAATATACACACAGCCAAACAAATACACATGCCTAAAAATATCCTAAACAAGATACTGCCGGCTATTCTGATTGTCATGATATCGGGCCGGACTGTTTTCGCCGATTTTCCTGATGTAGACCAGCAACATAAAAACAGCGCCGCAATCAATTATCTGCAGAGCAACAACATTATAAACGGCTACCCTGACGGCACTTTCAAGCCGGATAATGCCGTCAACCGCGCAGAATTTCTCAAAATTATCCTGGAAGGATCGGACATTCCCGCATTGATTACTTCACCCACGCCGTTTCCAGATGTAAATCATGACTCATGGTACGGCAAATACGTCATTAAAGCCTATCACTCCGGCTGGATAGTCGGTTACACTGACGGCACTTTTAAGCCGGAACAGACCATCAACAAAGTCGAAGCATTAAAGATCCTCGGTAAAGTCCAAAAATGGCAGCTTTCGCAGACCGTAAGTGAAACACCTTTTGAAGACACGCCTCCCGACGAATGGTATCTGCCCTATGTTACTTATGCCAAAAACAAAGGTTTTCTTGAAGAATCAGGCATTTTTTTCAATCCGGCAGATTTGATGACTCGCGCCAGCATAAGCGAAATAATCTACCGATCACTGATTTTGCCGGATACAGGCGTGGCACAGGAAATAGAGCTGATACCGGCAGATGACGAAGAAGAATCCGCAACCAGCGAATTGGGCGAATTGGGCGAATCAAGTGAATCATTCACGCCGGAAAATTTCTCCTGGATCGAAACCGATTTTTTCGAAAACATCGTCCTTGATGATTCCGTCCCAAATATTTTTTATCAAAATGAAGTTTATGTCATCAGCGGCGCAGTCACTTCCGGAGATTACGATATGGCCACGGTCATAACGGACGGCACAAGCAATTCCAATTACAGGTCATTCTCGGCCGGCACGGAAAATAACCGCTTTGATATTCCGGTATATTTTGACCGCCCGGGAAATTACAACCTTGGAATTTTACGCGGAGACAGCGGCAGCGCCAGGGCAACACCGATTTCCGTATTGCCGGAGCTCCCCTCTTTCAACAATGATGCTCCGCCATCAGCCGCAGCCGCAACAGGACTGGACATAAGGTACACCGATGATCGAACCAAAATCTCTTTCACGGCTCAAAATTCAACTTTCAAAAAACTCACATTCCGGCAGGATCAAAATTCATTCAGCTATTTTTCCAGACAGAACATAGACACAATCATCATCCAATACGGAAATTTTAAAAATTTCACCAAAAATTCCGTCGACTATTTTATCGAGACAGCGTCGCTCGCCTCCATCGGCCCTTTGGAAATAAATTCCAGCTTCACAAAAAGTTCCGCAAAAAAATTCATCGCAGAAGAACATTCCTTCGACGAAATTACCGCGCAAATCACCGCCAATCCGCCGGACACGCTGGATTCAATCCAAAAAATATCTTTCAGCGGAACTGTTTATACCGATATTTTTGAAGAAGCCTACGTAATCAAACCGGATGGATCGGTCGAAAACATAACACTGATATCCGGCAGTCCAAACGGCAGCAACCTGGACTCTCCCACTATTTTAAACGGCGGAAATTTCACCTATAACTACACACCGGCCGTCGAAGGACGTCATATTTTGGAAATAAACGACAAGGAAGGAAAACCAATCCTCAATCACCCTGTTTATATAGGCAACAAAATCCCTCTTTTACCAGATTTTTTCGACCTTAACACCAGAACGCCGTTTGAAGGATTCCTCGATACATCGGCAGCAAGGCAGGAAATGTTAAATTTTATAAATGAAGCCCGCGCCGGTCACGGCCTGCAAAACATTGTGCTTGATGAAGAATTAAATACAGTTGCCCAGGGGCATAGCGACGACATGGCCGCCAGAAACTTTTTTGGCCATGTAAATCCTGACGGCAAAACACCGGACGACCGCAGACTTGAAGCGGGCATTACCACATCTGTAGGAGAAAATGTAGTCAAAGACGTTACCGTCCCGTTTGCCCATTATGGACTAATGCGCAGCGCATCACACCGGGAAAATATCCTGACGCCGGAATGGACAAGAATGGGTCTCGGAGTAAGCACAAAAGACGGCTATATCATCATCGCCCAGGAATTTTCCACCGACAAATTGACTCCGCAGAATATTGTCGATTTCAAAAATGAAGCATACCAGGGTATCAACACCAAAAGACAAAACAGCGGAATATCCGCACTCGCAGTCAAAAGCGCCGCTGAAAGCACAGCCAAATATCTCAACGACAAAGCAATCAATGAAAACCAGGCAATAACCGGCGACACATTCAGCACCGCCACAGACGCAAACAATCTCACCGGCAGCTCCAGCGCGTCCAGCATCACAGGCACCGGCTGGCAAAGTATTTTGGACTCCATTTTAAACAAAGAAAACGCTATATTGGATACCACATGGTTATCATTTGGCATCGATATCCAGCTTGATTCGGAAGGAAATATCCACTTCATCCTTGTTCTCAACAGCCAGTCATGAATTTCAATATTAAAAAAATCAAATCAAAGGAGCCCGGCAAAACCGATTTTCCGGAACCGGCAACCACAGGTTTTTATCACGGTAAAAAATTCTCAATCAGCCTCTCGTTTTCCGCATCAATTATTCTGATCATACTTCTTCTCGTTGGAATTTTTAAAGCAGTCACCAGCATTGATTTCAAAATATTTTTAAAAGTCGCCGGAGATGAATTACAAATCGACGGCTATGGGCACAGTAATTTTTTGATACTGGGAACAGGCGACAAGACTTATGACGGGGGCAATCTCACCGACAGCATCATAGTCGCAAGTTTGGATGATGAAAACAAACTGATAACGATGACATCCATCCCGCGCGATCTCTATGTCCAGGATGAAAAAATCGGAGACTCGCGCATCAACGAAGTATATTTTAACGCCAAAACCAGCCTCGGCAGCTCCAATGAAGGATTAAATTATCTGCGCGAAAAAGTTGAGATAATCATGGGCATACCGATTCACTACTGGCTGAAAGTCGATTTTACGGGATTCAAAGAACTGGTTGATGCTATCGGCGGAATAGACATCAGCGTGGAACAGGCCATTTATGATCCCAATTACCCGCAGGACAACAGCTACGGATACCAGACATTTAGTTTACCGGCAGGGCAGCGCCACATGGATGGAGCAACCGCCCTGAAATACGCCCGCAGCCGCAGTACCACTTCAGACTTTGATCGCGCCAAAAGACAGCAGCAGATAATTTATGCAATGAAAGAAAAAGCTTTGCAGACAGAAACAATTATCGATACAAACCGCATCAACAGCATCTTGCAAACACTGCGGGAAAATATTGAAACAAATATCACCGTCAAAGAAATTCTCACACTCGGGTCAATAGCGGGAGACTACTCTCCGGAACAGATTTCACACAGGTTGATTCATGATGACCCAACACAATGCGGCGGATTTTTATACCCCCCCGTCCGGGAACTATATGGAGGAATGGCCATACTGCTGCCGGCAGGCGGAAGTGAATTCATCCACCTTTATTCCGACCTGACTTTTAACACACCTCAGATTGCCAAAGAGAATCTCCGGCTCCAAATACTCAACGGCACAAAAAGAGCCGGCATAGCCGGCGAAACAAAACAGATTCTCCAAAGATTTTGCCTGAATGTGGCGCGTTACGGCAACGGCGCAAGACAGGACATTGAACAAACAACATACTACTACAGCCCAAACAAAAATGATGATCGCAAGGATGATAGGCCGGAAACGCTCAACTTTCTGCAAAAAATAATTCCCGGAGTTGAGAGTGTTGTCATACCGCCGGAATATCAGGAATATATTCAGACGGCAGATATAATCCTGGAAATCGGCAAAGACTATACCGACTCACCAAAATACATGACCGATCCGTTTAACATGATTTTTGCAATGCCGGCAGTTGCGAGCGAAGCAGTTGCGAGCGAGGCGAGCAACCTTTCCCCTTCCCCTTCCCCACAACAATAAACTCTCACCAACGCCACAAAAATGCTCACCGGCTTCCTAAGCTTATACATTTTCTCTTCTCTGCACGGCACTCCTGCGCAAAAAACGCTGCCATTTCTTACTCCGGCGGCAACAATCGGCATCGTCAAAAAACCCGACCTCATAGCGCCGATAATTCACGCCAAAGGAAGCATTGCCATTGACCTCAAAACCGGCAGTATCCTTTTTGAACAAAATAAAAACAAAAGAATGGCCATAGCCAGCATCACTAAATTAATGACCATTCTCATCGTGCTGGAAGAAAATAAAATGGATGAGATCGTTAAAGTAAGCAATAACGCAGCGGCAACGGAGGGGTCCCAAATGCAGCTGCGTACAGGCGAAGAAATCACCGTGGAAAATCTGCTTTATGGGGCTTTGATCCATTCCGCAAACGACGCCGCAACAGCGCTGGCCGAGCACAACGCAGACACTGTCAGCAAATTTGTGGAAAAAATGAACGCGCGCGCGGAAAGACTGGGGCTTATCAACACACATTTTTCCAATCCCATCGGACTGGATCAATCAAACAACTATTCGTCAGCTGCGGATATTGCCAAATTGAGCCGGTTTGTATATCACAACAAATTCATTCAGCAGGCGGCAACTTTAAAAACAATGGAGGTAACATCAACATCCGGGAAATTCATTCACAAATTAAGCTCCACAAATGATCTGCTGGACAGCTATCTCAAAATAAAAGGCCTGAAAACAGGTAAAACCACGGAGGCCGGACTTTGTCTCGTATCAATAGCCGAAAACGATCATGGAAATGAAATCATCACAGTTGTCCTCGACAGTCCGGCCCGCTTTGAAGAAACAAAATTCCTGGTAGATTGGGTTTTTAGAGCCTATAATTGGACTCAATGAAAATCGAAAAATTAAGCAGAATCACCGAGGATCTCCTTCTAATCGCAGGCTCCGGAACATTGGCGTTTTTCATAGCGCTCGCGCTTACCCCATGGTTCACAAAACAATTATACAAGTTTAAAATCGGCAAGCAGATACGGGAAAAAGCCGTATCGGGAGAAGACTCAAGTTTGTTTAGTGTTTTACACGCAAAAAAAAGCGGCACTCCAACAATGGGTGGTTTGTTAATTTGGGGAACAACGATCATTGTTGTAGTAATTTCAATGATTCTTAAAAAACTGGAAATTTTTGACCACTCGCTTTTCAGCAGAAATGAAACCTGGCTCCCTTTATTCACATTGGCGACATGCGGGATTCTTGGAGCAGTAGACGACATCATCAATGTCCGCGGAGTCAGCAACAAAAAAGGCATAAGCGTAAAAATAAAATTGTTATGGCTTACAATTTTTGCCGCTTTGGGAGCATGGTGGTTTTACAGCAAACTCGGATTCAGCACCATTAAAATCCCCATACCGGGCATCGAAGAAATCAACGTGGGATTATGGTACATTCCCATTTTTATTCTGGTAATCATTGCCACTGCAAATGCGGTAAACTTTACAGACGGCCTCGACGGATTGGCCAGCGGACTGCTGATATTGGCGTTTACCAGTTTTGGAATTTTGGCTTACAGCCGCGGACTTTTGATATTAGCAGCATTGTGCATAGTAATAGGCGGCGCGGTTTTGGCATTCCTCTGGTTCAATATTCCGCCAGCAAAATTTTACATGGGCGACACAGGCTCATTGGCGCTGGGCGCGACATTGGGAGTCATCGCCATGCTTACAGATCAGACGCTCACATTGCCGATAATCGGTTTCATTTTTGTCATCGAAGCGCTATCGGTAATCATCCAGCTATTTTCCAAAAAATTCTTCCACAAAAAAGTTTTCAAAATCGCCCCGCTTCACCACCATTTCGAACAAAATGGCATGAAAGAATGGACCATAGTCATGCGTTTCTGGATCATCGGCGGCATCATGGCTGTATTCGGTACAATTTTGGGACTGCTGACAATTTTATAGACTTCTTAAAATTGTTATTTTACATCCTCCAATTTAGGGTTTCTAAAAATTAATGCAGTGCAAGGAAACAAGCAATTTTATATTGAAGCCGTACTTCTTTCCGTACGGCTTCAATATAAAATTGCGCAGTTGACGCAGCAATGCACAATTTTTAGAAACCCTTTAGAAGTCCAGGATTGGGGGAAGAGGTTTGTCCCCCTGTATCGTCACCCCAAACGGCCCATCATGCAGCTGCAAATCATCATCACCGACATTTGCGCCAACAGCATCCGAAACCGCCGTTGCATCACCTTCATCAGCCACACCGGTTTCACCGGCAGCCATCGCCACAGCTTCATCCTGCCCGCTAACAGTCGCTATTGCTTCCAGTAATCCATTAACTTCCAGCTCAAGCTGTTTTTTCACCGCAGTTTCCTCCACGGCATCAACCGCTTCCGCCGCCAGGGTAACTTCCTCGGTATACTGTTCAATTACCTCATTCACCAGATTTGTTTCAGCGCTATCAATCATATCTTCCACATCAGCAAACCTCTCGGCAGCCTGCTCCACTTTCAATTCCGCAATCTCAACATTACCATCGACCGCCGACATCTCCATCTCATTTATAATCGTTTTCATCTGGTAAAGCGGCGAATCCGGCAAAATCACATTCAACTCTTTCTTATGATTGGAAATTTTTTCATCCAGATATTTTCTAAGACTTAAAGCATAATTTTCATCCTTCGTTGCAACATCTTTTATCAACACATTAATCTCTTCACCCGCATCGGCAAAAGCGCCAACAGCCACCTCGGCCTGTTTTTTTTCATCCTCATTCATATCCGGATCATTCAGCTTAACCTGTGCGGCCAAAAACATTTTTTCCGCCAAATCAAGCTCTGTTTTTTTCTGTTTCACATCGTCAAAAGTCAAAAACAAAAGTGCATTTTCACGCAGCGAATTACCGGCAGGCAATTCTTCATCAACGCTTTCCATTCCTACAGCTTCCATCTTTGCAACCAACGCTTTTTGCTCCACCTGGTCAGCATATTCCTTATCACTCTCCAGATTTTTCTGCACCCATTCATCATTTTTTTCCTCTGCAGCAAGAGCGCGGACATTGCTTATTTTCTGCGTGCCGGCTTCAACAACAATTTTTTTCCATTTACCGACCTTTTCCTGCCCGCCGGCAGACTTCACATCAACGACATGATTAAAAACCTTTATCTGCAACCGTTCATCATCCGCCTCAACATTGAAAGCCGCCCTTTTTGAAGCCGCATAGACATCTTTTGATTCAACAACAAACGAAGAATCCTCTCCAACCAAACCGATCACCTTTGACCACAAATTACCATCCAGCAACGATACCTCCACATAACTGTTACCTCCGCCCCCTCTTTGCAGGCTATTAACCACAACACTGGTATCACCGGCCAGACGGGTTACGCTGTCATCAAAATAATTGATCACCGCCTGCGCCCCATCCGCCGTCACAATTTTATCCTTTTCCATAATCTTCATCCCCAAATAAGCCGGCCTAAACTGCCCATCTCTTTCAACCAAAACCGGCCCCTGAAAATAATCCAATTTTGTAAAATTATCCGCCCATACGACAGACGTATTGATATTCAAAAAAGATGTGACAGTAAAGAACAGCGCCACAACCAGAGCAAGACTTACCAGTTTTTTGTTAAACACAAACAAGTTTGACCAGAAAAATCTTTTTTGGACATGATTTTCAACCAGCGCAAAAACCTTTTCCTTCAACATAACTTTTTGCTCCATGCTCAAACCAATATTTCTCACAGCCTCCTTCAAAAAATCAAAAATACTCATTTCAGGCCTTGGACGGCCGGTCATTTTTTGAAAAAGGCGCTGTTTCATCAGTCCCTTTTTCCGGTCATTGAGAACCGGTTTTTCCACTTTTTGTAATAGTTCCGCAAGATTGTCCATACCGTGGTTTGAAACGATAAAAAATCAGGTTACGTTACATTAAAACCCATATTGATAAGCTCTCTCTTTAGAGCCTTAAGCGCCCTAAACTGCAAAATCCTCAAACTGCCCTCATTTTTGCCCATAATATCGGCAATTTCCTTATTGGAAAGCTCATTGATAAATTTATAAATAATAATATCCCTATAAGGCTTTTTTAGAATTGCGATAGCCTTTCGCAGAACATCGCCATGAAGAGCATCCTGGGTATTTTTAATCGGATTATGCTGCCTGTTTTCATCGGGCACATGCGGATCCAGCACCAACACATCGCGATCGCGTGACGCCCTGTAATAGTCCACAATCATGTTGTGGGCAATTCTAAACACCCATGCAGAAAAGGATTTTTGCGGCTTATACTGACGCAGATGTTCCCACACACGCAGAAAAATATTTTCCACAATGTCTTCCACGTCAGAAACATTCACCCGATAATAAACATATTTATAAACCGGCTCGACCATCAGATCATAAATCCGCGAAAACGCATCCCGATCACCCTCCTGGGCATTTATAACCAGCACTTCAATATTCGTCGCCCGCTCATTTTTCTGCTCTTCATTCATAAAAAATCAGGATAAGAATTTCATTGCTTCCTCAACCTCGTTTTTACTGCCGGCAAAAATCGGAGTCCTTTGTTCAAGACTCTCCACAACTTTTTCCAGAATAGGAATCCGGCCGTCGGTAGCCATTCCACCCGCCTGTGTCATCAGCATCGCCATCGGCGCACATTCATAAAGCAGCCTCAATTTTCCATCTGGCACCTTTTCATAGCCGGGATAAGTAAAAATCCCGCCGCCCTTCACCAAAATTTGAGTGATATCCGGCACCATTCCACCGCTATACCTCAAAGTATATCCGCCAGTACACCAGTAATTCACAAGCTTCAGATAATCAGCTCTTTCGCCGCACGCGCGCAAATTGCCAGGCGCAAACATTTTTCCATCCTCACTGATTTTCATATCACCATGAGTCATAACAAATTCGTTATTGCGCAAAGTAAATTGGGAAACTCCGTTTCCGACAGTTAAAAAAACTGTAGTCCTCGGGCCATATACCGCCACCATTGCAGCGACCTGATTGCCGCCCTTCACTCCCAAAAAAGTCTGCGAGCGATATATACCGATAATTGTGCCAACGGTCAAATTAACATCAAACAGCGAAGACCCATCCAAAGGATCAAAACAAACCGCATATTCTCCACCAGAAAGTTTTTTCTCACCGTCCATCTCTTCGGACGCAACCACCCCAACATTCTTATTCTCCCCTAAAATATCCACCAGTATTTTATCCGCCAGCACATCCATCGCCAATTGTTCCTCACCATAAACATTAACCGTACCCGCCTTGCCGGTATCGGCCGTTCGCACAGCATCGGCAATCTTCTTTACAGCCTCGGAAAGACTCAAAATCACCGAAGAAAGTTTTTCTTCACAACCGGCTTTTTCCAAATATGCCTTCATAAACTTGATTTAAGCCATCTCACCAGATCAACAATTCTACTGATATACCCCCACTCATTATCATACCACGCGATCACTTTCACATATCCTCCATCCAGCGCTTTTGTGCTTTGCAGATCGACAATCGCGGACCTGCTGTCGCCCCTGAAATCTACAGAAACAAGCGGCTCCACGCAAGTTCCCAAAATATTTTTCATGTCGCCATTTTCATATTCCACAAAAGCATTATTCACATCAGCCGCGCTAACCTCCTTACTCAATTTTGCCACAACATCCAGCACCGACACAGTCGGAATCGGCACCCTGAAAGCCATGCCATCCACTCTCCCCTCCAGCTCCGGAATCACCCGCGAAATCGCTTTCATAGCTCCGGTCGTAGTGGGAATGATCGACTCCGTAGTCGCCCGCGAACGCCTAAAATCCTCCGGATTGGAATTATCCAGAAGGTTCTGCGTATAGGTAAAAGCATGTACCGTAGTCACAAAAGACTTCTCAATCACAAATTTATCATGAAGAACTCTCATCACCGGCCCAAGACAATTAGTAGTGCACGAAGCATTGGAAAAAACATTATATTTCGCCGGATCATAATCTTTTTCATTCACGCCAATTACAATCGTAGGCACATCCCTATCGCCGCACGGCGCAGTAATAAGACATTTTTTCGCACCAGCAGCCACATGTTTATCACCATCCGACTTGGCGGTAAATTTGCCGGTCGCCTCAATCACCACGTCAACTTTATGTTTTCCCCAATCAACACCCGCAGGATCGGCAATTTGATAAACCGCCACTTTTTTCCCATTTACAACAATATCTTTTCCATCGACAGAAATATCCGCATCACACTTCCCATATAAAGAATCATATTTCAAAAGATACGCATGGGAATGGGCATCCGCGCGACTGTTGATTGCCACAAGTTCAATATCATTATCGGCAAGAATCTGCCTGTGCAGACCACGCCCTATTCTTCCGTATCCGTTAATTGCAATCCTGACAGCCATAAATTTATTTCAGCGTGTCCTTAAGAATTTTTAGCAGTTGCATCAAGCATCTCCTGGAATGAGCGGGTCATTTGAAGAGATACATCGTGCTCCCTCTTCCACATATTTCTTCCAAAAATAAACCCAAAACATCCCGCATCGATACATGCCCGGGCATTTTCCATAAAATTATCATCTTCCGTTTCGGAACCGCCGCTAAACAACACAGGCATCCCCTGAGCCGCAGCCACCACACGTTTTGCACGCTCCCATTTCTGCTTTTCTTCAGACAAATACTGCAATTCTCCTTCCACTTTTCGATAATAATCCGGCACTCCTTTATTTGTCAGAAAATCCTTATCGGCAGTTTTTGGCAAATTTGCCTTAATCACAGAAGCACCCATTTCCACCGCCATTCTCACTGCGGACTCCACAGCATAACTGGACTCCTTGCCACCTTTCGCATCGATAGCCTCCCCGCGAGGATAAGCCCATACAACCAGCGGCATTCCATAGCGATCACATTCCTGGCGTACTCTGGCCAATTGTGGCAAATCCTCATCCTCCCTTGGCGAGCCATAATACATTGTATAGCCGACAGCCACCGCCCCCATTCTCACAGCATCCTCCACAAAAGAAGTATGCACGGAAAGCGCTCTTGCCTGCGATGGAATACCGGTTTTGCCGTTAAGTTTTAGAATAAGAGGCACAGCGCCTGCCAATTTTGTCCAATATCTTTTTGCCAGACCATAATGAATCGCAACCGCATTATATCCACCTTCCTCGGCCAATTTACAGATATAATCTGGATTTGCCGCGTCAGGATTCGGATCCATATGGCGGTTATCATGCTCGATAAACTGGTCATAAGGAAGAATAAGAGTCGTGCCGCTCGGGCGCACAATCTGGCGCAGACGAGCCGTTTCTCCGGGAGCATAGTAATGTTTACGGAAAAAACGCATCGGATCGGCATTTACCGGCCTATCATGGCCGGCAAGAGTAGATTTTTTCATGCGGGTTTGAGTTAGTATGGGCACAAGCTTAAAATTAAGCTCTAAACTGCCAACATCCTAAAGTATCAGAAGAAAAATTTCAAACTGTTATCTTCTAGGTTTCTCAAACTTTGCCAGCTTGGTTCTCACCAAATTCTCAAAACGGGCTTGCATAGCTCTTTGAACATCATGCGGAAAACTCCCTAAGAACATGCAAAGACTTTCATCACAAACATTTTCAGGAATACCATCTGGTTTCGAATTTACTCCCCCTGAAGAATTTGGCTCACCATTCAGATCAACAAACTGATATGGAGGCTGTGGCCAACCTTGACTTGTAGGACTCCCACCACCTGGAAATCCGTCTTCCTCAACCACTAACTGGTCAACATCGTTACGGAAAACATATAGTTTTTTAACATCCCCCAATCCGCACCGTACGTTACGATCAATATCCGATTGAGCCATAACAGCTCCCCTAGTATTATCCTGCCACCTGCGAACAGTTAAATCAATCTCAGGACTGTTTAATAATGCTTCACATAAATCCAAAGATATCCCGGATGGCTTAATTTCAGGTGCAAGATTTGTTTTTTGTGCCAGCGCTGAAGCAGTGGCTAAAAGTACGGCAGCAGATAATGATTTTCTCATAAAACAATGGATTAAAAAATTGTAGTCCAAACAATACGTAGAAACCACACTTTTGTCAAGTAGAATTGTGAAATAGCAAGCTTTTCCGTCCACTTTAACCTGTAATCTCTTCGCCTAATTGGGTACAACAATCAAATTTGGTAGAGAAAACTTGCAGAGTGGTTCCATCATCAGCCATTAAAGATAATTGCAATCGCTATTTTTGCTTATATTTAAGATAAAAACTGTCAAAAAGCGATTTGTGGGATTCAAGAGAGAGCCGCCACTTTTCGGGATCTTTGAGTTCGTCGCAAACGACGCCATGGTGGCAGAATTCGTGATGGACTTTGCAGAGGCCGACAAGAGAATTATGATTTTTTTGAAAGGCAAATGGAACAGTATGGTGAAAGTTTTCAATAGGTTTAGTACAGTGCGGATAGGCGCATTTGCCTGCGGTTTTTTTGGTTACTGCTCTTTTGATGTGAGCTGGAATTGTTCGTGAAGGAAGGGAGGGCGCATTCTGTTGCGGTGGCGATTCTAACGGTTGTTTCTCGTTAATCTCACTATGTTTAATCGTGGCATCTGTCTGTGGCAATTGATCTGTTTGACTTCGTGACGCGTAATTTGAAAAAGCATCTCCGGAGACGGTTTTAAGAATAATTTTTAAGGCTGATTGGTTTGAGAAATTTGGTGCAAGTTGCTTTTTGAGTTGGTTAAAGAGAATCTGCATCTCTTCATCCAGTTCAATCATCATTTTGGGAGCTGCCGGTTTTCCCTGTCTAATTTCTTTTGTATAAGCCTGTAAGACAGGGGTTGGCATATTTTGAACGTGCTCTGCGTAAAGATGTTGATTTTCCGGAGTGGCCAGTTTGGCAACTAATGCCACTTTATCAAGGCCGCAAGTCTCAATTTGTGCTCTGATCAGCGGCGTATTTTCGGTATTTTTCAAAGTTCTAAGAGCTTTTTGTACCCTTTCTTTGGAAAGTTTGGCGTATTTGAAGGCATATTCATAGATTGTACTGCAGCCGTGTTTTTTGTAGATTTCCTGCTCATAGATTTCCAGGAGCAGTGAAATGAGTTTATTTTTCATCCCGATGATTTGATAATTCAAACTGATAAATTCTTTGTGTAAATCCATGGTTTTTTGTTAGAAAATACTATCGTTATTTTATCACTGCTCATACTTGAAAAATAGCTTGAATAAGCGATAATGACATGTTCTCCTCGCGTCAAATACAGGTTTGCACAGCCGCAAGGTCTGGGGCTTTCAAAAACCACCGTTCCGGAGACTTTTCCACCTCTCAATGACAATTTTTTGAAAAAACCTTTCTGGCCGGAATAAGAGAAAATCTATAACTAAAAATTCGCCTTTCAAAAACCGTCAAGCCGATTTTTTCACAGAAAAAATCCTGCGATCCAAAATCCATCTTCGAAGACACCAAACCATACCCCACAATCCAACCCCTAAGGACATGACAATAAATCCACAACGAAAAACAGCTACCTACTTGCAATAGCTGCCTCCGCGCTAACGTAGACAACATTCCCCGGCCGAACCATCCGTCTGGCACGCTTCGAATCCTGGATAAATTGCAACGATCTTACCGTGGAAATTTCCATTTCCCGCTGCTCGCTCTGCTTTACCAGATCCTGATGCTGACTCTCCAGTTCATTCAACACATAGCCTTTTGTCACCTGTCTTGTAGAAAACATCAAGGTTACTACCGTAATCAGCACTACAAAAATGACCAGAGAAGAAACAAGAAAATAGGGGCCAACTTCCACATTGGGGATAAACCTTCTTAAAAAGCTTCTTTTGGTTACTCCACGGGCAAGTACTAATTGAGACATAATTTATAGTTTTTTGCAGGCTCTAAGCTTGGCGCTGCGACTTCTAGGATTCTCCGCAATTTCTTTATCACCAGGGACAACAGGCTTTTTTGTAAGAACTTCAATCAGAGGATCTCCATGTTCTCGATACATAAGATATTCTTTCTTGGCGGGAGGCTGCCTTAAATCATTAAAAAAATCTTTTACAATGCGATCCTCCAGCGAGTGATACGAAATCACCACCAGACGGCCGCCGGATTTAAGAATTTCAAAAGCTCCGTTTAGACCTTCTTTCAGCGCATCGAGTTCATCGTTGACCTCAATACGCAAAGCCTGAAACACTCTCGCAGCAGGATGATGCTTAAACTTCCAGACAGGCAGAATAGACTCTATGAGCTCCACCAACTGCCCAGTCCGTTCAAATTTATAATTTTTTCTAGCCTCGCAAATTTTCCTGGCAATTATTCTGGACATTTTTTCTTCACCATATTCCCAAAAAATCCGCGCCAGCTCTTCCTGGGGATAATTATCAAGAATTTCTTCGGCTGTAAGCCTTGTCCTCTGATCAAAACGCATATCCAGCGGACCATTTTTCATGAATGAAAATCCGCGCACCGGATCATCAACATGCGGCGAAGACAAGCCAAGATCAAACAACACAGCATCGACTGTAGAGAGAGATTTCGTCCTGGTTTTCAAGTTGCGGAAGTTATCGTGAAAATAAACAATTTGCGAATTACAAGCCTCCAATCTCCTCTTTGCCTGATCAAGATTCCTTTCATCCTGCTCAAAAGCTATCAATTTTCCCTTTTTTCCTATCTTTTCAAGAATGTCCAAAGCATGTCCGCCCAACCCAAGTGTTGCATCAATCACAACATCTCCATTTTTCAATTCCAGGTACTTTTGCACCTCTTCTCTTAGAACCGGAATATGCTGCATCTTTGGCTTCAGGATAAGAAAAATTAATTACAACCACCACATCCATTGTTCAAAACTTGTGCACATTCTGTGTATAATTTTTTTACACACGGAACTGCTCATCAAGATAAGAAGAAAGACCTCAACAGTCAACAACGAAATAACATTTGAGTACAATAAATATACTCAAAGAATTACAATAATAGACAAAAACCGCAGAGAGATAAGAAAAACATAGAACAAAATTTTTGATTGATATATTTCGGGCATATTGTCTAACTTTTTTATACACGCTGCACCAGACGCATGGTGCTCAAACATATGTCACACTGACAACATCACCGCCGTGTCATTCTGAACTACCGTGTCATTCTGAACTACCGTGTCATTCTGAACTACCGTGTCATCCTGAACTTGTTTCAGGATCTATCAATCTGAAGAGATGCTGAAATGAATTCAGCATGACAAAAATTGAACCACCATGTCATGGTGAGCCGAGCCTGCCCTGAGCCTGCCGAAGGGAACCATGCTGGTTTATATCCACATTACATGCTAAAAATAAACCATGTCTCCAGAAATTACAGTGCTACTGACAGCCATGATTCCCCTGACAGATGTAAAAGTTGCCATTCCTTTGGGAATCAAACTTGGCCTTTCTTCGACTACCAGCTTTCTTTTTGCGGTTACCGGCAATATTATTCCTGCAGCGCTGACTCTCGCCCTGATTGGCCCGGTCACTGATTTTCTGTGCAAACATTCCAAATTTTGCAATAAATTTTTCACCAATCTCTTCAATAAAACCCGGAAAGAACATTCCAAAAAATTTCAAAGATATGGAGCAATATTTTTGGTGACATTTGTAGCTCTGCCAATCCCCGGAAGCGGCTCGGCGGCAGGAGCATTGATTGCCTTTCTTTTTGGCATCAACTTCTGGAAAGCATTGCCTCTGATCAGCCTGGGAATCGTACTAGCCTCCGCCTTTATCACTGCCGGTTTTACCTCAATTTTTGCAATTATGGATTTACTGGCATGAC
Organism: Candidatus Peregrinibacteria bacterium; assembly: GCA_016186245.1. Classification (GTDB taxonomy): domain Bacteria; phylum Patescibacteriota; class Gracilibacteria; order UBA1369; family LOWO2-01-FULL-3; genus JACPLZ01. Next base: position 7,948 of record JACPLZ010000041.1, on the reverse strand, counting down.
ATGCATAACCCATCAACTCACAGTTTTGACAAAACGGTATTTTCATGTATTATGAAAAGCCTTTGTCTATAACAGATGCGATTATGAGAAAACTGGCAGCCGCAACAATTTTAGCAACAGTATCACTGGGGTCACCCACCGTACCCGCCCAAAGTGCGCCAACCGCTGAAAAATCAACTTCTTTAGACCTGTGCGACACCATCATTCAAAGTATCAGAGGAGGATCCGGAGAGTTGAGATTGATTTTGCGTGAATACCCGGGAAAAACAAGAAAAATTACAGCATTTGAGCCGACTTTAAATAGTAACGCCCGCGCAAAATGTGGATTGGCAGACAATAACAGTGGTCTCGATTTTGAACAGAAAGATGTTAGCAGTCTGCAGATTGAAGAACCCGGCTTTCCGGGCAAACCCGGCAAAAATGACAATCCGATACCCCAGCCGCCATATAAATTTATAGACAGGAGCAATGAACATAAAGACAACAGGGACAGTAAACCGGACGGTATCCCCGATCTGATTTGCGATGAACATATTTGCAAACCTTTCAGCGATTTTACAGCCAAGGGGAAAAAATGGCTGCAAGACCGCTTCAATAAGGTAGTACAGGATACTTTAACAGGATTTAAAAAAACGGGAAAACCCGAAATACCAAAAACCCCATGACCGCTACCCCATAGCCACCACAACTTCTCCCTGCCTCAAAACTTCCAACTTATCTCCATCCACCATTACAATCGTTGAAGGCTTATTCACAGCCAATAATCCCCCATCAACAATCAAATCAATCCCAGCCATCGTTTCCGGCTGATACATTTCCGGCTCTCCAGCCTTATTTGCGCTGGTGGTGGTAATTGGCCCGCCAAAATGCTTCACCATTTCCCTGCAAAATTCCAAACCGGAAACCCTCATCGACACAAAATTATTCCCGGGATTAAACCATTTTGGCAAAGATTCAGTCCGCGGCACCACAATAGACAAAGCACCAGGCCAATATTTTTTGGCCAGCGCCAGCGCTTTTTTAGAAAAAGTCCCATATTCCAGGGCCATTTCCGGACTATCCACTAAAATACTCAACGGCTTATCCGCTTTCATATCTTTCACGTAATATAATTTACTCAAAGCCTCCTTATTAAAAATATCCGCCGCCAGCCCGTAACAAGTCTCGGTAGGATGCATTACAATCCCACCTTCATCCAAAGTCATCACCGCTTTCCTCACAGAATTTTCATCGGCAAGCAAAACCTTTTCCATGACAAAAACCTAGCACCGGTTGAATAATAGAGTCAAAAGAATATATACTGCCACCAAAATAACTTAATTAATATGAAACTTAAAGCAGCCATCAACGGCTTTGGCAGAATCGGCCGCCAGATTTTCCGCATAAATCTTCTCAAGAAATATTTTGATATAGTTGCCATCAATGACCTTGGCAATGCGGAAACAATCGCACACCTTTTAAAATACGACTCAAATTATGGAACATTGGATGAAGAAGTTTACGCAAAAGGGAAAAACATAATAGTTGACGGAAAAGAATATACGGTGTTAAGCGAACGGGATCCGGAAAAATTGCCATGGAAAAAATTGGGAGTTGATGTGATCATCGAAGCAACAGGCGTTTTTACAAATCGCGAAGGCGCAGAAAAGCATCTCAAAGCCGGCGCGCGCAAAGTAATAATTACCGCTCCGGCAAAAGATAAAATAGACATTACAATCGTCCTCGGAGTAAATGAAAAAACATACAAACCGGCCGATCATCACATTATTTCCAATGCTTCATGCACGACAAATTGTCTGGCGCCGGTGGCAAAAGTACTTCATGAAAATTTTGGAATCGTTAAAGGATTGATGACCACAATTCACTCCTATACAAACGATCAGCAGATTCTCGATCTCCCTCACAAAGATTTGCGCAGAGCCCGCGCTGCAGGACTATCAATGATCCCGACTACAACCGGCGCCGCCAAAGCAATCGGACTGGTCATGCCGGAACTCGAAGGGAAACTCAACGGCCTGGCCATCAGAATTCCAACCCCGACTGACAGAAGTCATCGATGGAAATCTGGTAAAAGTCCTCGCCTGGTACGATAACGAATGGGGCTACAGCGCAAGAATCGTAGACCTGGTAAAATTTTTGGGAGAAAAAAACCGCTAGCAAATTTGCCCCAATCGCCTTAGCACTATATAATCCCAAGTGCTAAAGTAATCAGCCATGTCCGAAGAACGTAAAAAACAGGTGCTCCGGGCAATCATCAAACACTTTGTGGAAACCGCTGAACCGGTAGGCTCACACACTATCCTGATCAGCTACCGCTTTACCGTATCCCCGGCAACTATCAGAAACGACATGCTCTCCCTGGAACATTCGGGATACATTTACCAACCGCATACATCAGCCGGCCGTGTGCCGACAGACAAAGGTTACCGCCTATACGTGGATGAAATGATCGACCATAAAAAAGCCAAGGCTCAAGCCATAAAAACCCTGGATATTATTCGCAGTGAATACAAAGCGGAAAAAGTCCGCGAACAGCTTTACGATGCCGTCAATATCCTTGCACGCGCCTCAAATTGCGTCAGTTTCGCCACCACTCCGGACAATCCCCGCACTTTTTTCCTGGGAATGTCCAATATCCTCCGCCAGCCGGAATTTTCGCAGGATACAGTCCGCGCCAGCGAAGTAATTGAAACTTTTGAACACAGCGGCAATTTCATAAATACTTTGAATAATCTCGATATCACCGACACCGTCCGCGTTTTTATCGGCGATGAAAACATTCTTCCGCAGACACAGAGCTGCTCCATCGTAGTCAGCAGGTATAAAAAAGAAGGATTTTCGGGATATGTGGGAATACTTGGCCCAAAACGAATGGACTACGCCTACAACCTGGCAATTCTCGAAGAAATCAAAAAACTTCTAAAATAACTGAATTATGACGGAAGAAAAAAAACCGCAAACCAAACAGGCACAGCAATCACGGCAGACACCAGCCGCTCCCCGGACTAACGGAGAGATTGAAACACTCAAAAAAGAACTCGAAGCCATGACTGAAATGGCCAAACGCACCATGGCTGATCTCATCAATCTTAAGCGCCGCCATGAAGATGAAAGACAATCAATGTTTATGCTCGCAAATGCCACTTTGATTAGTCAACTTTTGCCGATTCTGGATAACCTGGAAAGAGCCAGACAGCATGTCCCGGAGACGGCAAAAGAATGGTTTCAGGGAATTGAAATCTGCATCAATCAATTAAATCAAACTCTGCAGGCAGCCGGAGTAAAACCCATAGAATCTCTCGGCCAGACTTTTAATCCGAATCTCCACGAAGCCCTCGCCCAGGGTCCCGGCGAAAAAGACAAAGTTATTGAAGAACTCGAAAAAGGCTACATGCTCGGTGATCGCGTATTAAGACACGCGAAGGTAAAGGTTGGAAGTTAGAATTATTAAATTTCCCTTGACCACATTCGATTAGCACTCTATAATTTTGAGTGCTAATTTCATAAACCACACAAATCATGTCAAAAATCATTGGAATAGATCTCGGAACAACCAATTCCTGCGTATCCGTCATGGAAGGCGGCGAAACAATTGTAATTCCCAACGCCGAGGGCGCCCGCACCACCCCGTCGGTAGTTGCCATCAAAGACGGCGAGCGCCGTGTCGGCATCGCCGCCAAAAATCAGGCCACAACCAATCCGGAAAACACCATTTATTCCGCCAAACGTTTTATCGGACGACAATACAACGAGTGCCTGGAAGACATTAAAAAAGTCCCTTACAAATGCGTAAAAGGCAAAGACGGCGAAGTGGAAATAATGCTCGATGGCAAGCAGAGACGTCCAGCGGAAATTTCGGCAATGGTTCTACAAAAACTAAAGGCAGACGCCGAAGCGTATCTCGGCACGACAATTAAAGAGGCGGTAATCACTGTCCCCGCATATTTCAACGATTCTCAAAGAAAAGCCACAAAAGACGCCGGCACTATCGCCGGACTGGATGTAAAAAGAATTATCAATGAACCAACGGCGGCAGCATTGGCTTATGGCATAGACAAACAATCCGCCACCGATAAAAAAATTGCCGTCTTCGAACTTGGAGGCGGCACATTTGATATTTCGATTTTGGAGCTTGGAGAAGGCGTTTTTCATGTTAAAGCCACAAACGGAAACACACAGCTTGGAGGCGATGATTTTGACCGGCTGGTAATGCAGTGGATAATTGAAGAATTTAAAAAGAAGGAAGGCATCGACATTTCCGATGACAAACTTGCTTTGCAGCGCATCAAGGAAGCGGCGGAAAAAGCCAAATGTGAACTTTCCTCATTGCACGAAACAACAATCAGTCTCCCCTACATCACCGTTACAAAAGACGGTCCGAAAAATTTTGAGATCAAACTTACACGTTCAAAATTGGAGGACCTTATCGCAAACCTCATTGAACTAACCGTCGCCCCATGCCGCCAATGCATGCAGGATGCCAAAATTTTCGAAAGCGATTTAAATGAAGTAATACTCGTAGGCGGCTCAACCCGCATCCCGGCAGTCCAGGCAAAAGTTAAGGAAATTTTTGGAAAAGATCCGCACAGGGGCACAAATCCGGATGAAGTAGTCGCCGTCGGCGCAGCCATCCAGGCCGGCGTTATCACCGGTGATAGCAGCGTCAAAGATATTCTTTTGGTGGATGTTACGCCTTTGACACTCGGTATTGAAACTCTTGGCGGAGTTGCCACGCCGCTTATTGAACGCAACACCGCAGTACCTACGGCAAAATCCCAGGTATTTTCCACCGCCGCCGACAATCAGACTTCGGTTGAAGTGCATGTAGTCCAGGGCGAACGCTCCATGGCCGCCGACAACAAATCTCTTGGCAAATTTGCCCTTGATGGAATTGCCCCTGCGCCACGCGGAGTCCCGCAGATTGAAGTAAGTTTTGATATCGACAGCAATGGAATTTTGAAGGTCAGTGCAAAAGATAAAGGCACCGGCAAAGAGCATCATATTACAATCACAGGCAGCTCAAATATGTCTGACAGCGATATAAAGAAAATGAAAGAAGAAGCTGAAAAACACGCCCAGGAAGACAAGCAGAAAAAGGAAATGATTGAAACAAGAAACAAGGGTGAATCACTGGTATTCCAGGCGGAAAAAGCTTTGAAAGATGCCGGAGACAAAGTATCCGATGCAATCAAAAATCCTGTTCAGGAAAAGATAAAAGCACTGGAAGAAATTCTGAAAAAAAAGGACGCAGGAAAAGACGAAATTGAAAAAGCCTACACGGAATTAAGCAATGAGATGCAGAAAATCGGCACGGAAATCTACAAAAATGCCGGCAGCGCACCACAGAACGATGATGGAGTAAAGGTGTACGACAAGGACAAAAAAGACGACACAGTAGAAGCGGAAGTGGTGAATGAGAAGAAAAAGGAATAACAGTCATGACCGAACAAGAACATGCCATTTAATTGCTTTTAGGCTTGATAAAACTGATCAATCGATATATACTTTTACCATACATAGATCGATAAGAAAATCGTATGATAACAGTGACACTTTCACCAAAATTTCAGGTTGTAATACCAAAACCAATCCGTGAAAGCCTGAAATTAAAAAAAGGCACAAAACTTCAGGTAATTAAATATGGAACAATCATTGAATTCATACCAATGAGACCACTGAAAGACATGGAGGGATCATTAAAAGGAATAGATACAGACATCATAAGAGAACAAGATAGAGAATTATGAACATAGTAGATTCATCAGCCTGGCTGGAATACTTTAGCGGCACAAAAAATGCAAAAAATTTTCGCAAAGCAATCCACAATACAAAAAAACTCATAGTTCCCACTATAGTGATTTTTGAAGTATTTAAAAAAATTCTCGAAAAAACAGATAGAAAAACAGCGATAGATAAAATTGGGAATATGACACAGGGAAAAATTGTAGACATAGACACGGAAACAAGCCTATTGGCCGTAAACATAAGTATTCGCCATAGATTACCTATGGCCGACAGCCTGATTGCAGCTTGTGGACAAAAATACAATGCTACAATATGGACACAGGACTCAGATTTTAGCGGATTGCCTGGGATTAAATATTTTCCAAAATCATAAATCAGCCATCGAGAGCAATACTGCGCACATAACTTGAGACAGAGTTAAATCCTTTTTGGACAGCCTTCTTTTCTATCTTTCTTTTATCCTCCTCCGTCACCCTGAAACGAATCACATTATTTTTCCGGTATTCTTTTTCTTCCAAAATCAATTCCGGCAAATCCACTAATAATGCAGGAATATCTTCGCTTAAAAAATCCTGGGCAATCGCAGCAGCCTTGCAGGTAAAATAAGTAACCCCACCACGCTTAGGCTTTAAGGTGTAAAGATATTGCTTATTATTCACGGTAATAGACCCCTGTATCATTTTAATCTTCATAAAATTTTTCTTTAATAAGTTTTGCAACTGCCAATTTATATACCCTTTTACAATCATTATCATGCACAGGAATAACAATCTTCTCCTGCAAATCTTTATGCCTCCATTTGACATGGCTACCATGCAATAACGCCATTTCAAATCCAAAATATAATAACAATCTCTGGATTTGGTCATATCTTACCACCGCCGGATTGCGCAAAAACTTTTCTAATAATCTTTTCCTGCTTGTCAAAAATTCTGTGGTTACATTATAATTAAACGTAGCTACAAAGTCAAAGCGGACTTTGCAGTTTTTGAATACTTTTACTTGTTACTTTCGTATAAAGCTCTGTTGTTTTGATATCGGTATGACCGAGCAATTCCTGCAAAAAACGGATATCCGTGCCATTTTCCAGCATGTGGGTTGCAAAGCTGTGGCGCAAAGAATGAAATGATGCAGTTTTGCCGATACCAGCCCTTTTAATACTTTGTTCAAAAACCTTCGCCAAAGTTCTAGTAGTCAATTTCCCTCCCATCTGGCTGACAAAAACAGGCTCATTCATATCGCATTTTTCAATAAACAATTTGAGATCAGACTCCAGCTTTTTCGGCAAAATAGTCACCCGATCCTTGCTACCCTTTCCGTTTCGCACATAAATAAGCTCCCTATCAAAATCCAGATCCTGCACTTGCAAATTTACAACTTCCGAAATACGCAAACCTGCTCCATAAGCCAGAGAAATAATAAGTTTATGCTTTACATTTTTTATACCGGCAACAATCCGCAATATTTCTCCATGGGACAGAACCACCGGCAAACGCTTTCGGCGCCTGATAAAACGGATATTTATAGCATCGACCATTCCAATAACATGGCGGTAAAAAAACTTGATGGCACACAAATAAATGTTTAAGGAGGACGACGATAACTTCTCAGCATCCCTTTCTAGCAGAAATTTTTTAATAATTGGTATATCAATAACAGCCCACCTATCCCCTACTTCGCCCAGAAACCGCTTTAGGCATCGGACATAGGATTTTATGGTTTTCGGGCGGCAACTCTTCAATTTAAGCTCATTTTTAGTCTGCTCTAACAGCTTGTCTATTTTGCTGACATTTTTAGTTTGTCCTAACAGCTTGTCTATTTTGCTAACATCTTTAGTCTGCTCTAACAGCTTGTCTATTTTGCTAACATCTTTAGTCTGCTCTAACAGCTTGTCTATTTTGCTCTTTTTTGTTATCATGCCATCGACCCTACCAGCCAATCATTAAATTTTCTTAAAATTTTATTAAAAAATTTCCGCTAGAAAGGAGTTATACGCCATTTCCTCTCAGAAAATAGATGGGGCTTTTAGCGTACTTGTTCGCGGAGCTCACAAGCCCGAAAGCCTCACTATTTTCTGATTCGGACACGCTGCGTTCGCTTCGCTCACTTGGGGACGCTGCGCTTTCGCCTTTGGCTCACCCGCGTATAACAGTTTTATGTACGGTTCGGGCTCAGCTCGCCCTCACCTAACTTTGACCGTGAT
>JACPLZ010000036.1 GCA_016186245.1 Candidatus Peregrinibacteria bacterium | reverse complement strand
CATCTAGCGTACAGTGAAACTGGACGAGTTGGAGATTTTTCGTCACAAATAGATTCCTCCGCTCTTCCATATACGGAACACGATGAAATATCTACAAATCTTTTTACCCCCGCTTCTTTTGCCAATTTGGCTACACGAATACAACCGTGCAAATTGGTAGATTCAGTCACTTCGGGCAAGAGATCGCAAGAAGGATCGTTGGAAATACCAGCCATAGATATCACTTCATCTACATCTTTAAATACATCTATAGAAATTGTTCTTATATCAGCTGTAACAATTTCTAAATCAGGATTATCTGCATGGCGACGTAATTTATCATGTCCAAAATAGAATATATCCAACACCGCGACTTTTCTGCCACTTCTTAAAGCCTCATCAACAACATGATTTCCAATATATCCTCCGCCACCGATTACAAGTAATTTTTTACTTTCCATAAGATTTAGAATAAACCAAAGTATGATCTGATATTTTAAACCCTCTGGATTGGTATATCCGTTGCGAATGGATATTTTCAGGTTCTGTTACAACCTCCAGAGTCTGCATCCCTTCAGATATTGCCCAATCTTCGGCTGCGGCAAGTAAAACTGTGCCTATGCCTCTTCCTTGAGAATCTGGTCTTACCGCAATCAAATCTATTGAAACGCTTTTCCTCTTCTTGTCTTGCTTTAAAAATATGAAACCTCGGACACTTTCGTCAGTCTCGGAAATTGCCAAAATAATCTTTTGAGCATGACCACCAATTGCGTTTACAGCCCATTCTCTATACGCATTTCTCCATTTATCGGTGAAATTGGAATCAAGATAAAATCGGCTTTTTTCTCCCACCACATAAACAAGTTCAAGCAATTGTGGAAAATATTTTGAATCAAACCCTGTCAATTTAATTCCATCAACGGATGGGATTTCACTGGCTTCGGATTGTTGACTATCCTTTGTATATTTTACTTTTGAAGTTAAATATTGGAATCCATGTTCAAATAATCCTGAAATAGCAAATCTAGTATGTTGAATGAAAAGAAAAATAACCGCCACATTTCTTTCTTCACAAAATGCATCTACTTCCACCAAATTCACATTAAAATCATGTATTCTTGCTTTTGCAACAGGTTTGCCCAAAATTCCCGAATCAAACTCATCCAATTCAAATTCAGAATTAGTCATATTTTAATAGATAAGGAAGCAGCTTAGAATAAAGACAAAAATATGTCAATGTTTTGCATGCATACATTACCTTGAACCTATTCAATCAAAATATTTAATTCTGACATTGCATTCACATTATAGACCCCTATAATGCAAGCGGGCTAATTTTTAACAAAAGGCAAACATGTCAAAAATCCAGGATCAGGATCCAGCGATTTATCAGGCCATTGAAAGAGAAAAACGCCGACAAGCCGAAGGCATAGAATTGATTCCATCGGAAAATTATACTTCCGAAGCGGTCATGGAGGCATGCGGCTCCATTTTGACAAACAAATATTCCGAGGGATACCCGGGAAAACGCTACTATGGTGGGCAGGAAAATATCGATACAATAGAGAATATCGCCATTGAAAGAGCAAAAAAACTTTTCGGAGCGGAGCACGCCAATGTCCAGCCGTATTCCGGATCACCGGCAAACACAGCCATTTATTTTGCATTATTGCAATTTGGAGACACCGTTATGGGGCTGAAACTTGATCATGGCGGACATATCACCCATGGCTTGCCGATCTCATTTTCCGGACGGGCATATAGATTTGTGCAGTACGAAGTGGAAAAAGAAACCGGACGCATAAATATGGAAAAAGTTCGGGAATTGGCTCTGGCCAATAAACCAAAAATGATTGTTGCAGGATTTACCGCCTATCCGCGGGATATTGAATGGAAAAAATTCAAGGAAATTGCCGATGAAGTCGGAGCAATAACTGTAGCCGATATTTCACATACCGCAGGGCTGATCGCCGCTGGCGAATTGGAATCCCCAGTCCCCTATTTTGACGTAGTAATGACCACAACACACAAAACCTTGCGCGGTCCGCGCGGAGCAATGATTCTTTGCAAACAAAAATACGCGCAGGCAATAGATAAAGCGGTTTTTCCAGGACTACAAGGCGGCCCGCATGATCACATCATTGCCGGCAAAGCCATCGCATTTGAGGAAGCCATGCAACCGGCATTCAAAGAATACGCCAAACAAATCAAAAAAAATGCCAATCACCTGGCGGAAGAATTAAAAAAACACGGATTCAATCTTGTTTCCGGCGGTACAGATACACATTTGATTCTTGCCGATCTAACTTCAAAAAATGTGCCAGGCAAGCAGGCTCAAAACACCCTGGACACAGTTGGGATCACCCTGAACAAAAACACCGTTCCTTTTGACACACGCTCACCGATGGATCCATCCGGAATCAGATTAGGCACACCTGCAGTAACCACCCGTGGCATGAAAGAACCGGAAATGGAACGCATTGCCGACTGGATCGACAGAGTTATTTCCAGCATCAACGACACCGCCATTCACGCCAAAATAAAGGAAGAAGTAAAAGAAATGTGTCTGAAATTTCCGGTGCCGGGAATAAAAATCTAGATTTTCTTAATCACCATTATCGTAATATCATCCACCTGTTTAAAGTTGCCCATATATTGTTTTACATCAGCCAAAATTGCCTGTTTGATAGCTTCGGCAGTCGGCATCCCTCCAAGGCCATTCACCAATTCCATCAATTTTTCATGGCCATATTTTTCTTTTTCATTTTTCCAGGCCTCAGGTATTCCATCGCTGTAAATGACCATAAAGTCTCCGCTTTTCAAAGCCACCTCATCAACTCCAGTCTTTTGTGAAATATCCGGCAACATCCCCAAAGCAATACCATGCGAAGACAAAAATACTGACTTTTTCTCCGCGGTTTTAAAATGCAAAATCTGCTCATGACCCGCATTCGCATAGGAAAACTTTCCGCAATCAGCATCCCATTTCATCAAACACAGAGTCATAAACATCGTCGGCATGGTTTTGGCATCAAGCACTCTATTTACATCAATCAAAACTTTCTTCAAATCACCATCATCGCAGTATCCAAATAAAAGAGCATTTGCTATGGAACTCACAATCCCAGCCGGTACGCCATGGCCTGTCACATCGCCCAGGTACATCAACATTTTGCTATCAGACAAAGGAATAAAGTCATAAATATCGCCGCCAATTTCTTCCGCCGGCAAAAGACCCGCGGCAATGTCGAGTCCTTCAATTTTAGGCACAATTTCAGGCACAAGCTGTTTTTGAATCTGTCTGGCCAGCTCAAGCTCCCTGCCAACTCTTTCCTGATACAACTTCGCACCTACACTCGCCTCCAAATCCACCGCCATTTTATTAAAAGCATCGCCCAAAAATTTCATTTCATCCCGTGTTTTTATATCAACACGCACCTTAAAATCTCCAGTTGCAATCCTTTCCGCCCCATACACCAATTGTTCCACTGATTTTGTAATACGTTTAGACATCACCAGAGACATTCCCACTCCAAGCAAAAAACCAAAAACCGCCAGATAAATAATTCTTTCCACAACACGATCTATTCTTTCTTCAAGATTCGCATAATCCAGATGATAAAAAATTGCATATTTGTCGCTTGCCGGCACTACAATATGCTGAAGCATTTCTCCCTCAGCAAGCGGCTCAATATCACGCTCATTCCAATCAACATAGCTATCTTCTTTAAGAAAAACTATCCGTCCATCCTGCGTCAAAACCGAAATATTTTCCGATCTCACTTCCGACAAAACACCCTCATCGGTTACCATCCTCACCGGCCCTTCATATCTTTGCTCTCCATCTCTCGAAGAATCATAAAGCAGTTGCCCATTATACGAAACAACACGCACCACTCCAATATCATCATTCTGCCGGAAAATTTCAGCGATTTCCCTGTTGAAATATACAAAACTGTTTTGGGCCAGATACAAATCATAATCTGCAACAATTTTAGCGGCAGTAAGCCGCCCAAAGGCAAGTGCATTGCGATAAATATCATGAGCAAGTTCAACTTTTTTCTCACCGACAAACATATAGGCGGCAGTGGAAAACAGCACCATGACCAGTAAAGAAATCGCAACAACAAGTTTTAAACGTATACTTATTTTCATTCGGCAATAAGGTCATCAAAATAAATCAACCCATCAATGCGCGGTTCAATTTTCAATTCCTTCCGAAAAGCATAAATCGTCTGATCCTCAAATAAAGGCACACCAAGAGGATCATCCACAATAATAATTTTCATGGCTTCTTTGAGAAGTTTAAGCCTGGCTTCCGGATCCATCGTTTCCAGGCTCAATCGAAGCAATTCATCAACACGTTTATTTTTGTAACCGCCAATATTCATCATGCCATCACTTACCGCAACCGCCGCCAGGAAATCGGAACTGTCGCCAAGATCGGTTTTATAGCTCAGGAAAGAAATATCCTGATTCGCAGCATAGAGAAAATCAGGATTATCAATTACATCAAGCCTCAACTCGACACCAATTTTTTTCATCTGCGTCTGGAGATAATCACCAATCCAGGACATTGAATCCAGAATCTCAAAATACACCGGCTCTTTTACAAGTCCGCTTTTATCAGCAAGAGCACGCGCTTTTTTAAGATTGTACCTATTTTCAAAAATGTCTTCATTGAAACCAAAAACACCATTTCCCACAAACTGGCCGGCCGGCCTGACCAGCGTATTGCTAAGCCGGGATACCAATTCTTCCTTGTTTATCGCCAAAGCAACCGCCAACCTGGCATCAGGATTTTTCCAGACATCATTGCTCATATCAAAAAATATAAAACCCACTCCAAGCGCAGGAAAAGGAAATACAGTAAATCTCTGATCATTTTTTAATTCATCAATCATTGAACCGGGCACAAAATCCAGAAAATCCGCTCTGCCATCCAGCAGCATGGCTACTCTTTTCTCCTTATCCGGCTCGTAAAAAACTTCAACGCTCTTAAAACGCGACTCTCCACCCCAATATTCCTTAAAACGCTCAAATATGAAATTGCCATCTTCCTCATACTGCATCAACTTATAAGGTCCGGTTCCAGAAAAAGTTATTTTTTCATCCGACACATCTTCCTGCGGAATAATCAGCCAAAGAGACAACTTTTGCAGAATAAGCGGATCGGCCCTCTTTAATCTGATTTTCACATTCAGATCATCAACAACTTCAATTTTATCAATGGTATTAAGAAAATTCCTAAGATCAGATTTGGAATAATGGTCTATAGCCTGCTCATAACTCGCCAACACATCATCGGCGGTGAAGGCGCTCCCATCATGAAACAACACCCCTGAACGCAGTCTGAAATCCCAGGTCAATTCATCAATCATTCCCCAGGAGACAGCAAGCGCCGGTTTTACCCGCAAATTTTTATCCACACGCACCAGCGGCTCATAAACATTTATCAGCCGGTCGCGATTTGCCGGATTTAGAAAAGCAGGATCAAGCGCTCCCTCAGGCATAAATGGAGTAACAATTTTAAGCACACGATCATGGTCTGCAACATCACCTTTTTGCGAATACAACAACGCCTCAAGTTCTTTTTCAAAAAATAACTGCCCGGCAACCCAGGCCAACGCCCCTAAAAATAAAACCAAAATTAATATTTTTACAAATTTCACGTTTTTTTGATTCGAAAATATCCAAGTATTATAGCAGAAAAACACCCTTTTTTTAAGATAAGGGGGCTTGTCATACTTGAGAGATATTTTTAAATATACGGCTTGATGACATGCGCAGCTGCGTGGATAGAAGAAATTATAGCACGAGGACTAGCGATATTTTGGGAACCGTACCCTGCGAGCGACTATCTGCAAGCATCTTCGCAAACTTGACGAAGTGCTTGGAGAAAAAGCGAGCAATGGTACGGTCAAAACGTTAGCTCCGCAGTGCTATAATTTTTTCTATTCCGCAGCAGCATGTCATCAATTATATATTTATTTTCTTCAAAATCTCCTGCACGTTATCCGATAATTTTTGATTACCAATACGCCCTGCCAACTCCAGCATCTTTCGATAAGTGGATTTATATTTCCTGGCCTGTTCTATGGTCTTTACACCGGAAACTTCATTCGCAAAATTATTGTATTGTTTCTGCAAACAAGCCTTCACCATATCTTCTTCGCCAAGTGTAGAAAAAATCCCGACAGCTTTATCCAGATTTTTATGTTCATAAAAATACACCGCCTCATTATGTCTTACAGACCTCAAAAGGGCTTTATTCCCACTCTTTTCCGCATAAAATTTCGCCGTTTCAAAATTAAAAACCTTCATGGCACTGACAGCCAAATTCTGATATGCGGCTCCCAAATTATGCTCTACCACAGACCGCAAACTGCTGATTGCATAGGCCAATTGAGCGCTTTTCACCATGTCCCGCGGAGCAATCGACTGAATTTCTTCCCTGAAATCCGCCAAATCAAGCAGATTGGTGGAAATAATTTCCGTTACCGGCAAAACCTGGCATTCTCCGGAATATTTTTGAAATGATCCGTTTGTCGCTTCTATGTCAATCCCCCGAAAATGCAGACACACATGCTCCGGCAACAGCTTAATCTGAAGATTTTCAATCCGAAATTTAAGTGAAAAAAGGTAAATATAAAGAGTTACAATCTGATTGCAATCCCCCTCCATCATGCTTTTATCCGGATCGCACAGCAATTTTCCAAAACTGGCAGTTTTGATATATCTATAAAATTTTCCAGGCGCAAGAAAAGACATAATTTGAGTAAGATACAGCAATTGCGTATCCGCTCCACCAGGAAAAATCAGCCCTTGCGCAGCCAAAAGAGCCCTCACATCTTTGATTGAAAAAGCATGCCCCAAAGAATATTCCTGAAATTTCGCAATCATTTTTCGCTCATTTCCATACATTTTTTTGCGCATCCCCTTCGTCAAATATTTGTAGCCTTTGTATTTCTTCTCAAGCCAGACATTCAAAATAAGCAAATTTTCCTGCATCAGCGCCAGTAAATTCTTCCTGATTTTCTGAATATTATCCGAAGATTTCACGCCGCAAAAAAAACGATCCACTTTTTCTTCAAAAGGATCAGCATAAGGAGAAAAAATCCGCAAAAAATTAAACATAATAAAAATCTAATCTTCTTTTCTTAAGACCGCAAGGAAAGCAGCCTGGGGCATCTCAACTCTTCCCATCATTTTCATCCTTTTTTTACCTGCCTTCTGCTTTTTTAAAAGTTTATTTTTTCTGCTGACATCACCGCCATAGAGCTTTGCGGTAACATCCTTGCGGAAAGCTGCAATCGTCTCACGGGCAATTATCCTGCTGCCAACCGCCGCCTGGATCGGCACCGTAAATTGATGCCGCGGTATCAATTTCTTCAATTTTTTTGTCATATCGCTGCCGACATAAAAAGCTTCACTCTTATGTACGATTAAAGCCAAAGCATCCACTTTTTCCCCGGCCACAAGAATATCCAGTTTCACAAGATCACCAGTCCTATATCCAATATGTTCATAATTCATCGAAGCATAACCGCTGCTGACACTTTTTAACCGATCATAAAAATCCACCACAACCGCCGCCAAGGGCATTTCAAAATCAACCACCACTCTTTTTTCATCGAGATAATGCATGTTTTTATAAACACCGCGCTTATCGGTACACAAAGTCATGATTCCGCCAAGAAAATCATTCGGCAACAGAATTTCAACTTTAATCCATGGCTCCATAATTTCCAGAATTTTTGAAGGATCGGGCAAATTTGCAGGACTTGAAATTGTAATCACACTTCCATCAATCATTTTAATTTGATAGGAAACCGACGGCGCCGTCACAATCAAATCGAGATCATATTCGCGTTCCAATCGCTCCTGCACAATATCCATATGCAGCAAACCCAAAAAACCGCACCTGAATCCATATCCCAATGCACCGGACTGCTCCGGTTCAAAAGAAATAGAGCTGTCATTCAACTGCAGTTTTTCCAGAGCATCGCGCAGAAGCGGATATTCATCGGCATTGGTGCAAAAAACCCCCGCAAACACAAACGGCCGCACAACACTATATCCCTCAAGCGGCTTCGCAAGGTCAAGAGCAATATCGGTATTTCCAGCCTTCCAGACAGTATCACCAACACGCGCCTCCCTGACACTTTTAAGACCGGTTACAATATATCCGACCTCGCCAGCATCAAGTTTCTCGGCGGACTGATATTTTGGCTTAAAATAACCAACTTCCAACACCTCTATCATTGTCCTTGTATTCAAAAAATAGACCCTGTCACCTCTTTTCACAGAACCGGATTTAAGCCTGACAAAAGCCACAACTCCCTTATAAACATCATAAACCGAATCAAAAACCAGCGCTTTTAATTCTTCATTTGGATCGATTTTTGCCGGCGGCGGAACTTTTTCAATCACAGCTTCAAGCACTTTTTCCACATTGGTACCTTCTTTTGCCGACACTGGAATAATTTCTTTTGCAGGAATTCCAAGAGCAGCCTCAATTTCCTTTGCCCGCCTTTCCACATCCGCCGACGGGAGATCTATTTTGTTTAAAACAGGCACAATTTCCAAATTATGCCCGATTGCAAGATAACAGTTTGCAAGAGTTTGAGCCTCAATCCCCTGGGTCGCATCGACCACCAGAATCGCCCCCTCACATGCCGCCAGACTGCGCGAAACTTCATAGGAAAAATCCACATGTCCCGGAGTATCAATCAAATTAAGAATATACCCTTTCCACTCCATCCTTACCGGCTGGAGTTTTATGGTAATACCACGCTCCTGCTCCAAATCCATGGTATCCAGCAGTTGGGCATGCTTCATATCGCGCTTGGCAATAGTTTTGGTAATCTCCAGAAAACGATCCGCCAAAGTCGATTTTCCGTGATCTATATGCGCAATAATACAAAAATTCCTTATCCCGCTCATGGAGGCATTTTAGCAAACGCGGCATTGAAAAAATAGCACTTTTATGCTATTATACTGGGATATGCAATATAAAGTTCCACAAAATGTGCAGCGCGAGGACACAATCGTCGGTCCGCTGACATTAAAACAACTAATCATCCTGGCAATTGGCGGCGGGTTGGCCTATGCGACCTATATCAGCCTGTCAAAAGCCTATATCGTAAGCGTTTGGCTACCTCCTACAGTCATTCTCGGTTTGGCAACATTGGCATTTGCGTTTCTTAAAATCCACAATCTGCCGTTTCACGAATTTTTGATGAATTTGCTTGAATACCATATTCTTCCCAGAAAAAGAATTTGGACCCAGGGAGCAGACACTCCATTTATTTCCTCATTTGATAAAGAAAAAATGGACATTGAAAAAAAGAAAGAAATAAAATTCGATAAAAAACCGCAAAAATCTTTGGAAGAAATTACAAAAGTTCTGGACACTCACGGACAAATTAACAAAAACTGACATGGGATTGCTCGATTTCATTTCGCCTGGCAAAAAAAACAGAGAAGCGCCTCTCTCAAGCACACAGACAAATCTGAGAATCGGAGAAATCCGTGACAATGTCGTTGTGCTAAAAAACGGCGGTCTCAGGGCGGTATTGAAAACATCCAGTATCAATTTTAATTTGAAATCCGAGCAGGAACAAAACGCAATCATCAGGGCATATCAGGGCTTTTTAAACTCACTGGAATTCCCGATACAAATTCTAGTGCGCTCAAAAAGACTGGATATAGACAACTATATCGACCAGGTAAAAAAACTCGGCGAAAAACAGACCAACCGGCTTTTGCAGGATCAGACTTTTGAATACGCCGCATACATCGGGCGTCTGGTCGAATATGCGGACATTATGGAAAAAGAATTTTATGTTGTCGTGCAATACGACCCGGGACGGGTGCTTTCCACAAGCAAAATTCAGGCATTTTTTCAGAGACTTGCGCCGAAAGACAGCTATAGCGATATAAAAAGACGGCATAATGAATTTGAACAGCTCAAAAAAAGTCTGAATCAAAGAGTCAATATCGTCCGCAGCGGCCTGGAATCATGCGGTCTAAAAGTGGACGAACTGGATACGATGAATCTGATAGAGCTTTTTTACAAGAGCTACAATCCAAAAACCTCACGCAGCCAAAAACTGCATGACTTGAAAGAAGTCAGTATAGAGAAGGAGTGAAAGAGTGAACGAAAGTTATCTGAAAATAGTGTAATTTCTTTTAAAGTGTGAGTAAGAATCTATCCGAGCAAGGCGAGTAGTTTTCTTATTTCTTAACGACATTATCTTGGCAGCGACCTACTTTTCCACGGTCACGCCGCAGTAACATGGGCGATGGCGAGCTTAACTGCTGTGTTCGGGATGGGAACAGGTGTACCCCCGCCTCTATAACTGCCAAGACAATATCGTTAATTTTTTTACCATAATTTTTTCCACCAATTACTAGTTGAACTAAAAAGGCCCTCAGTAATATCACTTGAAATTTTCTTTGCAGAAAATTTCATGAAATAAGTCAATCGCCTGTTAGTACCACTCGACTCAACACATCACTGTGCTTACATCTGTGGCCTATCAACCCTGTAGTCTTCAGGGAGGCTAATTGGGATCTTTAATCTTGGGAAGAGCTTCCCACTTAGATGCTTTCAGCGGTTATCTCTCCAAACATGGCTACTCTGCAATGCCGCTGACGCGACAACAGATACACCAGAGGTTTGTCCATTCCGGTCCTCTCGTCACATAATCCTTTGTTACCAAAGGTGTAGACTATACCTTCATCATATCTCCACTTATTCAGCAGAGAGTTAGATGCTTACCGTATTATGGCTAGATTTTAATTTAGCCATCTTCACTCCTCCATTTGGAGAAGATCCAGTCGTTACGGGGACCAAAATACGATTTTTTTTAAGAATTTCAATTACAGTTTGTTTTGTGTACTTTCTACGTTTACTGGAATAATTACATTCGGATATTCTATCTGATAATTCGCAAAGATATAAAAATTCTTCAATAGTATATTTGCGCCGCAAGACAGCCAAAGCACTTAACATGCATTCAACCTGTCTTACTTTAAACCTTACATAAGGCTTAATTTTAGATAGAAAATGTTGCACTTGTTGAAAACCTTCAACACGCAACTCACTCATGCGATCATTCCTTTCGTATACGTATCCAGCACCAATAATCGTTTTCAATTTTCTTAAAACACCTACATGTGCAGAATCTTGATATAAAACAATAACAGTTTTAACTCTAAACAGAAATTTCATATCAGCTCTAGGTTTTAGCTGAAGCATGATACTACCATCTCCATCAAGAAATCCTGCAATATAAGCTTTTTCAGTATCAATCATATTATTGATCTTCCCTCGGTATTGTCCTTTACGGCCCCAGGACCGCGGCCTTTTTTTACAGTAAAGGATTTCACCGATTTGGGCAAGTTTTTCGTTTCTGCATTTCTGCAGAATGTAGCAACTTTTACTAGGAACAGCATCCCTCAAAAATCCTACGACCATGGAAGATAGAGACCGACCTGTCTCACGACGGTCTGAACCCAGCTCGCGTACCGCTTTAATTGGCGAACAGCCAAACCCTTGGAACCTTCTCCACCTTGGAACCTTCTCCAGCTCCAGGATGCGATGAGCCGACATCGAGGTGCCAAACCGGTCCGTCGATATGAACTCTTGGGACCGATAAGCCTGTTATCCCCGGAGTAGCTTTTATCCGTTGAGCGATAGCGCACCCACATGCAACTATCGGATCACTATCACCTGCTTTCGCATCTGCTCGACTTGTATGTCTTGCAGTTAAGCTCCCTTGCGCGATTACACTATCACCCTGATTTCCATCCAGGGTTAGGGAACCATTGCGCGCCTCCGTTACTCTTTAGGAGGCGACCGCCCCAGTCAAACTACCTACCAAACACTGTCCTAAAGCCGGATTAACGGCTCCAGTTAGATCCTAAGCATAACAAGGATGGTATCTCAACGGTGACTCCACTCCGACTGACGTCGAAGCTTCAAAGTCTCCCATCTATCCTGCACAAGTCATGCTCAAAACCAATGTCAAGCTGTAGTAAAGCTTCACGGGGTCTTTTCGTCTTTCCATAGTTAACTGGCATTTTTACCAGTTCTGTAATTTCACCGAGTCTGCTGCCGAGACAGTTTCCATATCATTACGCCATTCGTGCGGGTCGGAACTTACCCGACAAGGAATTTCGCTACCTTAGGACGATTCATTAATGTTCACCCCAATCGGGGCGCTTCGATAAAAATCGAAGCTCTATGTCTCCATAGAGATCGGACTATATCATCCGCGTAGATTCTTCTCTAAATACACGCGGTTTGGCGTATAGTCTCTGAGGATTATCTTGTTATGATCTATTCTTTTTCTAAGAGAAACATTGAAACTACCTTCTCCATCTGCAAATCCAGTAAAATAATATCCAATTTCCGGGTTTACAGATGATAACCATTGATCATTATTCATATTCTATATCTTACAAGATTCTTTCCTGCTGATTGTCCTGCGTCCTACTTACTAGGATCCAACCAAAGATTTTCACTGACCCATCAATAGGCCTAGTACTTTGATATTTTACAGGATATTCCAGCATATAGCCAAATTTTACAACTACAATCGTCACATCATAGTTATCGCCGCCGTTCACCAGGGCTTAGATTCAAGGCGTTAACCTCTCCTCGTGACCTTCTGGCACTGGGCAGGCGTCAGCCCCTATACTTAGTCTTGCGACTTAGCAGAGACCTGTGTTTTTGATAAACAGTTGCATGGAATCTTTTACTGCGGCCCTCCCAGTTAAGGGGGGCAGGGTTTATCCCGAAGTTACACCCGTTATTTTGCCGAGTTCCTTAGCAGCAGGTTACTCGATCACCTTCCCATTCTCAGGGAACCCACCAGCGTTGGTTTGCGGTACGGTAACCTAACTTTCTCACTACCGTGGTTTTTCTCGTCAGATGAACTCTCCAGAATCACCCTCTCAAAGAGAAGGTATTTTGCATCGCTGCTCGCGAACCTCAAGGGATTTACCTCAAGAAGCATAAACTAACAGCTTGCACGTGAATTCATTAACACGCTCTGGATATCCTTCCGCGTTACCACTGAGTTAGCGCCACTTTCGATCAGAAAAAGTCTTCTTTCTCCAGCCGAAGCCTTCAAAAGTCGTCTTCCACCTCTCTCCAGTCTTGCTTGGACGAAAATTAGGTTGTACAGGAATATTAACCTGTTGTCCATCGGTTACGCCTTTCGGCCTGGCCTTAGGACCGACTAACCCCACGCCGATGACCGTTGCGTGGGAAACCT
>JACPLZ010000045.1 GCA_016186245.1 Candidatus Peregrinibacteria bacterium | reverse complement strand
TAGATGTAAACGAAGGTTCCGGCTTTTTACTCAATGGCGGAGCAGTGAGGATAATCGACGAGGGCTACCAGCTCGACACGGTTTACGGTGATTTCGTAGTCGGAGTAACCGGCACGGAATACGAAGCCAGAATCAACGAAAACAACAAACTCACAATAACAGTCAACGAAGGCTCCGTGGATGTCTATTACAAAGGAGACAAAATCACCACCCTCGAAGCCCAGCCTGACACGGCAGCCATAATGAGTTTTGACACGGAAACCGGCGCCATCATAGAACCGCCGGACACCGACCCATGCCTTGAAAATCCCACAGCGTGTGCCCCAGACATCCCTGACACCTGTGAAACAACGCCACATCATACTGTCTGCATCAGGGACAAAATTCCTCCCAACAAACCGGAAGGGTGCTCATCCGGCTGCGACACCACCCCACCGGCAACCGCCTCCCTCTGGGCATTCATGCTCACGGCAATCGCCGCAACGAGGAGAAGATTGCAGGGGATTAGAAAATAGCTCAATGACAACACGTATCCAGAAATAAATTTGGGATGACACAGATGAAATTCGGGATGACGCAGCGAAGCGACCGACGAATAATTACAGACTTGAACTATATTCCAATGTCTTAATGTAATTCTCCATGTATTCAAAATCAGGATTTCCGTTTTTACTTGGTAATTTAATACTTATTTTTTTCATTCTTTCCTGACTGCATTTTCTACCATAGTTGTACCTGTATTGCTCTAAATTCAAAATTGTCACTAAAAACATAGCAATATATTTACTCATTTTAAATTTAGGCATCAATTTTTCCACATGATCACTTGCCGAAAAAGGTAACGATTGATAAGAGCAATAGCCTAAAACAGCACTGTCTACCACTAAAACGTTTCCTTCCTCTGAATAAAAATCATAGAATCCCTCAATGCCGTTGTTGGTTGCTTGTGTTGTAACAAATGGATATTTACCTTTCCCATATTCTGCTAATTCTAACAATGGGGTTGTTTTACTTCCTTGTATTTGAAATAAAGTTGTCATTTCAAACTTATCCCAATTAGTTATATTTAAATCAACTTTATTTTTTGAAAATGGTAATTTAGTAACCTGTTCCGATAGTCTATTTCCTAATAAGAACGTTACATAATTTAATTGTGTTTGAATGAAATCATCATCAGATAATTTTGAATAATCTGTGTCCATGTATGCCTCTGCGGACCATTCCATTTCAGCAGTAATTATTTGATTGACACTAAATCCCGCTTCGTTTTTTCTGTTGATGAAATTTGAAAGCCATTTTCCTTTTATTTCTGGCCATTTGCCATAAGCATCAATTCTTCCTTTAGTTTTTCTTTTAACAAAACCATCATCTTTGTAATAACCAAAATATGTTTCTTTATGATTTGGATGTGGTTTGTGGGCTGTAAAAACCATAACACAAGAAACAACACCGACTTTTGAATTAAAAAACAACTCGTCAGGCATTGATAAAACCGCTTGCAATGTATGTTTTCCAAGGATTTTTTTTTTGAATTCCAAAACTTTACCACTTGTTGCCAATGCGCTTTGCATCGGTACAATCGCAACACAAGTTCCACCGTCAACCAAACACTCCAAATTATTTAAAATAAATTCTAATTCGTCCGTATCATTTTTTTTGTTTGATTTGTAAGGTGGATTCAAGAAGCCGACAGTCGGTTTCTTTGATTTTACTTCTTCTATCACATCTTCATCAAAACAACTTCCATTTATAATGTTTGTCTTTCCATCCTGGTGGATATACATATTTGAAACCGCCAAAGCGAAAATATGCGATTGATATTCTGTTCCGATAAGTTGTTTTGCTTTTATCTCTTTGATTTTTGCTTCATCGCCTTTTGCATCTGCAATCATTTTCTTCATCGCACTGATCAGAAACCCACCCGTTCCAGTACAGTTATCATAAGCAATTGAGTTTTCGTTTACTTGTGCTAAATCTGTAAAAAGCTCTGTAATATGAGGGGGAGTTAAAACAATGCCTAAACCTTTATCGCTATTCGCGTATCTCAAAAATTCAATATAGAGCTGACCTAAAACATCAAAATATCTGTGAGTTTTAATAAAAACATTTATATTTTCGTCAATTCCATCAATAATCTCTTTCAAGACATTTTCTTTCTTTGATAAAGAAGTATCAGTTTTGATAAAACTAAATTGAGTATTGAGATTCTCTAATTTTTTGCCTGTAATGTTTGCACTTTCTAGTTCATCGGAAACTGTTTGAATAAGAGAGGCTGCAAGATTTTCAGATTTTTTATGTGAAGAATAAGACCTTTTGAAAGCGGTATTTTCTAAAGCAATTAATATTGAACTGATAAGCAAACTTCTTTGACTCTCAAGAATTTTATAGGTATGGAGTTTATCATTAAGTTGTTTTGTAAAATCTAAAAGCGAATTGTAGTCTTGCCTAAATTTTTCTGGACTTTTTAAATATCCATTCAAATAATCATCAATGGGTAAAAATTTATCGCCAAAAATTGAAGTTGTTTTTTTCTCATCTCTCAGATGCAAAAAATGAGAAACTTTTAAAGATTGCTTCGTTTCTCCACTAACTGCGATTGCTAAAACATCAAATCCTTTTGATAAATATGAAGCGTAAAGTAAAGCGCCATCAACAGCAAACTCCGAATATTTATCACGATCTTTGCTTTCGTGTTTTGTTACATCAGCTTTACACTCAACAACAATCAATAAATCAGGATTTGTCTTGTAACTAATTACAAATTCAGGATAACCTTTTCCGCCACCTTTTTTTGAGGCAGTTTTAAGCAACTTAT
This sequence comes from Candidatus Peregrinibacteria bacterium, assembly GCA_016186245.1. Classification (GTDB taxonomy): domain Bacteria; phylum Patescibacteriota; class Gracilibacteria; order UBA1369; family LOWO2-01-FULL-3; genus JACPLZ01. The sequence continues at coordinate 11,668 of JACPLZ010000045.1, read as the reverse complement.
CAATTTTTGGATTATCGGAGCGTTGTTCTTCGATATAAATAGTATCCAAAAACTGGGAGAAGTGATCCCTTGTGATTATTTCTGTTTTTCTTTCGTTAGCCATGTTATTTTAATTAGGGATTTTCAGCACTTCAACTACTTTTCCAGCAATAATCAGGTCGTCATTTTGATGAAGTACGATTGGAAAATACTTATCGGTGGATTCTGAAATTAAAACAATCTGTTTATCATCGGGATTATAGCTAAATTTTTTTATATTTGCACAGCCATCTATTACAGAAATAACATAGTCGCCATTTTGTGGGCTTTGCTCTTTTGCATTTACTATAACGATATCTCCATCTTCAATGTTTTTTTTACCTCGTCCTACCGCCGCTTGATTCATGGAGTTACCGGAGGCTTGGACTAAGTAAAAACTCTTAATATTCCAATTTGGCAAAGACTTTCTTGAAATTTTTATATATCCCTCAATGCGATCGTCTGCAAAAGCAGTTGCTGGTCCACAATCCGCTATACCATAAAAAGGGAGGTTCAAAAATTCATCACTGGTAAGATCCTTTTTGTTAAGTATCAGTAAGCCGTTTTTTTCTTGGATGAGCCGTTTGCTTTTTAAAATTTCAATGTGGTGTTTTACTGTTTGAGGATATTGTTCGCCAATACGACGACCAATTTCCCGATACTTCAAAGGTACGGAGCCTTGATCGCGAAGCAATGCCAAAAGTTTATTTTGTACTGACGACATATGTGTTTTCGTTGAGAATGTTTGGATTGTATCAAGTATGTCTTTTTTGGTCAATCCGTATTTATTGTATTTTTTCTTGACAGGCGATTAGGGAACCTTTCTAAACCGCCGGACAGATAATTCTAAAATTACAGAACTGGCAATAATGCCCTGGTTTTGGCTCAAACTTCGACCGTTCCATTTCCTGAATAATACTCAAAACTTCACTCTCAACCTGATCCAATTGTTTATCGGTTCTTGTAGTCGAAACTTTTTCATTATCTTCAATAAAATACAGACTCAATTTATCAGCCTTAATTTTCAGGACATCACGACAGGCCAGCGCGTAAATAGATAACTGCAAATTTTTGGCAAGATCGTCATCTTTTTTTCTGCCTGTTTTATAATCAATGACTTCAAAAATTCCGTTGCCGATCTTATCAATCCGGTCAATTCTTCCCGACACCATATAGCTGCCGACTTTAATATTAAACGGCTGCTCCAAAAACGCCGGCACCACCCACGGCTCGGAATTTTCTTTAAAAAAAGTTCGCAACATTTTCCAGCCCTCCTCGCGCCTGGTCTTTTCATGCTCCATGCTCTCATACCCGTGCGGCAGCCAATTCCGCTCATAAATATCTTTTAAAAGAGCAAGACTCACACTTTCACCGCGCTTCAAAATTTTATAAAATTGATTGAGAGTCTGATGTACGGATGTGCCAAAATTCTGCGCATGAAAAGAGGGGACAGGCACCTTCATCAAATAAGTGTAATTGTATTTAAGCGGACATGTTTTAAACACATCAAACTGCGTATAGCTCAGTTTTTTTAAATCAAATTTCGGCAGATCAAAAATAGGTTTTTCCGGTTTCTTAAAATCTTTCAGGCGGGTGATTGCATCCGTCTCCTCCTTATGCTCCACAAGCCGTGCTTTGCCATCCTTCAATATTTCCTCCACAAACTGCGATCTTTTCCATTTTTTATTCCCCTCATATTGGTGACTATAGGAAACAAAAAGCTTTTTCTTCGCCCTAGTCATTGCCACATAAAAAAGCCGTCTTTCCTCCTGCACGTGAAAGTCGCCATCGGGATAAATTTCATTGGTAATTTCTTTTGGAATTTCAAAAACCTCGCCTCTCCTCGATCCAGGAAACCTTTGATTAACCGCATTTACAATAAAAACATACTCAAACTCCAGCCCTTTGCTGCCATGCGCCGTCAAAATCTGCACACCGTCCTGATCCTCAAATTCACCGGTTTCAAAAACCGCTCCGGCCTCCTCCAAAAGATCCAGATAACTGACAAAATCAAGCACGGTATTTTCCGGATTCTCTTTTTCGAATTTGGCGATCTGCCGCGCAAATTCATTTATATTTTCCAACTCCTGATATTTCTCTCCCTTTATTAAATTTTCAAGATACAAAGATTTTTTAAGAAAACGGTTTATCACCATCCCTACGGAATTTTTTTTGGAAAATTCAATCAAATCTCCCAGCAATTCCACGATTACGCCAAGTCCAAGCTCGCCTCTTGCAGCATGAAAAAGTTTTTTATCCTGATTAAGAATATGCAGAATCTGCACCATCTTTATTCCAAAAACGTCCATTTTAAGCACCCGCAGCAAACTGATATCATCCGATGGATTAGCCAAAAATCGCACCACCGCAATGAGATCCTTAATTTCCTCCAATGAAAATAATCCTTTTGGATTACGCACCTGATAGGGGATTCCCAGGTGTTTTAACTCATCGATAAACGGATGTGCATGCGCATTATTCCGCACCAACACAGCAAAATCGCTGAATTTTAAACCATCTCTCCTCAATTCTTTTATTTGCTCTGCGACAAAACTGCTTTCCTGCAAAAAATCCGGAAATTGGTGCACCTCCACATCTTCACCAACGCCGGCATCGGCCTTTAACCGCTTATCAATGCCGGATTTTGCCTCCAGACGATCAGGGTTATTATTTTGAATGAGGGAATAAGCCGCATCCAATATGTTCTGGCTGCTGCGATAATTTTCCTTCAAAACAATTTTTTCAGCATCGAAAAAAATCTTTTCAAACTGGATGATATTGCTCAGACTCGCGCCCCTCCACTTATAAATACTCTGATCATCATCGCCGACCACGGTGATATTTCGTGATTGCCCTGCCAATTTTAATACAAGTTGAAATTGCGCATAATTCGTATCCTGAAATTCATCAATCAAAATATATTTGAAACGATCCTGATATTTTTTTAGAACCGAATCGCGCTGATCTAGCAGCTTATTCGCATAAAAACACAGGTCTCCAAAATCCATGTAATTATTTTTGACCATCAATTCCTGATATCGTTTATAGGCTTTGGCGATCTCAACCATTTTCACGCCCTCTTCTCCTTCCATTTTCATCGCAAAATCCAGATATTTTTCCGGAGCTATCAATTCATCCTTTAATTTACTGAAATGATTGAGCAGATCATAAATAAACCGGTTGGGATTTCCCAGCGGCCGGTAATAATCGAGCTCGAAATTAAACAGATTTTTTTTGAAGAAAAACCACTGCTCCACGGGAGAGAGCACTTTGTATCCCGGATCCAGCCCGATTTCCATTCCCGCCTCCCGCAAAATAAAATCGGCAAACGCATGAAACGTCTTAACGCAGAGCTCTTCATATCCGATCGGCATCTCCGCATCGATGCGTTCCACCATTTCATTTGCCGCTTTTTCCGCAAATGTAAGAGCAAGAATTGATTTAGGAGAAACATCCTGCTCCTTTATAAGATGCAGAATTTTGGCAACAATCACTTTCGTCTTACCGGTTCCCGCGCCAGCAATAATCAAGAGGGGCCCCTCCCGATGAGAGATCGCTTTCTGTTGCTCGGAATTAAGCATGTCTATTTAAAGCCTTTATTTGGCTGTTTCCAATTCTTCCTCTTTGACTTCCTCTTTTTTTGCAGACTTCTTTTCTGTCAGAGCTTTAATGGAAAGTCCGACACGATGATCATCCGGATCAATTGCGATAATCTTTGCCTTAACTTTTTTACCAAGAGTAAGAACTTCTGCAGGATCCGTGATTTCAGTATCACTGATTTCACTTACATGTATAAGGCCGTTTATTTCATTATCCAGTTTAACAAATGCGCCAAACGGAGTGATCCTGTTGACCTCGCCCTCGACAATCGTGCCGACTTTATACTTTTTTGTAGCCTCAACCCATGGATCAGGCACAAGTCTCTTCATGGAAAGGCTGATCTTGTCGTCTTCTCTTCCAATGACCAGAATTTCCACTTCATCGCCATTTTTACCGTAATCATGAGGATCTTTGACATGTCCCCAGGCAATTTCTGAAATATGCACCAATCCTTCAAGCCCATCAAACGTAACAAAAATACCAAAATTAACAATACCGCTGATTTTACCCTTAACTTTTTGGCCGATTTCAAGTTTCTTCAACGCACGCTGACGCTCTTCCTCCTCTGCCGCCCTCTCTGAAAGAATCAGCTTGCCGCTTTCTTTATCCAGAGTTAAGACTTTTACAAGCAATGGCACTCCAATCAATTTTTGCAGCCTGGCCAGAATCATGCTGCTGTCCGCGCCATCCACACGTGGGTAGTGCAGGGGAGCCAATTGTGACACAGGAATAAACCCCTTGATTCCATCTATATTAAGCAATAATCCTCCTTTATTTGCCTCATTTGCCGTAACTGTAATTGCCTCATCTGTATCATGCGCATGCAGAAATTTCTGCCATGTCTTTTGCTGGCTCGCTTTCCTCAGGGACAACACTACCATTCCTTCGCTGTTTTCCTCTTCCAGAACGTAAGCAAAAACACGATCTCCGACTTTAAGTGATTTTACAGTGCCGGAGCTATCAGCGGCTTCCTGTCCGGAAATAATACCTGTCGCGATGCCGTCCAAATCCACTAAAATTCTATTTTTCCAAAGAGACACAACCGTGCCCTCCACAACATCTCCGGGTTCAGGCAAATTTAAATCTCCGGCCTTGGCCAGAAGCTCATCCATTAAAGAACCAGTAACTTGGGTCATTATCTACGTCCAGCGGGAGGTATTAACTATTAATTGCCGGCAATCCTGGAATTTTCCCGCTAGCTTTAAACATCCAAACCGCCAGCGTGGGGATTATATGGCTGCAGTTGATTGAAAGTCAAACGGAAACCCTGAGCTTTATGTCACCCTGAGCTTGTCGAAGGGTGATGTACCCGGTCATGGTTCGACAGGCTCACCATGACAAAAGGATCACCATGACAAAAATTCGATCTAAAATCTAAAGATTTTTCTCTTTAATTAACTCCACGCCCGCCCCCTTCTTCATAATTTTCACAGTATCAGCATCCTGAAATTCTCCATTCAGATATTTTGCCGTCAACGGATCCTCTACCAAATCCTGTAAAGCCCTGCGGATCGGTCTTGCTCCATATTTCGGGTCATAACCGACCTTCGCCAGTATGTCGATTGCCGAAGTACTTGGCAAAAGTTTAATCTTTTTTGACTCAAGCCTGTTTTGCAGGTAACTCAAATGCAATTTAACAATGTCTTTGATATTCTCATTGGTTAAGGCATGGAAGACTATCACTTTATCAACTCTGTTTAGAAATTCCGGTCTGAAGAAATCCTTCAGTTCCTGGAGAATATCAGTCTTTAAAGCTTCAAAATCTTCTTCCGCCTGCATCCTTTCATCGGATTTCGTGGAAAATCCGATTGGTGCAGCTTTCTCGGTCAATTTCTTGGCCCCGATATTTGAGGTCATAACTATAATAGTGTTTTTGAAATCAACTTTTCTTCCTTTTGCATCGGTAAGTTCACCGTCCTCGAGAATTTGGAGAAGAAGGTTGAATACATCGGGATGGGCCTTTTCAATCTCGTCAAAAAGTAACACAGAGTATGGCTTCTTTCTAACAGCTTCGGTCAACTGGCCGCCTTCTTCATATCCGACATAACCAGCGGTGGCTCCAATCAATCTGGAAGTATTATGGCGCTCCATAAATTCACTCATGTCTATTTTAATGAGAGCGCCTGGGTCGTTATAGACTTCGGCGGCGATTGCTTTCACAAGTTCAGTCTTACCGACACCGGTCGGGCCCATGAAGATAAACGATCCAATAGGGCGTTTCTCATCGGCAAATCCGGCGCGTGATCTGCGGATAGCTTTTGCCACCGCTGTAATCGCCTCATTCTGGCCGATAATTCTTTTTCCCAAGGCATCTTCAAGCGATTGTAATCTCTCAATATCACCCTTAACCAGTCTGGTTACAGGTACGCCCGTCATGGAAGACACAACCGCTGCAATATCATCCTCCAAAAGATTTTCCCGTTTTTCGCGGGGCACTTTTACAAATCGCTGCTCATCTATCTGCTTAACGACCTCAAGCTCCTCATTGCGCATCTCTGCGGCTTTTTCATAATCCTGTCTTGCGACACATTCCTCCTTCTTTTTAATAATTTCAGAAAGTTTTCTCTGAAGTTTCTTTACCTTATCGTTACTGACGCGGGATTTAATACGCTTTTTTGCCGCAGCTTCATCAATCAAATCGATCGCCTTATCCGGCAAAAAACGATCGTTAATATATCTTTTTGACAATCTTACAGCCGCCTCCAAGGCCGGCTTGCTGATCAAAAGATTGTGGTGCTCTTCAAAAGATTCACGAAGTCCTTCCAAAATTTCCATTGTGGAATCCGCATCCGGTTCATTGACCATCACCGGTTGCAACCTGCGTTCGAGAGCCGCATCCTTTTCAACATTTTTTCTATATTCAGCCGTTGTCGTCGCGCCAAGAACCTGGATTCTGCCGCGTGAAAGGGCGGGTTTCAATATATTTGCGGCATCCAGACTGCCTTCGGCGCTGCCCGCGCCAACTACCGTATGAAATTCATCAATGAATAAAATAATACTTTCCTGGGAACTGGCTTCATCAATTATCTGTTTGACTCTTTCCTCAAATTCTCCACGATACTTTGTGCCAGCCACCAATGACGCCATGGAAATAGACATCAGCCTTTTATCCAACAAATTGTCCGGAACTTCTTCATTGGCAATGGCATGCGCCAACCCTTCGGCAACAGCTGTTTTGCCAACTCCGGATTCACCGATCAATACGGGGTTATTTTTGGTTTTCCTGGAAAGAATACTTACCACGCGCTCAATTTCTTTTTTCCTCCCGATAATTGGATCAATTTTTCCCTGTTTTACTTCTGCCACGAGATCAACCGCAAAATAATCCAGCGCCGGTGTTTCCGTTTTCTTTTCAGTTTTTTTCTTTTTATAACCCTCTTTATACGGATCCTTCATCTGTCCGGACAAAACCCCCTGCAATCCGGAAAGAAAAAACTCAATGGGATTCATCATTTGAGAATTTTTCCCCATATTATCTGGAGCAGCGACGCCATCAGGCGCATCTTTGCCGGTCATATTCCTTGCCCGTTCAAAAATTTCAATTATCTGTTCTCTAATATCATCCGGAGAAACTTTCATATTTTCCAAAATAACAGTTGCTGCCGTGTTGTGCTGGGACACCAGAGAATACAAAAGATGCTCTGTTCCTATGAAAGAATGATTATATTCATGGGCAACTTTCACCGCATCCTCTATAATTTCTTTTGCGTAACCGCTTAAACCCCCGGGTTCATCGGCTTTTTGAGGTACGGCGCTGCGTCCAACCGTTTTCAGCACAAGATAAACATTTTCAAGGGAAACCCCAAAGTTAAGAAGGACGGACGCTCCCAGAGAATTTTCCTGGGCCAACACTCCTATCAAAATATGTTCCGTGCCAACATAGCTCAATTTGCTTTCTTTGGCCTTTTCCTGGGCGACAATTAAAGCTCTCTTAGCCTCCTTGGTAAACTTATCGAAATAATGTTGATTGAAATCCGCCATCTTGGTTTTGTTATTTTATTATTAGTAGATCGCCAAATTCTAGCATAAAAAATTTGTTCTTAGAATATCATTGCTCTTTACTCCTGATGATTTACATTGTCTAATCATTAGCACTCCAAATTATAGAGTGCTAATAATAAATTGTCAATTCTCAATCGATACAATGCTCCCGGCCATTTTTAAAAGAAGATCTTTATATTCGGCATCACCGCTCAATTTATAATTTTGACCGTCAACAGCGGTATAAATCGTATATTTTCCTGAATTTCTGATTTCCACAAATTCCCGGCCATCAGCCTTAAACTTAAATCCACGCGGGATATCTCCGGAAATAATATCAAGACTTAAAATTTCATTTTCACCGGTAACTTCTTCATTGCTAAAACCATAATGGTGAATGGTATCATCCTGGGAAACACGTTTTCCCGCATAATACCAGTCGGAAGGATAAGCAGCTCTGAAGGAATAAACTTTGCTTTCAAAAGTGGTCAACTTATCAGAACTTGCAGAAGTTTCGGGTTCATCCACATCAACTGTTTCACCAACAGGTGAGTCACCAACTTCCATTTCGCCATTTTCCTCACTTATTGGTATTAAACGAAATTCACCCAACATTGTCTGGAAAACATTCAAATTATCAGGCTGTGACTCCTTTGTGGCTGTGACGTAGGAAATATAGTAAAAATAATCATGTGTTCTCGCAATGTAATATCCCACATTCAGACCGCCACCTACCTTTAACGCATTGATTTTATCGACACCTATTTGATTTTTCATACTTTCGTAAGTACCAGGTCTTTCCAGTTTAGATGCACCGTAAGTCTCATGATTATAATAGGCCAGCAGCGGATCAATTTCTTCTTCCGGAGTCAATTCCTCGCGATCATACGTAACTCGATGCCTCGAAATCATTACCCGATCCACATCGGCTCCGCTGCCGGAATTTTTAGAATAAAAAATCACTCCGTCATTGTCACCGACAAGTTCCCAATCATTCCTGTAGGCAATTTTAAAACCCAGATTTTGATTCTGGTATATCGTCATTTCACCATTGAGAATTTCCGCTGGCGCAAGAATCTCCAGCACCGAAATGCCAGTCACGGAAAAAATATTTTCTTTATCATTGAGGCCAACAACTTTGACCCTATTACTGAGATAATCCGGCTTTGACAATTGTAACGTCAAACTCCTCAGGGCAACTTTTTCACCATCGTCAGTTTGCAGAAAATGCGTGCCGGGCTCTTTATCTGTGGTCTTTTGTTCAACAAGAATCCCGGACATTTCGGTCTGCACCGGCCCATCGCGGAAACGTTCATCTATTCCATTTCCGCAAGCGGAAAAAGCAAACACAACGGGCAACAGGATCAATAATTTTTTCATATTAGAAGTTAGTCTCTAAAACCACCGCAAGGATTATAGCAGGTTAAATTGGAAATTCCAGTCCCAGATGCTCATAGGCGCGCTCTGTGGCGAGACGCCCTCTGGCTGTCCTTTCCAAAAATCCAAGCTGGATCAAAAATGGCTCATAAATATCCTCAATTGTGCTCTCTTCTTCGGAAATTGCCGCTGCAATCGTATTAAGCCCAACCGGTCCTCCACGAAATTTTTCAATAATCATTCTCAATATTTCCCGATCCATGCTGTCCAAACCAAGCTCATCGATTCCTATCGTATAAAGACATTCCCTCAAAATATTTTTATTGATTACTGACTCATGCTTCACATCGGCATAATCACGCAGACGCTTTAACAGGCGATTGGCGATGCGCGGCGTCTGACGGCATGACTTCGCCAACAACGAAGCCAGATTTTCATCAAGACCGCATCCAAGAATTTTTGCGGAACGCATGAGAATTTCCCTGATATCATTCTCCTCGTAAAACTCCAGCTTGAAAATATTTCCGAAACGGCCACGAAGAGGGGAAGAAAGCATGCTCAATTTTGTCGTAGCGCCTATGAGCGTAAATTTTGGCAGACTGATGCGCATTGCACGGGCAGATGGCCCTTTTCCGATAATCAAATCCAGCGCAAAATCCTCCATCGCCGTGTACAGCACCTCCTCCACAACAGGCTTGAGTCTGTGAATTTCATCAATAAAAAGCACGTCATACTCCTCAAGATTGGAAATTATCGAAGCCACATCCCCCTGCTTTTCCAGCGCCGGCCCGGAAGTGATTTTAATATTTACACCGGCTTCCGCCGCAATGATATGGGCTAAAGTCGTTTTGCCAAGCCCTGGCGAACCATGGAGAAGGATATGATCGAGCGGATCCTTGCGCCTTTTTGCAGCCTCAATCGCAATTTTCAGATTATTTTTGATGTTTTTCTGTCCGATATATTGATCCAGATTTTTCGGCCGCAGGGTATTCTCAAATTGAATAAAATCCGCACTTTGCGCCGATGCCATTTGTTTCAGATTTTCTGAAGAACTTTCAATCATTGCTGCATTATGTGGTTAATAAATTGACGTATGTGCTCGGGATCGGGAGCCTCGGTGAAAACGAGAGCAGTATATGATGAAGCGGTGGCTAAATTCAATGTGCCATAATCGAATATCCTGAAATGAGCCCAAAAACCGTTTTCTTGTGTCTGAATATCTTCGATTTTGCCCAGCTCAAGGTCTGATTCATGTTTCACGGTCAGGTACTTCCAGTTTATATAGATAATTCGCTGATTGGTAATTACAAGTTTGTCGAGCCAATAAACAAGAGCGCTGTATGTCAGGACGATAATCAGCAGCACAGACAGCAGAAAATACGACCAGAAATATCCACGCCCGCTCAAATTCCCACCCGCCAGAATAAGCAAAAGATAGAACGGGACAAACAGCAAAACCAGTTTAAAAATTTTATAAACAAACGGCGTAGGATGATGCCTGTAAACTTTTAAAATTTTTTCCCCTTCACGAAGATGCATGGATATATAAAATTAATGGCTCAATTATAATACAAAAGAAAAAAGTTACGAGCTTAGTTAGGGAACCCTAGACTAAATTTTATGATTTGGGTAACATCATCCGGAAAGAGTAAATGCCCGGGTAGCTCAGTTGGGGAGCCGTCAGCTCAAATAATGAAGTTGCCCGCTCGAAACAAACCGTATAGACACCATCGCAAAAACAAAAAATAATCAACCCACATGCCCGGGTAGCTCAGTTGGATAGAGCAGCGCCCTTCTAAGGCGAAGGTCACAGGTTCAACTCCTGTCCCGGGTACCAGAAATTTCGCTTCCAGAGCTTCCCTAGCTTTTAAACAGCCGCTTTAACAAATCTATTGCTTCTTCGGCAAATGACGCGTACGTGCCGCCTTGTCTCACTTCATCGGAAAATGTTTGAATAAAATCGTCCACTTTTTTTTGTATTTCAAGGTCGTCTACAACAGATTGAGGAACATCAAAAACTTTAAAATAGTCATCGATTTTTACAAGTTCGACCCAGGTCAAGTACTCCAACAATGTTCGTTTTGCCTCCTGTTCCGATACTGGATTTTTCCTTTCTACCGGATCTGATTCTGCTCCCATAATTGTTACATTAAGAATTAACACCACAATAGTAACATAATTTTATCATCTCGTCTACCATATTGTTGCTAATCGCTTCAAACGGCTTTTTGGCCACCGGATCCCTTGATTTTCGCATGCCACAGACATATAATCCCTCTCCATTTACAGAAACAACATGTCACGGCAAAACGGCGCACCCAAAAATTTATGCGATAGCCTTGATGCAGGTTCACGCCTTCAATTACAGGACATTCCTCAGGAAATACGCAAAGTAAGCGAGATATTCAGAATAAAACGGGGGAAAAAATTATATAAACAGGGAAGCCATAACACTTATATCTATTATCTGGTTGATGGTTATGTCGTCATCGCAACCGAGGCGTTATCTGACAAACGCGACAATCCAATAATAGATATAAAAAACGCCGGAAGTTGGCTTGGTCTCCATGCTTACATGAATAACAATTCTCCTGCGCCGGATTATGTGTACGCCCAAACGGATTGTACTGTGGTGCGTGTTCCACTATCGGCAGTATCCGGTTCGGACAATATGGATTTAATATCCGAACTG
>JACPLZ010000044.1 GCA_016186245.1 Candidatus Peregrinibacteria bacterium | reverse complement strand
GTTGAAGAAGGAACAGTTCGTCAAAGGCCAGGCGGTATCTTGCTTGTTCCAGCAGCTGCATGGATTCCGGAAAATGGATATTTTTTATCGCGGTTTTGTAATCGAGCAGTTTTTCTCCGGAAATTATGTTTTGGGGGAGATATTCTTCAAATATTCCGATCCACTCGTTGATCAGCGGTTTTAATTTTTCACGGATCCATTTGGAAGTAAGGCCTTCTGTTTCATGATAAACCGGCACGATGCGTCCGGTGTGTATCTGTTCTTCATATGGTTTTATTATTTCATGGGAAGGGCTTTGGAGTGCGATTTTCCTGAATGAATATTTAACTTTTCCCGTGAGAATAATATCTTTTTTCCGTGGAAGAAGTTTAAAAAGGTAGGCCTGATTGAACCAGACCACGTCAATTGTGCCTGTGTCATCGAAAAAAACTCCTTTTGTGATTGTTTTGCCAAATTTCGTGCGAATGTTGAACAGACTGGAAATTTTGCCTTTGATGGTGCAGGTCTTGCCAAGTTCGATATCCGCGATTTTGGTAAAGGTGGAGGTGTCGGCGTGGTTTCTGGGAAAATACAGCAAAAAATCTTTTATGGTATTGATGCCCAGCATTTGAAGCTTTTTTAAGTGTTTGGAAGTTGTATGCAGGAGTTCATCTAGTCTGCCTGTCATTTTGACGATACTTTTAGAAATTTGCGTTTGCCCACCTGTAAAAGTTTTTCCGTGGAAATATCGATGCTGTCGTCGATGGATTGGATTTTTTGGCCATCGATTTTGACTCCCCCACCCTGCACCAGGCGTCTGGCTTCGTTTTTTGAGCTGCTTAAGCCTGTTTCTGCGATCAATTCTACAATGTTCCACTTTGGATTTTTTAATTTGCGCTGCTCTATTTCTTCTGGAATACCTTTATTGGAAAATACTTCTATGAATTCTTTTTCGGCTGCTGCTGCGGCTTTTTTATCGTGGTATAGAGTTACTATTTCTTTTGCGAGACGGATTTTGAGATTGCGTGGATTTTCGCCTTCTTGAAGCGCTTTTTTGATGTTGGCGATTTCAGCCAGGGGTATGTCTGTAGTCAACTCGAAATAATCGGCAATGAGTTCATCGGATATCGACATGGTTTTACCAAACATGTTTTGCGCCGTTTCGTTTACTCCGATGTAATTGTCGAGGCTTTTACCCATTTTATCTTTGCCGTCCGTGCCAATAAGCAGTGGGACAGTGAGAATGTTTTGCGGTTCCTGATTGTAGGCTTTTTGAATTTTTCTGCCGGCGAGCAGATTGAATGTCTGGTCGGTTCCACCAAGCTCAATATCTGATTTGAGGGCTACAGAGTCATATCCCTGCATTAATGGATACATGAATTCATGCAGGTAGACGTCATTGCCGTTTTTAGAACGTTCCTGAAACATATCCCTTTCCATCATTTGTGGAACGGTGAAAATTTGAGCTAATTTTACGACATCGCCAAAGCTTAATTTGCTTAGCCAATTGGCGTTCCAGGCAACTTCAATATTCTTGGTATCAAGGATTTTACCGGCCTGCCCGATATATTTTTCGGCATTCTTTTCAAGCTCCTGTTTTGTCTTTGGTTTGCGGGCATTTAATTTATCAGTCGGATCCCCTATTTGTCCGGTAAAATTTCCAAAAAGCAGCTGAATATGATGGCCTGCAATCTGGAATTCGCGAAGTTTTTTAATTACTACCATATGGCCGATATGCAGATCCGCTCCCGATGGATCAATTCCGAGTTTTACCCTCAGTTTTTTGCCTGATTTTAGCTTATCTTCCAGGTCTTTGCGGACGATAACATCGACCACTCCCCTGCCCAATAAGGTATCGATATCTGGTTTCATATGGGGGATTCTAACTGATTGGGACTTCAAGATAAAGAAAATTCTCATAAAAGTGAGAAAAAATGGACTTGGGGTGTTGACGAAAGTATTAAAAAGTGCTTTAATTCATCCTTATGTATAACGATTTAAAAGAACTGTTATTGGAAGCCGGGCTTACGGAAGCCGAGGCAGTTGTTTATCTGGAATTAAAACAGTCTCCCGCCCAAAATAAATGGGAACTTGTAAACCGCACCGGCTTTAACCGTAATAAGGTTTATCGGGCTTTTGAGAAGCTGGAAGCATTGGAATTGGTGATGAACGGCCATGAAGGTATGTATGTGCTTTCTTTGGATGCGCTTGCTTCAAAACTTGATAACTCCGCATTGATTCGAAAAATAAAAGCGTTTTCTCCGTTTGTAAAAATTCCGATTGAGGCGGTGGAAAATTTTGAAGTGCATAAGGAAAAAAGCAAATTTATGGACAGATATATGATGATGGCTGAAGTAAAATACGATACCTGTTTGGATTTTGGCGATCTTGAGGGATTTGTGCCGATGCTTGGCGGAATTGATAAAGTTTTTACGTTCAGGCGAAACCGTTTTAAACAAATGGCCAATAATTTGGCTCTGTGCACAACCAATGGGCCGTATACCGCCTGCATGGCGCGGAAGGACGATATGAAAAAATACAATGCGGATATTAAAGTGCTTGATTTTAATTATAAAGGCCGATGGACTATTTTTTCCGACACGGGAAATTATGTGATGTTTAATGATTTTGCCGATCAAAAAAATTCCACTTCGGTTATTGTGAAATCGAAAGTTGTGGCTGATTCACAGCGTTTTATTTTCGATCATTTTCGCAATTTGTTCTCAATTGCTTGAGAAAAATTGAGCCTGAAGGATTGACTGTGTTTTGTCCCGGTCTATATTTTGATGTTAGCGATGGAAGAAAATATGCTCAAAATCGGTTTTAGCAAAAGCGAGGTGCTGGTGTATATGGCGCTGCTTAGAATGGGGATGCTGCCTGCCAGCACATTGTCAAAAGGCGTGTCGTTAAACAGGTCGAGCGCGTATGCGATATTGAGAGGGCTTGTCAAAAAGGGCATTGTTTCAAGCCGCAGGCATAATGGGATTCAGTATTTTTCCGCCAACGACCCAAATTTGCTGATTGGTTATGTGGATACCAGGAGCCGTATTTTAGAATATCATCGGACTGAACTGCTGATGGCTATTCCAAAATTGCGGTCGATGATTGGTAAATATGATTTTAAGAAGCCGATGGTCAGTTATTTTGAAGGAATTGATGGCGTGAAAAATGTCATGGGCAATTCTTTGATTGGCTCAAAGGATTATTTTTATGTTTATCTTCCTCTTGAAAAATGGTTTTTGGCTGGTTTGAAAAATTTTTTTCTGGATTATGGCATTGTGAAAATGAAAAACCGGAAGCAATTAAGGGCGGTTGTCCCGGATACTAGGAATGCGCGTCTTTTCTTTAAGGAAAATTATCCCAGGGGAAGGTCAGACATTTTGTATGTAAAGGATCAGTCTGCCTGGGGAATATTTGATGATTGTATGACTATTTATGATGATAAAGTGGCGATTTTGCATCTTGATAAAGGGGAAGAGTATGGAGTATTGATAGAAAGTAAGGAAATTGCGGCTTTACATAGACATATTTTTGAAGCAACCTGGAAAGGATTAAAGAAATGAATAATAACTTGCCACCAATTTTGTACGAAGATAAAGCCTGTTTTGTCGTGAACAAACCTGCTGGGCTGGTGGTGCATCCTGATGCCGGCGGGAAATATGCCGGTAAGACGCTTGTGGACTTGATGAAAGATAAGATTGGTGATGGTCGGCTTGTGCATCGGCTGGATAAGGATACATCCGGTGTTTTGATAATCGCAAAAAATAATGAGAGTCTGGAAAATCTACGCATGCAGTTTAAGGAGCATAAAGTTGAGAAGATTTATCTGGCTCTGGTTAAGGGAATTTTGGAGCATAAGGAAGGGATAATTGATTCTCCGATTGCGCGCCGGCTTTCCGATAAACGGAAAATGGGTGTGAGCCTGGATGGCCGAAGGGCGATTTCTCATTTCAGAGTTTTGAAAGAATTTGGTGATGTGAGTTTACTTCAAGTGAGAATTGAAACTGGCAGAATGCATCAAATCCGTGTGCATTTTGCGGCAATCAAGCATCCTGTGGTTTGTGATGATGTTTATGGTCATAGAAAGTTTAATGCTGCGTTTGTGAAGAAATATGGCTTGGAACGGCAATTTTTGCACGCCTGGAAAATAACATTCAGGTCGCTGGATGGTGGAAAGATTGTGAAAGTGGAGGCTGGGTTGCCAGAAGGGCTGGAGGAGGTGATGGGTAAGATCAAAAAGTGATGTCATGATTGTGTCATGCCGAACTTGTTTCGGCATCTATGAGATGGATACTGAAACGAGTTGATGCGGGAGAGGAGAAAGGATTTTTGCGGAGCAAAAATCTGCAGGATGACAAACTACGAAGCTCGGGATGACAAACTATGGGCTCATCATGACAAGAATGTTTGGGAGGGAAAAAGGATTTTCGCTTCGCGAAAATCTGCCAATTATTTTGCAGTCTTCTTTTCTGGAGGTTTTGCGGAGGCTTTTTTGGGTGTCTTTGGTGCTGATTCTTTTGCTGATGTTTGAGTTTTTGCCGGCTCTAATTTTTCGCTGCCACTTGCTTTTATATCTGTTATTTCTATTGTCGTTAGCTGTTGTCTGTGTCCCTTGTTTCTGCGGTATCGGTCTTTGGAACGCATCTTAAACGTTCTGACCTTATCTCCTTTTTGATGAGAAACGATTTTTGCGATGGCGTAGGCTCCTTTTACATACGGAGTGCCGATTTTGGTGGCTGTGGCATCGCTGATCAGAAGAACTTTATCGAAATTTACAGTTTTACCGTCTTTTGCATCGATACGGTTCAATTCCAGGATTGTACCTGTTGTAACCTTGTATTGAGCGCCATTTGTTTCTACGATTGCAAACATGGGTTTTTCAGTAAAAATTCTCGGATAATGTAGAGAATATTATGCTTTTGGTCAAGCTAAACTTTTTCGGGTTTTTTTTGGTTTAATATTTTTTTTAATTCGGTAATCGCCATTTCGATAGATGTTTTCACAGTCGGCCATTCTTCAGAAGTAAAGTTTGACAGCACAAAATCGCTGGTTTCGATGGCTTTGGAAGCGGTTACTCCTCTGCTCTCTATTCCCAGACGCAAACGCGGAAAATTTTCAGTTCCAAGATGGGTAATCAGTGATTTCATGCCGTTATGGGTGCCGGCGGATCCTTCTTTCCTGAAACGGATTTTTCCCAGCGGCAGATCAAGGTCGTCATAAATTGCCAAAAAATTTTCCGGCGATTCTTTGAAAAAATTGAGAATTTGGCCGATTGCTTCGCCTGATCTGTTCATCAATGTTGTCGGTTTTACCAGCAGTAATTTCTGATTTTGATATTCTGCTTTTGCGGTGATGGTCTGGAGTTTTTTGTCATCTTTCCATTCGGCATTCAATTCTTCCGCAAATTTATCAATTACCATAAAACCGATATTGTGGCGGTTTTTGGCATATTTATCCCCGATATTGCCCAGTCCGGCGATGATTTTCATTGGCGGTATGGAATATTTTTATCTTTGATGCGGATTATATCACCAAATTGGGCATGCTGTCTTTCGACAGTTCGCTGAATGCCGAAACGTTCGATGTAGTGATACATTCTTTCCAGGCCTTCGGGATTTATGATATTGGTCATGGTGGCAATTTGTTCGATGCGTTGGCCGGTGATTACAAAAATTTTGTGATCTTTTTTCTGAATGATTTGTTCTATTTTGAATTTTTCCTGATCGAGATGGGGCTGCAAAACTGGAATTGGCTTTTTTGCCGGCGCCGGGGGTGTTTTTTCTTTAAGTTTTATGAGTTGTTTGCTGATTTCAAAAAGGAGCTGTTTGAGGTTTGTTTTTGCCAGGGCGGAAATTTGGAAGCTCTTTATTCTGCCAAGCTCTTTGATTTTTTCCTTGATCTGCTCTTCTGTCAGCATGTCTATTTTGTTCAGCACAACTATTTGTGGACGTTTGGCGAGATTTTTATCGAATGCTTTTAATTCCTTGTTGATAATCTGGTAATTTTTTTTGGTATTGTCCAAAGTGCCATCAATGAGGTGCACAAGCAGTTTTGTGCGGGAAATATGTTTGAGGAATTGGATGCCGAGACCCTTGCCTTGGTGGGCTCCTTCGATGAGTCCGGGAATGTCAGCGACAATGAAAGAATCGCTTGGGGAACCGCCAAATTTGGTCATGTCGACAACTCCGAGATTTGGAATAAGAGTTGTGAAATGGTAAGCGGCGATTTTTGGCCGTGCGTTGCTTATGACGGAGATAAGCGTTGATTTGCCGGAGGATGGCAGGCCGATGATGCCGATGTCGGCGACTAGTTTGAGCTCGAGGAGGATTTCTTTTTCTTCGCCTGGTTCGCCGTTTTCGGCGAAACGTGGCGCGCGGTATGTTGAGCTGACAAAGCTGGCGTTGCCGCGGCCTCCTCTACCGCCTTTTGCGGCTATAAATTCATCGTTGCTGTTATTGAGGTCTGCGAGTTGTTGATATTTGTCTGCAGTAAAAACGATTGTGCCTATTGGTACTTCCAAGATGAGGTGTTTTGCATTTTTTCCGTGCATTTTTTGAAAACGGCCGTTTGTGCCATGTTCGGCCCGGTAGGTTTTGGTGTGGGTGAGGTGGCTTAGAGTGTTGAGCTGGGGATTTACTTTGATGATTATGTCGCCGCCAATCCCGCCATCACCGCCGTCCGGTCCCCCTCTGGGCACGAATTTTTCCCTGCGAAAGCTGACGGCGCCATCGCCGCCTTTTCCTGCAATCAGTTTGATTTTGAGTTCATCGCAAAACATGCGGAGATGATAGCATGAACTGGTGAATTCGGTGAGCGGAATTGCTGGAATGTGGAAAGGATTTTTGCCTTCGTCAAAAATCTATGGTGCCCAAGGAGGGACTTGAACCCTCACTCCCTTGCGGGAACGAGATTTTGAGTCTCGCGTGTCTGCCAGTTCCACCACCTGGGCATGTACTTGCAGAAGTACTTAACGAAGTTAGCAAATTTTTCTTTTTTTTGCTATGAATTTTATATGGACGGTTTTATTCAGACTCTTTTGGGGTTTACTCAAGATCTCGGATATACGGGGATCTTTTTACTGATGACTGTGGAAAGCTCGTTTGTTCCTTTTCCATCCGAGGTTGTTATTCCGCCTGCGGCCTATCTGGCGGCAAAGGGCGAGTTTAATCTTATTTTTATCATTGTTTTTGGTGTTTTTGGCAGTCTGGCCGGGGCGCTGATAAATTATTATCTGGCGTATTTTTTGGGTCGGCCGCTGGTGTATATTCTGGCTGAGAAAAAATGGGCAAAATATCTGTTAATCAACCGTAAAAAAGTGGAAAAAGCCGAACATTATTTTCTGAAATATGGCAATCTATCGACTTTTATCGGCAGGCTTTTGCCTGGGATAAGACAGATGATTTCTCTTCCTGCGGGGTTTGTGAAGATGCCGATTTGGCCGTTTATTTTTTATACTATTTTGGGGTCGGGGGTGTGGGTAACGTTTTTGGCGGTGGTTTCCTATGTTGCCGGGCTGAAATTATAGGAATTCCTAAAAATTTTGCACTGCTGCGTTGACTACGCCATTTACTTTTTGCCGTACCGGCAAGTACGGCTCATGCGTAAATGGCTTGTCGCCTTGCATTGCAGCAATTTTTAGAAATTCCTGGAAAAATTTTTATAACTTTTTATAATTTTCATTGTGTTTTTTTCCGGCTTTCCATCCCCTATTTTTTGATTGCCTATTTTGATCACTGAGGCGATGTCAAAAATGCTGTTTGTAAGAAAAATTTCGTCTGCCTGAAGCAGTTTTTTTGCGGTGATTGTTTTGAATTTAATTTTGAATGGGGAAATTCGTAAAATTTTATCGCGGATTATTCCCGGCAAAATATCTTTTTCCCGTGTACAGAGAGTATTTTTTTCAAACCAGAATAAATTGGAATATGCTCCCTCATAAACCTTTCCTTTTTTATCTGTCAGGATTGCTTCAAAAAATCCTTTTTCTACAGCCTCTTTATGGCTTAAAAAAGATGGAAGACAGGAAATTGATTTGACCTCCGGAATGGATCTGGTTCGGCTGATAAAAACACATTCTATTCCATGTGTTACGTTTGCTTGTTTTAATTTTTCAGAGGTAAAAATAATTCCTTCTGGAATTGCAATGATTTTCAGGCGCTGATGCCGGTTAGATGATCTTCTGACAATTTTGGACAATTGATTTAAAAGCTGTTTTTTATTGTATCTGCAGGCGAGGCCGATCATTTTTGCGGAATTTAGAAGCCGGCTGATATGTTCCTCAGGAAAAATCGCTTTTTTCCCACAGGCTTTTAGGGTCTCAAAAACCCCATATCCACGTGCAAAAGCATCTGAAAAAATGGAAATTTTTGCTTTGGCCGGTTTGAGAAACTTGTTGTTGAAAAGTACAATTTTTATCAATCTAATATATTCATAAATGATGCCGCTTTGTCGAGTGTTTCCTGATATTCTTTTTCTACCGTGGAGTCATAGGTGATGCCTCCGCCGACTTGCAAATATAAATCCTGTCCTTTTTTGATTATTGTCCGAATGACAATGGAAGAGTCGAGATATTGGGGATGAATGCAGACAATGCAGCCTGTGTATACGCCTCTTGTGTCAGGCTCTATTTCATCAATGATTTCAACGGCGCGTTTTTTGGGACAGCCTGTAATTGAGCCGCCTGGAAACATGGAGATCAGAGCTTCCAACGGTGTGAGATTTTGCCGGAGTCGGCCGGTGATTTTGCTGTAGGTATGCCAGACTGTAGGACATTTTTGCAGGCGGCGATGCGCTCTGACTTTGACGGTGCCGGTTTCGGAAACTTTTCCGAGATCGTTTCGCAGCAGGTCGGTGATCATGTTGAGTTCGGCGGCCTCTTTTTGGCTGTCCATAAGCTCTTTTGGGTCTTTTGAAATTGGAATAGTGCCTTTTATCGGATATGTGGAAATTGTGCGATTTTCGATTTTGATGAATCGTTCGGGAGAGGCGCTGATTATTTCGAAATTCGGTCCTTCCAGGTATGCAAGATGCGGCACTTTATTTGTCTGAAGAAGCCGTAGGAATATTTCCCGGCCGGAAAGTTTTGATTTGGAATGAAGGCGGTGGGTGTAATTTACCTGATAAATCTCGCCCTGCTTGATGTATTTGCGGATTTTCCAGAAGGTTTTGACGTAGGTGGATTTGGGGGTGGTTGGGTGGAAGTGGTTTTTAATAGCATTGTCATGGTTCGACGGGCTCACCATGACAGATGTAGAGCTCACCATGACAGTATGAGTTTTGGCCAATGTAAAAGACTCCCACTTTGGAAATGCCTGGAAGTAGATTTTTGGCAGTTTCAGACCGTTTTTGGCGTTTTGTGGAATTTTTAAGAGATCATAACTAATATCATATGAGAGATATCCAATTAATAGTTTCTTTTGATGTTTTTTTGTGAACTGTATAAATTTTGTGATCGATCCTCCTGTGTAGCTGTCTGTTGGATTTTCCGCGAAAACAGCTTTATTGCCGCTAAAAAATACTGCGGGCTTTTTTGATTGAATAATTTTTTTGTGCAGATTGAATTTCAAATTATTCAATGAGTTTGAGAAATTCCGATCTGGTTTTGGCATTATTTTTAAATAATCCGCGGCAGGCTGATGTGGTCATGAGACTGTTCTGCTTTTCCACTCCACGCGCCATCATGCAGAAATGGCGTCCTTTAATGATTACGCCTACTCCTCTTGGTCTGAGCATATTGTTTAAAGTGTCTGCAATCTGCATTGTGAGTCTTTCCTGGTTTTGCAGCCTGCGTGAAAATATTTCGACAATTCTTGGAAGTTTGGATATTCCTATTATTTTTCCATCAGGAATGTAGCCAATAAAAACCTGGCCAAAAAATGGCTGCAAATGATGTTCGCAGGTCGAATAAAAATCAATATTGCGGCAAATTATCATTTCATCATAACTTTCGCCGTCAAATTTTGTCATCAACTCATGTGGATATTTATCGTAGCCGCCGAATATTTTTTCAAATGATCTGGCAACGCGTTCCGGTGTTTTTTTAAGTCCTTCACGGCCACTATTTTCCTCTATTTCGTGGAGAAGAGACTTTATCAATTTTGCTATTTTTTTCTGATCCATGTGGGATATTTTATGTTTTGACGCAGAGTGTTTATATTCTTTTTTAGAATTGGATGCAAAATATTTCCACTGATTTCCGCGAATGGTTCCAATACGAAATTTCGCTGGTGCAGCCGCGGATGGGGAATTTTGAGACCCGGCAGATCAATTATCTCATTGTTGTACATTAAAATATCGAGATCGATTATTCTGGGGCCGTTTTCAATTTCCCTGTTTTTGCCCATCTTGTGTTCAATTTCCTGCAGCCGGATTATCAGATCAACAGGGCTTAGGGCTGTTTCAATTTCAATTACCATATTCAAAAAGTTGTTTTGCTCCTGATAGCCGACCGGTTCGGTTTCGTAGATCGATGATTTTTGGCTTATTCTGGCAATTTGCGAAATTTCATCGAGAGCTGTATTAAGATTCTGCCGGAGATTGCCGATGTTTGTGCCGAGGCCGAGGAAAACTGTGTTATTTGCCTTCATAACTGCAATTGTAATCTTCCGTTTCAAATACTTCGATTTTTTTTAGAGGCAATTCATTCTTTAAATTATCCCAAATCCAAACCGAAAGATTTTCCGCCGATGGATTGTCTATGAGATTGTTTAAGTGAGTATGATCGAGTTTTTCAAGTATGTGCTGTTTTACTTTATCCTTGATGATTTTGAAGTCGATGACCATGCCGTCTTCACGGACAGGGCCGGAAATTGTTATAATCAACTTGTAATTATGGCCGTGAAGATTTTCACATTTTCCGTGATATTTTGTGAGAAAATGGCTGGCGGCGAAACGGAAAGTGACGCTGAGATCCATGGTTGGCATGGGTGGTTGGGTTGTAGAACAGAATAAATTTTATGTTTGGCGGAGCGAAATATGCTCGAGAACGATGTTACCCTTAGTATTTTAGTTATGTAAAGTGCTGTCTAAGGATTTTCGCGATGCGAAAATCTGGTGAGTTCTGATTATACTGGCTCCATTTAGAATCGCAATTGCTGTTGCGCTTAGCCCGCGAATGTCGCGTTCTTCCATCGGTCCGCCTAAAAATGATTTTCTGGAAATTCCTATTAAAACCGGTTTTTTAAACGTTTGCAGTTCTTGAAGCCTGGCAATTATTTCATAACTATAGCTGGGGATATTGCTGATGAATTGTCCCATGCCCGGATCAATGATGATGTTTTTATCCTTGATGCCATGTTTGTTTGCGAAGACGATCTGTTCTTTTAGAAAATTTTTGATTGTCTGGATGACATCTTTGTAATGCCTATTTTGAACTGTGGTGCGGGCCGTAGAATCTTTTGAGTACATAAGTACAATCTGACATTGATATTTTGCGGCAATTTTGGCCATTTTTTTATCTCCTCGCAGAGCCGTAACATCATTTATCATGTCGGCGCCTTCTTCCAGAGCCTGCCTGGCAACTTCCGCTTTCCAGGTATCGATGGAAATCGGCAGTTTCGTGTTTTTGCGGATTTTTTTCAGAATTGGGATGACACGGCTCAATTCTTCTTCCAAAGAGATGTTTTTAGAATTCGGACCGGTGGATTCTCCTCCAATATCGATAATATCGGCGCCTTCTTTCTCTATTTTTCTTGCATGTTTAACGGCATTTTTTAAAAGATTGTGTTGACCGCCGTCGCTGAAAGAATCCGGAGTCAGATTCAAAATTCCCATGATTTTCGGCTGAAAATGATGCATTGTTTTGATGGTTTGTCTTGGAATATCGGTTGTAGTATGCCATAAATGATGCAATGGAGAAATATTTGTTGTTACATTACGGTGAAATAGGTTTGAAGAAATCCAACAAAGACTATTTTGTTAAAAAACTGCAGAGATTTTTGAAGCTGAAACTGGACCGGAATTTCAAGGGGAATTTTGTTGTTAGACATTCATTGGGGCGTTTGACGGTTAAATTGCCGGAAAAAATTGATATCAATAAATATGTCGATGTTGTTGAAAAAGTTTTTGGTGTGAGAAATTTCAAGTTTGTGCTTGAGGGCTCGACTGATTTAAAAAAGCTTGCCGGGCAGATTTGGGATAATATGCCGAAGTTTGAACAAAAGCCGGCGAATTTTGTAGTAAGGTGCAAAAGGTCGATGGTACTCCCCTTTCATTCTGTTGATGCTGAGCGCGAGCTTGGAGCTTTGCTTTTGGATGAAGGATTGGGATTGCCGGTCAAATTAAAAAATGCGGAGCTGACCATTGATGTGGAGTTTTTTAATAATCACGGTTTTTTTTCTTTTAAAAAATATGACGGAGC
The DNA here is from genome assembly GCA_016186245.1 of Candidatus Peregrinibacteria bacterium. Lineage (GTDB taxonomy): Bacteria > Patescibacteriota > Gracilibacteria > UBA1369 > LOWO2-01-FULL-3 > JACPLZ01. The sequence goes on along the minus strand of JACPLZ010000044.1, from coordinate 18,302 downwards.
CGGAGGATTATCAGTTAACAGCCAGGGGAAACTGGTGTCGCTTATTTCATCCGGTATTGATTCTCCGGTGGCATCTTATTTGATGATGAGGAGAGGCGCGCGCATAATTTTTACGCATTTTCATGGCTATCCGTATACGGACAAGGATGAAATGGCGCAGGTAAAACAACTGGTGAAAATTTTAAGCGGATATCAGCAACATACCAAGCTTTATTTGCTGCCTTTCGGGCAGGTACAGAAAGCCATTGCAACGAATCTGGATATACCCGGAAAAATACGGACTGTGCTGTATCGGCGCATGATGGTCAGAATTGCCGAAAAAATTGCGCGGCAGGAAAAGGCCAGAGGGCTTGTGACCGGCGATAGTTTGGGGCAGGTTGCTTCCCAGACGTCTGAAAATATGTTTGCAATTCATGATGCCTCTACAATTCCTTTGTTCCAGCCGCTTATCGGTTTTGACAAAGAGGAGACTGTGAAATTGGCGGAAAAAATCGGGACTTTTGAAATTTCCAAATTGCCATGCAAGGACAGCTGTACGATGTTTATGCCCAGGAAGCCGGAGTTAAGGGCGAATGTTTATGACGTGAGGAGGTATGAGGAGAATTTGGATGTGGAAAAATGGGTGGAGAAGGTGGTGGATGAGGCGGAAGTGATATTGTTGTGAGATACTGAACTTTTGTGTCATCCTGAACTTTTGTGTCATCCTGAACTTTTGTGTCATCCTGAACTTGTTTCAGGATCTATGTCGTGGTTCACTTCTGCAAGCCCAGTGCAGGCTTGGCTTACCATGACAAAAATGATATCGTATAGTAAGGGAACCTCTGAAAAACCACCTACTGCAAATTTCAGAATTTGGCTGCAAATGATTCATCTCTCGTCAGCGTATCTTCTCTGATATGCTTCCTCGAGCTTCATCATTTTCGCTCAAATTCTGAAATTTTCGTAACTGTCGTAGGTTTTTCAGAGGTTCCTAAGATTAATAATTATGGCTTCTTGTAGGCTTTGGAACGGCGGTTTCTGTTGTAAGTGATGGCGAAGCGGTGGGCTTCGTCGCGGGCATGCTGAAGGAGTTTGAGTGCTGGAGAAGTGCGATCAAGAATGAGAGAGTTTTGCCGATTTGGAAAAAAAATTTCTTCCAGTTTTTTTGCAAGAGAAATGCGTGGAATATCCAGGTTCAATTCTTTAAGAATTTTATCTGCGGCGGAAAGTTGTCCTTTTCCTCCATCAATTATGATGAGATCCGGTTTTTTGCTGAATGATTCATCAATTTTGTGTTTATTTTTGTCGTAGGCCATCGTGATTGGATAAGTTGTCCTTAGGACACGCTGAAAAACTCCCGACCTACTGCAATTTTCAGGATTTGGCTGCAAATGATTCACCTCTCGTCGGCGTATCTTCTCTGATATGCCTCCTCGAGCTTCATCATTTTCGCTCAAATCCTGAAAATTTCGTTGTGATCGGGAGTTTTTCAGCATGTCCCTTATTCCAGGCGGCAATTTTTTGATTTCCTCAAAGCCTATCATTGAGCAATAATCGCGCAGTTCCTCCGTGCAGGCGATATATACGCGGTTGCCTTTGGTTTTTTTTATCGCCTCTTTGATAAGTTTATATCCCCATAAATTGCTGATTTCGGAAAATTTGCCCGGGTATTCTTTGATGGCGATAAATCCATGCATTGAATCGATTTTTTGAGGTTCCATATTTTTTTCCAGCACGTAAAATTGTCTGTCTGTGCATATAAAATCTTTCGGAGTGTGCTGTTTGATAAATTCATGATGCTTTTTGGCGGCTCTTTTAAATTTAAAACCGGCAGGTAAATTTTCGGAGGTGAGTTTGGAGAAACGCCTGTAAATAACTTCTTCCAGAGATTTATAATCGTCAGGTTTATTTTGCACCGTGCGCAGATGAAATTTGCGGTAATGACTGTTTTTTGCGGAGCCGTTTTCAAAAACGATCATGGAGCCGACGGTTTCGGTGCCGCTTAAATGGGAAATATCATAACATTCGATGCGTTTTGGAGCTGAAGGGAGTTGTAAAATTTCAGCGATTGAGGCGATGGCGGATTTCTGGTCTTCCCATTTTGGGCGATTTCTATCGGCATATATTTCGGCGTTTTTCAGGCTTAATTCCAGTAATTTATTTTTTTCACCGCGCCGGGGAACAATAATTTTTACTTTTTTTTGAGCTTTGGTTTTCATAAATTCTTCAAGGTTGTTTTCGGTGGCATGAGGAATCAGAATTTCCTGGGGGATGTCGGCGGCGATTTCATAATATTGTTCCATGAAAGATTCTAGAACTTCGCTTTGTTCGGAAGGAGAAGGTTGTTCACCGCCTCCGGCGGTTCGCAACTGCAATATGAAATTTTCCTGCCCAATCAATTTGCCATTTCGTATCTGAAAAAGATTAAAATATGCATTATCGCTTATGGTGGCGTAATTTATGATGTCGGTGTCTTTGCGGTTTGGATCGGAAATTTTCTGTTTTTCCAAAATTTCTTCCACTTTTTTTAGCTTGTCGCGGAGGCGTGCAGCTTTTTCAAATTCGTGATTTTGAGCGTAAGTCTGCATCTGTTTGCGGAGGTCATTGAGAATGTCGTCCGCTTTTCCTTCCAGAAAATTCTCCACATTTTTGATGATCTGACGGTATTCTTCAATATTGCAATTGCCGATGCATGGCGCGATACAGCGCTTAATGTAGTAATCAAGACATGGATATTTAAGAACCTTGCGAGTGACTTTTACTGCATGTTTTTCTGGAAATTTACGTTTTTCCAAAAGACCGATATCCAGACCGCAATGTCTAAACGGAAAGATTTTTTTGAGAATTTTAAATGTTTCTTTTACTTTATGGGCGGAGGTTTTTGGGCCGATGTATTTAGCTCCATCATTCAATACTTTTCTTACTATCTGTATCCGGGGAAAATCCTCGTTTTTGGTGATGCGGATGTAGACATAATTTTTGTCATCTTTCATCAAAATATTGTATTTTGGCTGAAGCTGTTTGATCAAATTGGTTTCGAGCAGTATCGCTTCGAGCTCAGAATCGGTGGCGATGGTTTCGATATTGGCCAAATTCTCGAGCATTTTGCGGGTTCTGGTGGAATGCATGTAATCTTTTTGAAAGTATTGGCGGACACGTTTGTTGATTTGCCTGGCTTTTCCCACATAAATAACCCTGCCGTTTTTATCGAGCATTTTATAAATGCCGGGAGTTTTGGGAATGCTGCGGAGGATGTTTTTAAGTTGTATTTTTTCTATCATGATGCGGTAGAATTATACTATGGAAGAGCTGGAAAAAAAATTGTGGAAACGGGTGTGGAGATATTGCCGGTTTCTTAGATTCGTGCCTTTTTTGAGGATGGTGGCGGTGTGTAATAATCTGGCTTTCGGGAGGGTGCGGGCGGCGAGCGATATTGATCTTTTTATTGTGGCTCGAGAGGGGCATCTTTTTACCGTGCGGATATTTGTTACCGCTATTTTACATATTTTTGGTGTGCGGAGGCATGGTGAAAAAATTGCCGGAAGATTTTGCCTGAGTTTTTTTGTGGATGATTCCGCATTGGATCTTTCCACTATTGCGATTGAGAAGGATATTTATCTGGCTTACTGGGTCAAGAATCTGGTGCCGATAATTGATGATGGGGTGTATGGGGAATTTTTGAGGAAAAATGAATGGGTGGATGGGTATTTTGAGGAGGGAGAGATCCTGAAACAAGTTCAGGATGACACAAAACAAGTTCAGGATGACACGAAACAAGTTCAGGATGACACGAAACAAGTTCAGGATGACACAAAACAAGTTCAGGATGACACAAAACAAGTTCAGGATGATACGAAACAAGTTCAGGATGACACAAAACAAGTTCAGGATGACACGAAACAAGTTCAGGATGACACAAAACAAGTTCAGGATGACACGAAACAAGTTCAGGATGACACAAAACAAGTTCAGGATGACACAAAACAAGTTCAGGATGACACAAAACAAGTTCAGGATGACACGATTAGGGATGACATGGTTGTCCAGGATATGGTTCGACAAGCTCACCATGACAACTTCGAGTGGATTTTTGGAAAACGGTTTGAAAAAATAATGAAAAAATGGCAAATGAAACGCGCAGTCGAAAAACGCGGTATTGCGGGAAATGAGGCGAGTCTGGTTATCACTGACCATATGCTGAAATTTCATAATATCGACCGGCGGCGGCAGTATAGGAATGAATGGTTTAAGCGCTATGGCGAAGCAAAGATAAGCCGCGAGAAGTTTTTGAAAATTTCCGCTATTTGAATTTCAAACTGACCGCCGTACCGCGGAAACCATATTTTTCACGTATTTTATTTTCCAGGTAACGGGGGTAGGAAAAATGAAGATTTCCTGCGTTTTTAAAATGGAGCAGAAATTTTGGAGGAGCGACATCAACCTGGCTGATATTAATAAATGCCGGTTTGCGGACATGGGAGCTTGATGGCATGTGTTTAAAACTGATTTTCTGGATAAAAGCGTTGAGTTCTCCTTCCGGAATGCGTTTTTTGCGTTCTTTTATTATCTCCAGAGACTGTTTTAAAATTTCAAAAATATTGATTTTTTTAATTGCGGAAATAAAAATTATCGGCGCCCACGGTACGAATGTAAATCTTCGCTGAAGACGGGCAATTATTCTATCTTTTTCTTCTTCCTGTTCTTCAAAAAGATCTGTTTTATTGATTGCGATAATCAGTCCTTTCTGCGCTTCTATGGCGTATTGGACAATGTGAGTATCCTGGCTTGTGAGCCCCTCTTTTCCGTCTATCAGCAATACGACGATGTCTGTCCGTTCAATCGCTTTAAGGCAACGGAGAGCGCTAAAATGCTCTATGCCGGTCTGGATTTTTCCGCGTCTTCTAAGGCCTGCCGTGTCTATAAGATTGAATTTTTGTTCATTATAATTTAATTCGGTATCGATAGCGTCGCGGGTTGTGCCGGGCTTTTCATTCACAATCACTTTTTGTGAATTTGTAAGAGCGTTGACAAGGGAAGATTTTCCGGCGTTTGGTTTGCCCAGAATACATATGTTTACGGTGTTTGGATCCGTTTGAATTTTTCCTTTTTTGAATTTGAGTTGTCGGAGAATTTTTTCGGTTTTGCTTTTGAGTTCCTCTATGCCGAGGTTATGCAATGCCGATGTATTTATCGGTTTGCCAAAACCCAATTCAAAAACATTGTAGCTGTTTTTTTCCTGATTTGGATGGTCGTATTTATTTCCTATTAAAATAATTGTTTTTTTTGATCTGCGAAGAATATTGGCGGCGGCGAAATCATCGGAAGTGAGTTCCTGGCTTATATCGGCCACAAAAAAAATGAGATCCGCATCGGCAATGGCGATTTTTGCCTGTGCCTGAATGTCAGCTTCAATGTCCTCTTTGGCTCCGGATTCCAGGCCGCCTGTGTCAACAAGCATGGTTTCATAGCCGTTGCAGTCGAAAATATGGCTGATACGGTCGCGGGTTGTGCCTGCTTCATGAGCGACGACAGCATGGCGTTTACCGATCAATCTGTTAAAAAGAGCGGATTTACCGACATTTGGACGACCTACGATGGCTATGGTGGCAGGAATCGTTGTTGGAATTGTTGTTGAGAGCGCAGGCGCTGATGATGTGGAGGTCATTGAAAATATAGTGTTATGGTGAGCTTTTATTGTATCTTAAGGGTTTAAAAGGGCAAGGTATTGTGGTATAATACGGGGATAAATTTATATCCTATGCGAAGATTGCGAAAATTGGCGCGAAAATCAGGGGTTTTTGTGGTGGAGGTTTTGATGATTTTTATGGTTTTTGCGAATGGGGGGAATGTGTTTGCGGATGTTGTTTTGCTTCCAGAGCTGCCGCCTCCAAATGTTCCACGTGAGGAAGAGAAAGATGGTAAGGTGACTGATGAGGAAGTTGAAGAAGTGGAAGAAGTGGAAGATCAACCTTTGATTAGAGCTTTGGAGAATATGTCTTTGGAAGATGTTCCTGATCCTGATGATTATAATTTGACCGGGCCGGTTGTGGATGAGGAAAGCGACCTTGATACTGCTGTTTTTGAAAGAACTGGCGATACTAGTGATGGTGAGGTGCTTTCCGGAGACAGCGTTTTGCCGTTTACAAAACTTTCTCTTGAAGAATGTAATAAATTGCTTCAGAAGGCAGCGTATTTGACTGATGAAGAAAGGAAAAGTATTTTTTCGAGGTTTGATGACACATCTGTGACAATGAGAGGCCCTATGAGCGCAAGCGATGTTCTTGGCTGCGGTATCAAAACCGGACGGATTTCTCTATGGATGATCCCCTATTATATCCGTTTCATTCTGGAATTTTTAATTGGAATTGCCGGATTGATTTGTGTCGGAGGATTTGTGTATGGCGGATTTGTCTACCTTTTTGCCGGATTGTCGGAAGATAAAGACAAAGGCAAAAAAGCGCTATTTTATAGTGTTACAGGGCTGGTTGTTGTAATGCTGGCTTGGGCTTTTGTGAATATAGTGATTGCAGTTGTGACTGCGTGAAAGAACTTTTTTAAATTGCACACTGCTGCGTCAACTGCGCCAATTTTTACTTTCGCCGTACCACTAAGTACGGCTCAAACAAAAATGGCTTGTTTCCTTGCATTGTATCAATTTAAAAAAGTTCTTGATAACGTACACTGCGGCGTCAACTGCGCCAGTGAAAATTATTTTTGCCATTCTTGCCATTTTTCTTCGACGTATTTCAAAAATTTCTGCTCGAAATGTCCGCGGTCGAATTGTCCGGCGTGGCGGCGGAGCTCTTTTGGGCCAAATTCATCTTTGGTTTTTTGATATTTTTCTATGGCGGCTTTTAATTCCACAGGAGTCTGTTTTTTAAAGAAAATACCGGTTTTGCCATCTATCACCGTATCCAGCGCCCCTCCCTGTGCGTAAGCTATAACCGGACGGCCGGAAGCCATTGCTTCCAATGGAGTAATCCCGAAATCTTCAACCTGGGGGAAAATCAGAGCCTCACATTCACTATAAAGTTCTGCAAGTTTTTGTTCATTCACATGTCCCAAAAATTCGATGTTGCCTTTTGCACGCAGGCGGAGCTCTTTTTCCATGTTTCCGGTGCCGGCAATTTTGAGAGGCAGGCCGATCTGATTAAAAGTTTCTATAATGAGATCAAATTTTTTGTAAGGAATAAGACGGCCGACCGCGAGGTAATACCCTTTTGTTGCAGGGGCTATTTTGAATTTGGAAAGTTCCACCGGCGGATGAATTATAGTCGATGGACGGCGATAATATTTTTGGATGCGCTTTTCCACGATACTGGAATTTGCGATGAAGTGGTCTACCCTGTCTGCGGCCAGGCGATCCCAAAGACGTATTTTGTGCATTCTTCTTTTGGCAATCTTTTTGAAAAGCCTGTTCATGTTGTATTCGCGGATGTAATTTTGCCAGTTATCCCAGGCGTAACGCATCGGCGTGTGGCAATAGCAAATGTGCAGTGTTTCCGGTTTGGTGATGATGCCTTTTGCCGCCGCATGAGAGCTGGAAATCACTATGTCAAAGCCGCTTAAATCAAAAAGTTCATAGGCGTAAGGCATGAATGTCAGATAAAGCTGGTGTCTGCTTTTTGCAAACGGCAGATGCTGAATAAAAGAGGTGGTAACGGCGGCTTTTTCCATCTCTGGAAATTTTTGCGCATTAAAAATTGAAGTGAAAATCGGAGCTTTGGGAAAGAGACTGTGCAGTGCGATGTTTACTTTTTCGGCGCCGCCGCGGCATGTCATCCAGTCAAAGACGAGGGCGATTTTGGCTGAGGTGAAACTCATGCAAGTAATGTACCAGTTGCGAGCGGAGCGAGCAACATTCCCCTTCCATCAAATTTTAAATGTGCCTTCTCCGGTGTAGCTCTCCAGCAGACCTTTTTCTTTTTTGTCGGAGATTTCTTTTTTTTCTGACGGCTGGGGGATTTTTTTGCCTTCTTTTTCCATCTGCTGCAACATTCTTATTTGTTCTTTTTGTCTGTTTTCTTTTTCGGAAATATGTCGGCTGATTATATTTTGATCATCTGCTGAAAGGTCATTTTTACTTTTTAGAACTGTACCGAGCACCTGTTTGTAGGTGTCTTTGTCGTTCATTTTGTCCATAGCTTTAGCCTTAAATAGAGCAACAACCTGATTATCCGGATCTCTTTCCAGCAATCTTTCGCAGATGTGGATAACATCAACGTAGCGTTTTTCATTGAACCACATGCCGATCAATTCAATAACGACATCTTCATCGCGTTTTGCCATTGTCGAGACTCTTTGAGTTGTGGGATCGGCAAGTAGTACGAGATGGCCTGTTTTTCTTTTGAGGAGATATTGGAGGTAAAAATAACCCAAAACAACAAAAATTATTACCGGAATTGTAATATTAAATTGAAGCAGATAATTGAAAATTACGTGCATTGTAATCGCCGTGGCCAGGCCGCGGAGAATGAGTTTTTGGCGAAAGCCTTCGCTAAGCGGCAGATTAAACATTTTGGCGATAATTTTTGCCATCGGGCTTTTTTGACCGGTAATTTTCTGTTCTTCATTGATCAAAATTGAAAATTTGCCGATGCCGTAGAAATAACCGAAAACTCCCGAAAAAATCATGTGAGCGCACATTGTAAAAACTGAACGGAATATATAAAGTCCGGCCAATCCTCCGAGTGTTACTTCCGCCAGCGATAGTCGTCCGAGATTGTATTGTACGAGGTAATAAATATTTTCTGCGAATGAGAATCCGAGAGCGGATACCAGGCTGTATCGCAGAGCGTCATTTATGCTGCTGATCAAAATGGTTTTTTTGTCGATTATTTTGATGACGTAAAATTTAATAATTTCCTCCATTGCCGCAAAAAGAAGGAACATTAAAATGAAGCGAGTGTTTTGAGCGGTGATATTTTCTTCAATAAGGGATGCAATATTAAAATCGGGAAATGCCGCCCAATATTCCTGTAAAAGAAGAAGTGCCGGGGCGGTCAGTGTGCCGAGAAAAAATATCAGAGCTACTGTTTTTTTGCTTTTTTCATTTTTTTTGGAAAAAATGTATAGCCAGATCAATACCGGAAAAATGGCTGCCAAAAAGGAAAGCGTGAACAGTAACGGATTTTCTAAAATGAAATTATAAGTACCAATGATGCTGCTTTGAAGTACTTCTAAAATTTTTACAAGGATGTTTGTTTCTCCATTGGGCATTGGGATTTATTGATTGGCTGGAGGTGTCGGAGGAGTTGTTGGGGAAGGAGCGGGGGAAAGGTTGCTCGCTGCGCTTGCAACTGGTGGTTGTGTTGGAGTTGCCAAGGGTTGTTGGTCTAGTGATGAAGGAGCCTCCGCTGCGCTCGCAACTGGGGGGTGCTGATCGAGGGATGCAGGGGAGGATATGGGGACAGGGAAAGATACGGGGGCGGGAGCAAGGTTGCTCGCTCCGCTCGCAACTGCTACGCTCGCAACTGCTTCTTCAACAGAATTGAAAGTTTTAATTAATTGCGTAAGGCCGACAACCTGCAATATGTCTGCGATGTTCGGTTTTGTTTTTGCAATCAAAACCTGTCCCCCGTTCTGGGCCACTTTTCCATAAATATCGGTTAAATAGCCTATTGATTTGCTGTTCATGTAATCCAAGTTTTCCATATCCAGGATCAAATTCAAACCCTGAGGATTGTCTTCCAGCAATTTATAAAGTGTCTGGATTTTTTCATCTATGTTGCTTTCATCGAGTTGGCCGGAAATGTGGGCAACTTTTATTTTTTTGTCAGGTACTGTACCTGCTATTTCATCAGTTGTTATGTTGGCTTCTGCCATGGGATAAATTGGTTATTGGATGATAATTGTTTGGGAATTTTCTTCATTTGGAATTTTCTGCCGTGCGTCCTGGAGAAATTTTTTTACGCTTACTATTATTCCACCCTGCGGGCGATCTGCAAAGTGTATTTCGTCTGTCCATTCTCCCACTATTTTGACGAGACCACGGCCGCGGAGGCCTGTAAAAGCGTATCCGGGCTGTTTTTTATCTTCGAATATTTTTTGGAGCTGGGCTGCGTTGATTTTATTTTTACCTGTTCCTGTGTCTTCAACGCTGATTTCGAGATACTGATCTTTGATATGGTTGAATGTAATGCGGATTTCACTGCCGGAGGCCGATCCATATTCAATGGCATTGTTGCAAAGCTCATCCACCACAGACTGGAAGCGGAAAGCCCATTTTTCAGGAAAGTTTGTGGTGTTTTTGATCATGTTCAAAGTAAAATCCCTTATTCCTGAGATGAAATAAGCATTGGTTGGGAGCGTAATTGCAATTTTCATTTCTTCACTCATTTGATGCGGTTATATCTGGGTATTGTATCAGAAAAAGGGTGAAAAAGAAAGTGTTTTATGGGTGGAAAATGTCGACGCTTTACAGTTTTTTCGATTCATTCAAAATTGTCCGGAAAATATTTTTTTCGTAATCTGTTTCCAAACGATCGAGAATCTGTTTTTCCCGTTCACGGTCTATTTCTGCAAGATGATGCTCTGTTTTTAAAAATTTGATACGTCTGACCATCTCAGCCCGTTTTTGAAGCAAAGCTGCTAATTTTCCGTCTATTTCGTCGATTTGTTCCCGGAAAATTTTCAGTTCTTTCATTTGTAAAATAGTTTTTACTTGCAATATCAGGCGCTTTTCATTAGATTAGCCCTGTTATTTTTTTAAGGCAAGAAAAATGCCGGTGGAGCAGGATGTAAAATTGATGTTCGAAAAAGCCATTCATATCGGCCACAGAACGCATAAGTGGAATCCGAGAATGAAGCGTTTTATCTATGGTGAAAAGGATGGAATTCATATTATTGATCTTGAAAAAACGTCAAAATGTTTGCAGGCTGCTTTGGATTTTCTGTCGAAGATTGCAAAAGAGGGTAAAGTTATCCTCTTTGTCAGCACCAAGCCGCAGGCTATTACAATGCTGGAAAAAGCGGCTCTGGAATGCAAAATGCCGTATGTGGTTGGCAAATGGATTCCTGGGTTGTTGACCAATTTTTCAACAATCAAAACAAGAATCAAATATTTGACCGATCTTAAAGAGAGGAAAGAACGCGGAGATTTTGATAAGTATACCAAAAAAGAGGCTTCAAAACTTACAAAGGAAATCAATAAACTGCAGATTGCGTTGGGTGGCGTGGAGGATATGACTGTTAAGCCGGATGCGGTGTTTGTCCTGGATGTGGTGCGTGATAATATTGTTGTTGAGGAGGCTTCCAAACTGGGTATTCCGATTGTTGGTGTCGTTGATACCAATTCTGATCCTTCAAATGTCGATTATCCTATTCCTGGAAATGATGATGCCGTGAATGCATTGTCATTCTATATCGAAAAAGTAGTTGATGCAGTGAAATCATCTGTGTCTAAATCCAAAAAATGATTGAGGAAGAATTAAAGAATGAATATGGCTGGGCAATTATCTGTTATCTCCCGGTCGTTAATATTGTTACCTGTGTGCTGACGGCGGTAAAAATGGTAAGAAATCCATTTTGTGTTTTTCATGCCAGGCAGGGATTGGGGCTGTTTGCTCTGTGGTTTTTTACGATTATAATTGCTCTTGCGAGTCCTATACTGAGTCTGATTTTATGGGTGGTGCTTTTGTTTCTGCATGGCGCCGGAATGGCTCTGGCTTATACCGGACAGCAGGTGAAAATACCGGTGGTTGGGTATCTGGCGATGAAAATTCCTGAAACTTATATTTATACGCTTCTGACGGGAAAACTCCCGTGAAGATTCTAACAAATTATTTTTTTAACAAATCTATATGGCTGTAACTATTGAGGAAATCAAAAAATTGCGCGAAACGACAGGTGTTTCTATGACGGCATGTAAAACCGCATTGGAAGAAGCCGGTGGCGATTTTGAAAAGGCAATTGATATTTTACGGATGAAAGGTGAGGCGAAAGCGGCTGATCGGGCTGGCAGATCTACCGGCCAGGGTGCGATTGTTGTGAAGTCCGATGGTAAGAAATCGGCTATGGTTACGCTGTTATGTGAGACTGATTTTGTTGCCCGCGGAGATGATTTTCTTAAAATTGCTCGGGACTTGCCTGATGTGAAAGAGGCTGTTTTGAAGCTTGGTGAAAACGTGCAGGTTGGTGAAATGAAAATTGTGGAAGGCGATAATGTGGGAAATTATGTTCATTCAAATAGAAAAATTGGCGTACTTGTTTCTCTGCAGGGAGGAAGCGGTGAAATTGCCAAAGATATTGCCATGCATATTGCGGCTACAAATCCCGAGGTGATTTCTCCGGATGAAGTGTCTGCGGATTTATTGGAAAGAGAAAAAGGAATTTGGAGAGAGCAGTTAAAGAATGAAGACAAGCCTGCGGAAATTGTTGAAAAAATCATGATTGGCAAGGAAAAGAAGTTTCGTGAAGAAAATGCGCTTATCAAGCAGATTTTTGTGAAGGATCCGGAAAAAACCATTGAGCAGCTTTTGAAGGAGGCTGATGCCATAGTGAAAGAATTTAAGCGTTTTGCGATATAAATTTATTACAATTGCGCATTGCTGCGTCAGCTGCACTATTTTCTACTTGCCGTATCAGTAAATACGGCTCGGTCGAAAATAGTTTGCTTCCTAGCACTGCATCAATTGTAATAAATTTATATATGTCTGCTCGGTCGAAAATGGCTTGATTCCCGATGCTTTATAGATTTTAATGTGTTTCTATGGATAGAGTGATGAAAAAGTTTGATCAGGTTGAGGTTGCTCTGAAGGATATTGCCGCCGGTAAAATGGTGGTTGTGCTTGATGATGAGGAAAGGGAGAATGAAGGTGATCTTGTGATGGCTGCGGAAAAAGTGACTCCGGCTGCGGTCAACTTTATGGCGCGGGAGGGGCGGGGGCTGATTTGCGTTCCTGTAGATGATGATATTGCCGATCGTTTGAACTTTTATCCGATGGTTGGTGATGCTTTGGAATCAAAAAAATGTAATTTTACGGTATCGGTTGATTATGTTGAAGGGACAACTACAGGAATTTCAGCTTCCGACAGAGCAAAAACCATTAAGGAAATTTCGGGTTATCATTCATCTGCCAATGATTTTGTAAGGCCTGGACATGTTTTTCCGTTGCGTGCACGTAAAGGCGGGGTGCTGGTGCGCGCCGGACATACTGAGGCGGCTGTAGATATGGCAAGAATTGCAGGTTTGAGGCCGGCGGCGGTAATTTGCGAAATTGCGTGTGAAGATGGCGAAATGATGCGGCGCGATGAGCTTTTTGATTTTGCGGATAAACATTCTTTAAAAATTATTACCATTAAGGATTTGATTGAATACAGGCACAGACGGGAAAATCTGGTGAAACTGGTTGCAGAATCTTCCCTGCCTACGGAATTTGGCGAATTTTCAATGAAAATTTATAAAACAATTGTTGATGAATCGGAGCATATTGCTCTGGTTATGGGAAAGTGGGATGAAGATGAATCTGTATTGGTCCGGGTTCATAGTGAATGTATTACCGGTGAGGTATTCGGGTCGGAGCGATGTGATTGCCGGCTGCAGTTGATGGTGGCAATGAAGAAAATTGCAGAGGCTGGTAAAGGTGTTTTGGTGTATATGAGGCAAGAAGGCCGCGGCATTGGATTGGTCAATAAAATAAAAGCCTATAATCTGCAGGATGATGGTTTTGATACTGTAACGGCCAATGAAAAATTGGGGTTTCCCGCCGATTTGCGCAATTATGGTATTGGCGCCCAGATTTTGGTGGAGCTTGGTGTGAAAAATATGAAATTGATGACCAATAATCCCACTAAGGTGGTTGGTCTTGGAGGATATGGGCTGAATATCGTAGAGCGCGTACCTCTGGAAATTTTACCGAACGAAAGAAGCAAAGGGTATTTGAAGACGAAAAAAGAGAAGATGGGACATATTTTGAGGCATGTGTAAGTTCTATTGCTTGATTAGGATAATTATGTTATAGGATTATTCTAATCATTTGTATATGAATAGAATATTCATGGAACGGGCGCTTGAGCTGGCCAAAAAGGGATTGGATTTACTTCTCCAAATCCGGCAGTCGGGGCAGTTATCGTAAAGGGAGACAGGATTGTGGCGGAAGGCTATCATCACAGGGCAGGTTCGGATCATGCGGAGATTGTAGCCATGAGGGAATTGATGAATAAATCCGGCGTAAAAAGTGTCGATTTTGATCCGATGCTTTTTCAAAATGCGATACTTTATGTAACTCTTGAGCCTTGTTGCCATGTTGGCAAAACTCCCGCCTGCGCGCGGACTATTGTGGCTGCCGGGTTCAGAAAGGTTTTTATCGGGATGAAGGATCCGTTTAAAAAAGTTAATGGCAGGGGTATCAGGTATCTGAAAAATCATGGAATTGATGTGGAGGTGTTGTCTGCCCGGAGCCGACTGGCTGAAGAAATCAGATCTATTAACCAGCCTTTTATTAAATTTGTGACTACCGGTTTGCCGTATGTGGTTATGAAAGCCGGGTTGAGTCTGGACGGTAAAATTGCACCATTGGATGGAAAATCAAAGTGGATCACTTCCCTACCGGCCCGCAGGGATGCCCGATTGATGCGCAGTCGGTGTGATGCTGTTATCGTTGGCAACGGTACCGTGAGCGTAGATGATCCGGAATTGGCGCCGTTCGGACGCTATCGCGGTAAAAACATTTTGAGAGTTGTAATTGATAAAAAACTGGAGCTGGATATTTCCAGAAAAATCTTTAGGGATGAAAATGTTTTGGTGGCATGTGCCGATCAGGCGTCTGAAAAAAATAAAAAACGTTTTAGCGATGCCGGCGTAGAATTTAAATCTTTTGGGCAAAAGGATGTTTCTGTGAAAAAACTGCTCAATTATTTGGCGAAACGCGATGTTTGCAGTGTTTTTGTGGAAGGAGGAAGCTCTATCCACGGTGCTTTTTTCGACCAGGCAATGCAAAATGATAAATTGCTGGATTATGTCCTTTTTTATCTTGCTCCTACTTTGATTGGTGGACGCAAATCAAAGTCGGCAATCGGAGGTATTGGCGCAAAAAGCCTTGCAAGCGCTGTAAATATGCGGAAAATGCAATTTGTGAGGATCGGCTCCGATTTAAAAGTTGAAGGGCCAATAAAAATATATTGATATGAATGATGTAAATTTATTAAAAACCGGCGATGACTCTGGCTTGCAATTGCCTGAAACCGGTTGTGATTTTGATGCAATGCAATCGCTGTTGAAAGGGTCTTTTTCTTATCAGGAGCGTTTTATAAATACAGGAATTACACGCTATGGATTATTGTTTTTTAATTTTTTGCGGATTGTGTTTGACAGAGCCGATGATGAGCGGTTGAAATTGTTTATTGTTGAGCGGGTTGCCAGGGATCTTATTTATCGGCAGGGAGATATTCAAGATGAAATTGCAGCGTGGGTTGTGGATAAAGCCGGGAAAATGAATTGTGAAGAAGTTAATTTCATTTTGCGGGATGTAAGAGAAAAATTTTTAAGAGTGGCTGATCTTCTTGAAAAATAACCGAGCTTCATCATTATGGCCGGAGATTTTTCAGGGGTTTTCTAAAAATCGATTTCAATTCCGGAGATTTTATAAGATATGCAGCAAGAAAAAAACCTGCGCCACCGATAATAATTCTTATTATGTGAGCGAGTTTTATCGGCAGAATATTTTCCAGAGGCTGAGTTATGAGGATTATTGCAACCATCAAACCGCTGGCGACTATTGTTTTGGAAATACTGACGAGAAATTGCCGAAAATTGAATTGTTTGAGATGTTTTTTTAAGCATAGCAGAGCGACGATGACGTAAAAGATAAAGCCGACGGTAAAGCCGATTGAAAACCATTCGATACCGAATTTTGGCGCTATGAAATAGGTGATGGAGGCGATGATGGCTGCGCTGATGATATTTATTATCATGGGAGTGACTGTATTTTTACGGGCGTAGAAAGCGCGGGATAAAATTTGGACAAGGCTTTCGAATGGTATGGAGATGGCAAAAAAGAAAAGCAGTGCCGAGGTGAGGCGGACAGATTTTTCATCGAATGCTCCTCCACCGAGGAGTATCTCTACGACAGGCTTTGTCAAAAACATCAGGGCTGCCGCTGATGGAATTGTGAAAAATAAAATGCGTTCAATTGTTTTTTGGATATGGCCGGTGTATTTTTTTTCATCATTTGCCGTTACAGTATCGGCAAGGTAAGGGAAAACTGCGGTAGCAAAAGCTATTCCAAAAAGACTGACGGCAAAGCTCTGGATGTTGCGGGCATAATTAAAGGCGGAAAATCCGCCTTTGAGGATATCAATTCCAACTTTTGCAAAAATCAGCATATTCAGATGCCAGACGATAAGACTGATGGATCTTGGTACCATTAATTTGATGATTTGACGAAAGCCCGGATGCTTTATTGCCAATTCCGGCCGATATTTATATCCTGTTTTTAATGTATCCATAATGCGGATTATCGCATGTAGAGCTGCTCCTACAACAACTCCCGTGGCTGCCGAATAGATACCGATTTTATCTTTAAGGAAGATTATTCCGAAAATAATTCCAATGTTATAAAGAATCGGAGCCACCGCATAAGAAAAAAAATGTTTGTAGCCCATCAGTATATTTCCAAGCGTATTGCTGATAGCGAAAAAAATGGCTGATAGAAGCATTAAACGTGTCATTCCAATGATATCGGTCTGCATTGCCGCTGTTGCTTCTTTGAAAATCAGCGGAATAATCTGTGGCATGAAAATGTGGGCAACTGCCGCTAAAAAAGCGATGGCGATGGTTGTCGTAGTCAGCATGGTATTGGCAATTTTAGAAGCTTCATTCTTATCCCTGTTTAAATAATCTGAAAAGACCGGAAGGAAAGATGCTGATAATGCTCCGGCGATAAAAAGATTAAAAAGAATGTCCGGAATCAAAAAAGAGGCGTTATAAGTGTCGGTAATGGCAGTTGTGCCAAAATTAATTGCGATGATGCGATCTCTTAAAAGACCGATAACGTAGCTGATAAATGCTGTAACTGATACCAGAATCGTTGCTTTCCCAAGTGTTGTTGCCTTTAAAAGACGTTCCTGCATGGGATTATTATTATCTGCCGACGCAATTATAGCTAGTTGTTTTACAGGTTAAAATATGGTATAATGCCCGGATGCTACAACATATCAGACAGACATCAATTCTGAACAAAATCTTTAATGTAAACGTTAATGAATGGCCGAAGATCGGTCTGGCGTGGACTATTAATTTTTTCTATAGAATTGGCTTTGTGCTTGGATGGACTGTGATTGTGGCAATGTTTGTTTCGCGATACGGTATTGCGTCATTGCCTCTGCTGTTTATACTCAATGCCGGTTTTGCTGTGATCGGCAGTGTCCTGTATTCCAGTATTCTGGAAAAATTCGGCAAGGAACAGATAATGATTGCCACCATTTTTGCCGCTGGAGGACTGCTTTTTGGCGCCATGAAGATTTTGCCGTACAGCGAAGTGTTTTTCTTTGCTTTGGTGATTGTGGCCATTTCCGTGTTTCTCGCTCAATTCAAAATTAATTTTATAAGCTATGTTGAGGAAATGTTTAATCCTTTGCAAAGCGCCAGGACTTTTCCGCTTATTGAAGCTTCGGAGACAATTGGTGGTATCGGAGCAGGGTTGGTGATTACTTTGTTTTCCGCCGGTTTGCCGATTGTGAGTCTGATTTATCTCTGGATAGCTTTGCTGTTTTTTATTGTGCCTCTGCTGCTTTTCCATGGTGTGCCGATTAAAGAAGAACATCTTTCCAATGATAAAAAAATCGGATTTGTCTCGAAGTTAAAAGAGGCTTTTTCCAAGGCTCATGAACGATCGTATATCAAAGGTCTATTCTATATCGTTTTTCTGCAGTGGATACTATTTAATCTTTTGGAGTTTCAATATACCAGCGCAGTTTTTGACAACTTGTCGCATGTTGTGAGGGATACCGGCAGTGGATTTGAACATGCGCTGTTTCACGATTTGGGAACTTTATCAGTGCTGTTCAGCTGTTCCGCTCTCCTGATCCAGCTTTTTTTGGGCAGCCGCCTCATCGGTTCTCTGGGAATTTTTGGGAGTATGCTGCTCCATCCGATTGTGACACTGTTGAGCATGATCGGACTCACGGGGAAATTCACTTTTTTGACGGCGATTCTGGCAAAAAACAATTTTACCATTACCACTGTTGTGCACACTAACGCTTATCACTCCGCGTATTATGCGGTTGATGAAAAGGCGCGCAGTTATGTGAGAGAGCTGCTTGAGGGTATTGTGAGGCCGGTAGGAGCCATTATTGGCACGCTGATTCTGATTATTTTGGAGAAG
>JACPLZ010000043.1 GCA_016186245.1 Candidatus Peregrinibacteria bacterium | reverse complement strand
CGCAAAGATTATCGCAACCGGACGGAGTGATTTTCCGAACCAGATAAACAACGTACTGGTTTTCCCTGGAATTTTTAAAGGCGCTTTAAAGGCACGCGCGCGAAAAATTACCGATAAGATGAAATTGGCCGCGGCTGAAGCATTGGCGGCAATGGTAAAAAAACCGGCGGCACGAAAGATAGTTCCTGGCATTTTTGAAAAAGGGGTAGCGGATGTTGTGGCGGGAGCTGTTATAAAATTGTCATCCTGAGCTTGTCGAAGGATGGAAAGTATTGTCATGGTTCCCTTCGGCGGGCTCAGGGCGGGCTCGGCTCACCATGACAGTGCTAATCCTCGAATTTGTAGCCTGGAGTGTCGGGACGTTTTTCTGTTGCGGGAATCTGCGGTTTGAATCCGTAAGCGGGAGATTGTTTTTTGGACTTTTTTGGTGGAACTGGAGCAGAGGGGGAAATTGTTGAGAAGGCAGATATTGATGGAGAAGATTGTTCTGATTGAGGTTTGGCAGTTGATAGGGAAGTCTGTGGTTGTAGATGAACTGTTTGAGAAAAACTGCCTATTCCACTCTCTACAATCTTCAAGCTCTTGCCGGACTCAGAAACCTTAACTGCTGTTGTAGTTGGTTGCTGAACTGATGATATTTGAGAAGTTGTTTGGGAAAACTTGGTTATTTCCCCAACTGCTATGATTCTATTTTCTTGATACTTTTTCACCCCTTCTATAATCTTAAACTCCGCTGAGCGCAGGTCTGTTTCGGGCATTTGGAAACCTGCAGCCTGTGTGTGTCCGCCGCCGCCAAATTGTTCTGCAATTTTTGACGCATCTATTACAGGAGATGTCGTACGGATACTTCCGGAGATAATGCCGTCTCCCTGTTCTTTAATCAAGATCACCACTTCCGCACCTGTGGCGTTGGTCATCAATTCATCAATCAAATCCCCAGTCTGCTCCGGCGAACTGCCTGTATCGCGGAAATCCTGCTGGCTGACTACCGACCACACAATCCGATATTTATCATCAGTCTGAATTTTGGAAAGGATACGCCCCCACAGTTTGAGCTGGCTCAACTGTTTTGTTTTGTAAATGTACTGGATAATTTCCTGCTGGCGCGCGCCAAGCGCAATAAGCTCTGAGGAAACCTCAAAAGATTTAGGCGTGGTATTGGCATTTTGGAAACTGCCGGTGTCGGTGATGATGCCTGTCAAAAGAAGCGTGGCTATATCTTCATCAATCAAATCCATATCATTCTGCCGTCCAAGCTCTTGAAACAACGGAAAAAGCAGCTCGGTGGTGGAAGAAGACATAATATCCACATAATTGATTTTCCCGAAATGGGCGTTGGAAATATGATGGTCAATATTTATCACCGGTATCTGATGGAAAATTTCAATGTTGTTTTCGTAAATTTCCCGAAGCTGCGAAAGCTCGGCACAATCGACGGTAATAATGAGATCGTAAGCAGCTTTTCCCTTATTTAAACTAATGTCATTTTCGGAAATTTTTCCGCTTTCGGGAGTGATGACGATATTTACCTTGTCGTCTTCGATGGAATGTTTAACTTTTTCGACTTTCACTTTGCGGCAATCAATTGTGATTATGAAATCGTTTGTTGACGCGAGTTTGTTCCCGATAATCTGAATATTTGGAAGAAAATCATACACTTGAGGCACAGGCTCGCTGCTGATTACCGTGACTTCCTTATCAAGTTTCTTGAGCGCCAGATAAAGCGCAACGGCGCTGCCGAGAGAATCGCCGTCAGGCGGAGACGATGGCAATATCAGGATTCGGTTACTCCTTTTGATGAGCTCTATAATTGCTTTTTGGCTTACTTCTGGCATTTGTACGAAATAATGTTATTAGAGTATTCTACAATAATTTTACTGTTTCGTCAATACTCTGCTTTTCTTAAAGAAAGGCGGTCAGTATATCATGAATCATCGGTTTTTCCAGAATATTTGAATTGGTTCAATACGCCGTATCCGTCCTGTAGATCATCTCGGCAACTTCTTTCCTGGTCATGTTTTTATTTGGAAGGAATTTGCTGTCGCGGACATGCTGGGTATCAAGGAGGTCGTTTGTCCCCGCAAAATTGAAATATTCCCAGTACCATTCCTGGGAATTAACATCGTCAAATTCAACCGGTTTTGGACCGGGTGCGGATGGCACTCCGCCATCAAAAATTCCCTCAAGAATGATTTTGATCGCTTCCACGCGATTGATATTGTTGGCCGGTTTAAAAGTACCATCCTGATAGCCTTCCACCCATCCCTTTTCTTTGGCATAGCAAACGTACCGCGCGAACCATTCTTCATTCACATCAGGAAAACAATTTTTATATTTTCCGCTGTTTGGATCAGCAACAGTCGCGACCATCATTTTTGTTAATTCCGCGCGATTTATTTCTCCATCCGGCAAAAATCGTCCGTCAGGATATCCGTTGATAACTTTCTGTTCATATAAAGAATTGATCGCCTTGGCATTCACGTGATTCTCGCGGATATCGGGAAAATAAATGTATGGCTGGTAATCTTCCGCATCGATTTCAAAAAATTCAAAACTTTCCAGCATCTCCACAATGTAATCGTAATAATAATTGGAGACCGGAAAATCATCCCCAATATTTGTATCCGTCAGACTAAAAGAATCGTTTCCATTCTGCACAAAAATCCTGCTGAAATTTTCATCGGTCAATTTGTCCTGATACAGAGCTTCTATTGCCGGCATTGAATGGAATACGATATTCTTCATGGAAATAAAAACCGCGGAGGGAATATCCGCCTGCGCAGGCGCATCATCAAGTGCAATATTCGGATATTTTTCAATTGTAAATATCGATCCGCTGTCGCTGATTTCAATTCCAGACCCTGTATTTTCAATGGAAAAATTTACCGGAAAAATAAAGGCATATTTGTCGCGCAAATTTATATATTGATGCCAATTGTCCGTAAAACTTAAAGAACTTTCCATCGCATCAATCACCTCATTGTATTCCTCATTAATGCGGCTAAAGGCGATTATCGTATTTCCCCGTTTAATGAAAGTTTTAACACCGTCGACATAGGAAACTTTTTTTGCCGGAATATCCTCGCGCACAGTTGGAAAAATAATATCTTCAACTGTCAGCAGCGAATTATTATTTTTAAAATAATTGATGACATTCTCAAAATCCAGGCCATCAAATTCCTGGATTGTAAAAATATATTCTTCATTGTTTTTATCTTCCTGCAGAGCAAATCCCTGCAGATCATCGCCTTCGGTGTAGAGCTGCCATGTTGTCGGATACTTGATTGAGAACGAATGCAGCGGAGACGAATTCCGGTACATGTACCAGCCTGTCATATCTACGGCAAATGCGGAAATGGAAGACTGACACACCAGTGCAAGAGCGATGATAATGTTCAAAAATTTTTTCATAAATTTTATTCCTTAATGTTAAAGTCGAGTGCCTGGAGCTGAAGCGAAACTCTATCCTGCCAGGAATTTTTTTCCAACTGGCAAACAATATCGATTTTTTTGTGGCGGCGCAATTTTTCGCCGAATGACCCAAGGCGAAAAGCAATGACATCAAGATTCTGCTCATTTATTTTCGCAAGAAATTTGAGGTGATTTTTGGCTGCGCCGACCTGATTCACAAGCAGCGGTTCCACATCGCGGATCACAAAAGTGGGTCGCTGATTACCAGCGCCGAACGGAGCAAGATTTTCCAGTTCCTCGGCAAAATCCAGAGTTATCTCGTCGGGTTCGAGTTCGCAATCGATTTCCAGCACCGCTTTTAATTCCGAATCTTTCAGATTTTCTTTTGTATGGGCAATGATTTTTTCCTTGAAGGCATCCAGATTTTCTTTTTTTAAACTGCATCCGGCGGCCTGGGCATGCCCTCCAAAGCTCACAAGATATTCGCCGCACTGACTGATGGCATCAATTATATTGAAAAATTTCGGGCTGCGCGCAGAGGCCACGAGAGTGTCTCCGAAATCCTGCATGATAATCGCCGGACGGCCGTACTTCTCGGCGAGTTTTCCGGCTATCAGGCCGAGAATACCCACGTGCCAATCCGGATGATGGGCAATAATCATGTAAGGCAATTCTTTGACGTCCTTAAGCTGCGCTTCGAGCTGCTCAAAAGCGGACTGGGTCAGCCCCTGGCGGGCGGTATTTAATTCTTCCAGTTTTTTTCCCAGGGAATCTATTTTTGGATTTTTTTCTTCCTGGAGAAGAAGGGAAAGCGCGGTATAAGGATCCCCTATCCGGCCGGCGGCGTTAATCCGCGGAGCAATCTGGAAACCGATCGTAGTCGTGTCCATTTTGGCGCCGGGTTTGAGTCTTGCAATATCCATAATCTGGCGCAGACCAAGCCAGCTTGTATTGGATAAAATTTCCAGTCCTTTTTTTACAATGAGACGATTTTCTCCGATAAGCTGGCCGAGATCGGCGACGGTTCCGAGGGAGGCGAGATCGAGAAGAGAATTAAAAAACTGAGAATATTCAGGGAGGTTGCGCTGCAAAAGCGCGTGGGCCAGCTTGAGAGCAACACCTGCGCCGGTCAGTTCATTAAAGGGGTAATTTGTTTTTGGAAGTTTCGGATGAAGAATCGCATGAGCGTCCGGATATTTTTCGGGGATTGTGTGGTGGTCGGTAACGATTGTATCGATGTTGTGTTCTTTGGCTTTGTGAATTTCTTTTGCGCAACAAATGCCGCAATCGACAGTGATGACAACCGCGATATTTTTTTCAATAAATTCGTCTATGAATTTCATTGAAAGACCATAACCGTCCTCCACGCGATGTGGCAGACGCCAGGAAACTTCCGCGTGTATTTTCTTTAAAGTATGCACAAGAATCGCCGTGCCGCTGATCCCATCGACGTCATAATCGCCGAAAACAATAATTCTTTCTTTATTTTTCATGGCCTTTTCGATACGGACACAGGCCTTTTCCATATCCTCAAAAAGAAACGGATCGTGAAAATCGGTCATGTCATCCCGTCCGTTAAAACCGCGGTTTTCGATAATTCTTTCAAAAGCGCTTTTTTGCCGATCGAGATTTTTGATTACCCATTTTTTGTTGAGAATGGACATGCATCGCTGTTAAATTTTTGCCAAAATTACTTTTTGCGCCCGTTTTTAGATTTTTGCTCCGCAAGAATTCTTTTGTTTTCTTTCCACATTGCAATTGCCTCGTCCGGCGTTTCGGCCTTATCTTTGCCAAAAACCCAGGTATGTCTGGAAATTATCTTGTTTTCAATCGCCGCAATTACACCATCAATATTAAAATGGCCGTTTTCTTTGGCAATCTGTGAAATCATTATGATTTGAAAAAGCAGGTCTCCAAGTTCTTCCTCAAGATTTTCGTAATCCTCTTTTTTGATGGCCCCGCACACTTCATCGGCCTCTTCATCGACACATTCCAGCATGCTGGAAACAGTCTGCGTGCGATCCCACGGACAGCCGGTATCGGAGCGCAATTTTTCTGCCAGCCGGCATAAATCCTCAAAAGTTTTTTTCTTCATAATTTGTCCGGTGAAATCCACCTGACATTATCATATCTGCGAAACCATGTCATTTGTCTTTTGGCATAATGGCGGGTGTTTTTTTGAAGAATTTCCACACATTCCCCCAATGATTTTTCACCTTCGATATAAGGTATAATCTCCTTGACGCCTAGGGAAGACATGGCGGGGAGATATTCTTTGTAACCGGCGGCGAGCAGCTTTTTCACCTCATCAACAAGCCCTTTTTCTATTTGCAGATTGACCCTGTTGTTGATGCGTTCGTACAGTTTTGCGCGCGGCTGATCCATGCCGATTATAAAAATATCATATGGCGATTTTGATTTTGCCGTTTTTTTATTCCGGCCGGTTATGTGGTTGATTTCCAATGCGCGGATAATATAGGGAAGATTGTTTGGATGAATGGTTGCTGCGGCTGCTGGATCTATTTTTTGAAGTTTTTCATGAAGAAATTTTGAGCCGTTTTTTTTTGCTTCTTTTTCAAGTTTTTCACGGAATTTTTTGTCCGGAGGGATCGATGGGAGATCATATGCGTCAATAATCGCGCTAATGTAAAGGCCGGTGCCGCCTACAAGCATGGGGATTTTTTTGCGGGTGTGAATTTCGGCAATTTTTTGGGTAGTCAAATCTTTATATTCGGCAAGGGTGAGAGGTTTGTCCGGAGTAGTCACGCCGATCATATGATGTGGGATATTCCGGCGTTCATTTTCCGGAATTGATTCAGTGCCAATCTCCATTCCTTTATAGAGCTGGCGCGAATCGGTGGAAATAATTTCACCATTGATTAGTTTGGCAATTTTAATTGAGGCGGCGGTTTTGCCTGAGGCGGTAGGTCCGAGGATAATTACAAGAGGCGTTTTTGCGGTTTGGAGAAAGAATTGGAGATCAGTTATCAGATTTGGGTTGAAATTTGTCGACAAAGACATAGGTAATCGATTGTATGCCGGAATAACAGGAAGATCAAATGACGAATTGGCGAGGCGAAAAAATAGTTTGACTTTCATTTTTTCCCTGCTATATTGCTCAGCGTCGTAGATAGTGGGCAGCCGCAGAAAGGCATTAAGACCCGCCGAGACAGAGATCCTGAAACAAGTTCAGGATGACACGTGGGGTAGGACGACGTGGGGTAGGATGACGTGTGATCTCGACCGGTCTATGGACAAGTCTGGATTTTTTTTTGGTTTGATGGTTCCATAACTTAAGCAATTTATGCCGGTAACAAAACAGCAAAAATCTGATATTCTAAAAGATCTGATTGAGCAGATGAAGGCTGCAAAGTCTGTTATATTTGCGGATTATCAGGGACTTACGGTCAAGGATGTAAAAAATCTGCGCAAACAGTTGAAAGAAAAAGGCGTCAAATTCCAGGTGGCAAAAAGAACTTTGTTTAATATCGCCGCCAAGGAAACAGGATATGGAGAGCTTCCTGATGAAGTGATCCAGGGGCCGGTTGGCGCGGCATTCAGCATGGAAGATCAAATGGCCGCTGCAAGTCTGATCTATAAATTCGCAAAAAAGAATAAAAATCTAAAATTGCGCGGCGCGCTTTTTGATGGGCGTGTTCTTTCAATCGCAGAAACCAAAGTATTGGCTACAATGCCGAGCAAAGAAGAGCTTATCGGCAAACTTCTATATCTTATCAAATATCCCATTCAGGGCTTTCATGGTGTACTTAACAATACCGTGGCCGGCTTTGTCCGCGCTCTTAACGCAATTGCGGAGCAAAAAGGCAAGGCTGCCTGAAAGGAATCTTAATTTATTCTTAACCCCTATCTCATGTCTGACGAAACAACAAAACCAGCACTAAGCAAAGACGCAGAAAAAATTCTGGAACTGGTAAAAGGTTTACCGGTTATGGATTTGGCTACGCTTGTAAAAGCTCTTGAAGAAGAGTTTGGCGTTTCTGCCGCCGCTCCAATGGCAGTCGCTGCCGCCGCTCCAGCAGCCGGCGAAGGCGCTGAAGATGCCGGAAGCGGTAAAAAGACCGTAATACTTGCAGCTGCCGGAGGTCAAAAAATCGCTGTCATCAAAGTTGTCCGCGAATTGACCGGCCTCGGTCTTAAAGAAGCTAAAGATATTGTGGATGCCGCACCAAAACCTTTGAAGGAAGGTGTAGAAATCAAAGATGCGGAAGAAATGAAGAAGAAGCTGGAGGAAGCTGGAGCGACAGTGGAATTGAAATAGTTTTGGAATAGAATCTTTGAAAATAGCGCACTGCTTTGTCAGCTGCGCTATTTTTTAGTCGCCGTGCCTGCAATTTTCAGGATTTGGCTGCAAATGATTCATTAGCGGGATTGCTCCGGGAGGTGTTTTCTGGTATAATTTCGAGATAAAAACAAAAATAAATGGCGGATAATTTAAATAACACATCGACGGCACAGGGAACCATTCATAATTTACAGGTTAATACACCTGTAAATCCTCTGGATGTTCTTAATACGCAGCAACCGCAGCCGACCACTTCCGATGTGGTAAAAAATATCGTTTCCACGGAAACCGCCGGTGTCGGTAAAACTATCCTGGGAGCGGCTCCAAAACTGGACAAATCCCTCCTGGACAATCTTGTTCCGCCAACAAGCACTTTGCTGACCGCGCTCAAGGCTTCTTTCAGTTTTCTCCTGATTTTCAGCATTGTTTCAATACTTTTTTTTACTTCCCAGCTGACTGACAGGCTCGATTTTGTGACAACCAAGCTGGATATTCCAAATACTTCCAAAAATCTTGCCACGGCAAACCAGGAAATCATCAGCCTCCAAACCAATCTCAATGTTGTGCGATTTTTGAGATTAAAATCCCATCTAGACCAGTTCAGTCAAAATGGCGATATCTTCATTCAAAATTTTGATACTGTAAAAAGCCATACGGCTGCAAATAAAGACAAAACTGCCGCACTGCAGTATGTGAAAGATTTAAAAAAAGATCTCCGCGAATCATTCATCACAATCCGTTCCATTTTCCAGAGTACTTTTGCGGCTCCTTTAATCGACCAGGAATACGCGGATACAGCCGCCCTTCAGACAATGTACGAGCAGGAATTGCGGCTGGCTCTAAACAACAAAGCTTCATTCTACAAAGACAACAATGAGGAAAAAGCCCGCAGGGAATACAAAAATTACAGCCAGGCGATAAATCTTGTCGGCGGACAGCAGTTGGCAAATGCTTTTATCACCATGGATTTTGACGCGGCTACCGATCAGGAGCTTTACGCCTTCATCAAAAATGTAAACACGCTGATTGTAAATGACCTTACTATCATCCAGGAAATCAAGAACGGACGGATAAAATGGTCAGACATAATCAATGAAATTGCTCTGCGAACCGGCGCTGTGGATCAAAATTATACGGAAGATTTTTATAATGAACTGGGTGGCATCCGCTACACCAGCTATGATTTTGACAGCGCGAATAAACGGATTTCGATTATTGGCGAGACCAAGCGCTTTGATACGACAAATTTCACCATGATTGCCGATCTGATCGATGAATTAAACAGGTCGGGATTTTTTGAGAATGCCGGAATGAAATCATTCAGCAAGTCCGGCTCTCTGGAAAACGGCTACACTGCGACTCTAAAGCTTGATCTGGATTTACAGCAGGATGAAATCATGGCATCCGACAAGACCATTAACCCGACAGAATTATGACGAATATCTCATATAGAATATTGGAAAGAAGGCAGCAGATGCACATAAAAGCATATGCGATTTTATGCGCGATTCTCGCACTTGCGGCAGGATTTTATTTCTACCAGAAATGGCAGGAATTTCATTTTGCAAGCGAGGGTGTGAGAGTAAATAAGGCTTATATAGAAGAATTGAGGAAAGATGTCGTTTCCGAAAAAAATCAATATGACAAATCCAGGGATAAGTTTGACGGCGCAGGCAAGGCTCTGGAAACAAAACTTGCGACAATATTTCCGGCGGATGATAATTATACGATTTTAACGCGGCAGGTTGACGCATTTGAATATGAGCTTGCCAATAAAAAGGACCAGTTTGAAGTGTCCAACATTGATTTTGACAGCACGGTGGAAACTGAAAAATATTCGATTTTGCCGATGAGAATGAACATCAGAAGTTCAGCGGATAATTTTACGAAATTCCTGCATTGGATGGAAAATGCCGGATCGCTTAGCGATGAAGTGAGATTGATGGATATTTCTTCCATTCGACTGAATTTCGAAGAAGGAGATGAAGGGAAAACCGACATCATAAATTTTTCAGTCCAAGTAAACGCTTATTTCCAGAAATAAAATGGAACAAACCGCAGCCAAACCACAAAATGTGCAGATTACACAGACCACTCCGGTTGTGCAGGTTGTCGTACCCGCAGCAGCGCCGGTTGCGCCAAAAGATGACAAATTAAAGCAGCTCCAGGACAGTATTCTCTCGGCAAATGTGCCTCAAATGGTAATGGTGTGCATCGGATATGCTCTTGATCTGAGATCGAGCGATATTCATCTGGAACCTTTAAAAAACCGCATACGGATAAGATATCGCATTGATGGCGTACTCAGACAAATCGTGGAATATCCGCCAAATCTCCATCCGGCTGTGGTTTCACGCATAAAAATCATGTCCAATTTAAAAATTGATGAGCAGAGGCTGCCCCAGGACGGCCGCGCTGATGTGACGACCGGCGAAGGCAAGGAGATGGATCTGCGTATTTCCACACTGCCGACAGTGAATGGCGAGAAAGTGGTAATGCGTATCCAGGACAAGTCGCGTAAAATCCCTGATTTACCTGCGTTGGGTATTTCCGGCATAAGTCTGCGCAATTTGCAGGAGGCATTGGAAGCTCCAAATGGCATCATCATCAATACCGGCCCCACCGGTTCAGGTAAAACAACCACTCTTTATTCCTGTCTGATGCGGTTAAACACGAACGATGTAAATATTCTTACAATCGAAGATCCGGTGGAAATCCAGCTCGACGGTTTAAATCAAAGCCAGGTACATCCCGATATTGATTTCAATTTCGCCAGCGGAATGAGGTCGGCGTTGCGCCAGGATCCCGACATTATCATGGTCGGTGAAATCCGCGATAAAGAAACGGCAAATACTGCGATAGAGGCTTCGTTGACCGGCCATTTGGTACTTTCCACTTTGCACACAAACAGCGCGGTTGAATCGCTAACGCGTCTGATAAACATGGGTATTCAGCCATATCTTATTACTTCCACAATAGAATTGATCATCGCCCAGCGTCTCGTGCGCAAGCTCTGCGATAACTGCAAAAAGCCGACACAGACCGGTCCGGAGCTGCTGGAGCTTGTTAAAAAGGCATTGTCAGGTTTGCATGTTGAAGGCGAGATTGATAAGAATCTTGTCGAAAAATTGCAGTTTTTTGAGGCTGTGGGCTGCGAGAAATGCGGAAAAATCGGATATTACGGCAGGCTTGGTCTCTATGAAGTTTTGAGAATGAATAATGAATTGCGTAAGTTGATTGCCGAGGGCGCAACGACCATGCAAATCCAGGAAGCGGCTCAAAATGGCGGAATGGTTACTTTGGAGCAGGCCGGTATAATCCGCGCTTTGGAAGGCCTGACCACTCTGGATGAAGTGTATCGCGTAGCCAACAAAACAGAATAATATTTCGAATATGCCAAATATGCCTGACAAAAATTTCGCGACAACCGGGGAGGAAGCATTTAAACTTGGCACACATAACGTTGCCGGTAAAACTCCGCTTGTTTTAAATATCCAGGAGGAAAAAGAGCAGGCGATCATTCTGGAAAAAGAGGTGGAAGAATTGGCAGAAGGAGGGTTTTTAAGCCGGATTATTAAAAAAATAAACTATTATTTTCTTTCACATTCAACAATAAGCATAAAAGAGAAGGCCACTTTTTTTCATCTGCTTTCAGTGATGGTTAATTCCGGGATACCGATGATAAAGGCGCTGCGTTCCCTGATGGTACAAATGCAGAATGCTCCGCGCCTTCAACTGATAATCCAGGATCTGTCGACTGCCATAGAGCGCGGCAGCAGTTTGTCGGAATCAATGCTGGTGTATCCAAATATTTTCACCGAGGCGGAGATCGGAATGGTGCAATCCGGCGAGGCTTCAGGCCAGATAGATTCAGTACTGGAAAGCATTTCTTTGGATGCGGAAAAAGCCTATGACATAAGGTCAAAAGTGAAAAGCGCGATGATATATCCCGCGGTGATTTTTTCATTACTGATAATGGTGGTGATTGGAATGATGGTTTTTGTAATCCCAAAATTGAAAGAGCTTTTTGAGAATGTGCCGGGAGGGTTGCCTAAAATCACCAGGATGGTTATTGCAACAAGTAATTTCATGGTGGGCAACTGGAAATTTCTGGCACTTGGTTTTATAGGACTTGTTATTTTCTTTGTGCTGTTTAAAAAAACAGATTTTGGCCGCTATGCTTTTGATAAATTCAAATTAAAAATTCCGATTTTCGGGTCGCTGATAAAAAAATCATATCTGGCAAGATTTGCGAGGTCGTTGAGCAATCTGATAGACAGCAATGTATCCATTTTGAGGACGCTGGAAATCACAGCCAATTCGATAGGAAACGAGGTGTATAGAAAAAAGCTTTTGCTGGCCGCAGAAGATGTAAAACAGGGTATTCCCCTTGCGGAAAATCTGACCGCCAGCGATTTATTTCCTCCGATGATGGTGAACATGATCGATGTTGGAGAGCAGACCGCCCAACTTGATAAAATCACCATGAAAGTGGCCAATTTTTATGAATCGGAAGTGGATATGGCCGTTTCGGGAATTTCTAAAATAATCGAACCTGTAATTCTGGTGATGATCGGTGTTACTGTCGGGACAGTTATGGCGGCGATAATGCTGCCAATAATGAAATTGTCGAATATCGCGGGAGTTTTATAAAAGG
Source organism: Candidatus Peregrinibacteria bacterium (assembly GCA_016186245.1). Lineage (GTDB taxonomy): Bacteria > Patescibacteriota > Gracilibacteria > UBA1369 > LOWO2-01-FULL-3 > JACPLZ01. The sequence goes on along the minus strand of JACPLZ010000043.1, from coordinate 9,003 downwards.
ACTTTTATATTTATGCCTTGTCAATTTGGAAGCTGTTTATTACAATGGCGGTAAGTTTTAACTAATCCCATTCTTATGAAAAATCGAAAACATGGTTTCACGCTGATTGAGCTTTTGATCGTCATTGCGATCATCGGTATTTTGGCTGTGGCCTTTTTACCAAGTGTATTAAAGGCTCCGGCAAAGGCCAGAGACGGACAGAGAATTACAAATTTGAGAGCGATAAGTCAGGCGTTGACCGATGCGCATGTCGAGAAAGCGGATTTTCCGGCAGCGGCTGGATGTGTTAATGCTACTTTCGACAGCGGGAAAGTAAACTTGAGATTTGAAGATGGAATACCTATTGATCCAAAAGGTACAGCTACAATAACCTATCAAGGTGGAGCATCTTCAATAACCTGTCCGGGTAATTATTACTATGTTGCCGACACAACGAATAAGAAATATGGAGTCGTAGCACAAATGGAGACGACCCAGCAGGCCAATACCACTTGTGCAGCAGCCCTTGGTGCAACTCCGTTTACTCTTGGCACGCCAGCAGATGCGGACAGGTGTTATATCTTCAGTATCCTTAAATAGGCGGCATGCTTAAAAAGGGTTTTACTCTTATAGAGCTTTTGATTGTGATTGCAATTATCGGCATATTGGCGGTTGCTTTTCTCCCAAATGTTTTGAAAGCGCCGGCCAAAGGCAGAGATGCTACAAGGATTGCCGATCTTCAAAAAGTAGACAAGGTAATCCTTAATGCCAATCTTGAAGGCAAAAATTATCCGAATGTTTCCGGGGCGATACAGGATTCTCTTTCTACCGGGTATTCAGATACAGCGGAAAACACCTGGGGGGGAGCGTTTAAAGTGAATTTTGGAGGAGTTATACCGGTTGATCCGCAGCCGACAAATTTGCTGCCAACAGATTTTACAGGTTCACAGGGCAAGTATTATTATGTCACAGGAGCGGATCAGCCAAATTATTCTTACGGTCTTTATGCCCATATGGAAATCAGAGAAAATGCCAACGGAGAATGCAGTGCGGCAAAAACAACCGGCGATCTCGTTAAACCGACCGCGACAACCACTGAGGACAATCTCTGCTATGTCATTCTGAACCCATAGCAAGATGCGCCAAAAGGCATTTACCATTATTGAACTTTTGATTGTTATTGCAATTATCGGGGTTTTGACTGTGGCTTTTTTGCCGAGTTTGATTGGCGGCGGCGCAAAAATCAGGGATGCGCGGAGAGTTGATGATGTCAGAAAAATCATGGAATTTTTGACGGAAGAATATATATACAAAGGAGTGAATTTACCCAGCACTGCGGCATACAGCTGCATATCCCCCGTCCGAACGACAGCGCCAAATATTTCAAAAGCAATCAGGGATAAACTGGACTATTTTGGAGATACTTTCCCCACGGATCCTAATTCGAATAAAGGCTGGCTGATGAGCGGCACAGAAAGATGCAGGGGACAATATATTTATTTTAAAGGAACGAGTTGTTACAGGCCAGTGTTAAAACCACCAGAGTTTCCATTTATAGTGATGGCGCAAATGGAAAATCCCGATAATGGAAATCTGGCGGATTATGTTGCCGGAGTGAGCTTGATGCGCTGCGGCGCGCCCGCGTATAATTTTGCCGCGAGCGGGCCGGTGTTTGGCGTGCTTGGCAGTAAATAAATGTTCATACAATCCTCTTTTCCCCTGTCAATTTAAAGTCGTTTTCTGGCGCCCTGAAAATTTCGTTTTATGGGTTGTGCATGCTATATTTTACGATCGGATAAGTTTACCCTCATGTCTTTATTCTTTACGAAAAAATTGCCCTGCTGGATGCTCGTGTTTGCCCTTGTCTTTCAGATTTTTGGGGCAAATGCGGCATATGGCGCAAGTTTGGCTGAAACAGCCGAAGGAGAAAACGATCCTCGAATTTTATACGATCTTGTGGCGATCGTGGTGGATTCACAATTGGATGCCGATAATAATTCGTATCCAGGACTGGAAATAGATCGCGACCGCAAAATTGGAGAAAGGGTTTTGCGCTATGCGGAGGATATCCGCAAAAATAATGATCTTACGGATGTCAAAATTCTTCTTTTTGACAGAGAAAATGATACGGTCCCGGAGTTGGCTTCTTCGTTGGAAAATTTATATAGAAATGGAGATGGCACCCGTGAAAACAGATTGGCCGGAGTGGTGCTGGTCGGAGATATCCCCCTGCCGGTGGTAAATAAAAACGGCAACAGATTCATAAGTCTTTTCCCTTACACTGATTTTTCCAATAAATCATATATTTTTAACGGAGAGACAGAGACTTTCGACTTTAATGCTGCGGTGGCCTTTCCCAAGCCGGAAATCTGGCATGGTGTAATCCGTCCGCTGACAAATGATGATGCGGGCCGGCAAAAACTGGCGGAATATTTTGATAAAAATCATTTGTATTATGAAAAAGATCCGGACTTTGCCGAATTTGAAAAAAAATTATTTTTTGCGGATTTGACGCATGAGGAGGAACAAATTTTCGAAGATGTGTATTTGCATTATGAAGAGTATGTCGAGTCGATGGAGGATCTTGCTTACATGCGCTACAACAAATTTTGGGCAAAAGATGTCATGGACGATGTGATTCAGGATATCCCGATCAATGAGGAGAATGAATATAATCGTGAGACCCCGGATGGTGCGCCTGGCTTCGGGGAACAATTGCGGAACACCGATCTGCTGGATGGCCTGCAGGATGTCCGTTCCAAAAATATAATCGACCAATTTTTAATACCATACTATCGTGTTCTTAACCGCTATATTTCCAAAGTAAATGACTGGGCGGCGTATTCAGGCAGATGGTCGAATGGAGGCGTCAGCAGCGTACCGGCGCTGATAAACATCAAAGACGAGTTTACGAAATTCTATCTGAGAAGCGTAAATGACGCGCTGGAAAAAAAGATGAATGAAGTGATAGCAGAAATCGAGGAGCCGTTGCCTGTGATCGATTATTCTACAATTTCCGGAAAGGTGGGCGATGATCCTTTTATGGTAAGCCTTGATAATGACGGCGACACGGACATGCTTGAGGCAGCGGAAAATCTGGTGTTTGGAGAAGATTTCACCGATCAGTTTTATTACCGCTATCATTATTTTAATGAGCCGGATAACAAGATGTACGTGAATGGAATTGAGGCGGACGTGCTGGATAGCGCGAAGCAATGCAGCGTGTATCTCGGCTCCACAAAGCCGGATTATTATAACGGCGAGCTGAAATTTGATCCGAAAAATGTTAATGGAGAATATTCTATTTTGACGAGATCGATGCGATCCGACTCGCTTTTGAGCGCTGCGCCGATGCGGACCGCTGGAGTCAATACAAGACTGTTGCCGCCACAGGAATTAGCGGAGATAACTGACGGAAATTACGAAGGAGGATTTAACACCGATGGAGTGTATGAAACGGGCGCGGTCATAGAGGATGTGCCGGAGTATGGCGTAGCGGCATTTCTGGACAATACTTTACACACTGCGGCGGAAAAGTATGAAGGTCCTTTTGAGAAAAAACTGCGAAAAGGAGATGTTATCGTGAGCGTTAACGGAAAAAAATTGAGTTACGCGCACACTTTTGATGATGCGATCAAAGAAGCTTTTGATGAAACCGGCCGATTTATCGATGCAATGAATGACCGCGAGCCGCAGCAATTGGCTGATTTTACCTATGATATTGCCATAAAGAATGAAACAAATATTCTGGAAAATACCGTTGATAGCGTAACCGATGTTTTTGAACCTGATGCGGAATACGAGATATTGGACACGCCGGAAGAAATTATAAACAGCGGGCGTTTCATGGAAATTTTTGCGGAATTGGATGGAGCGGAGAAAATGTTTAACGAAGGCGATACGGTTGTCGGGTTGATGAGCGTGGATTTTTATCGCGATGGAGACCGGCACACGGAAACTTTTACATTTTCCGTTACGATTATGGAAGGCGGGATGGGTAAAATTACCACGCGCGATGAAGCTGATGGGAGCGAGCTGGATATCGCAGTTGTTTTTTCCGACCAGGGAATTCCGGAAAATTTTGATCCGTACGCGGAAACAGAAGGAGCGATTTTTACGCTGTATGATAACAATACTTTAGGATATGGCTATGATGAATATGATGAAATCGATAATGATGATGGCGGAGCGTATGACGCTTCGGCGGGATGCAATTATCAATCGACTTCCAAAAACAGCGACCGGTGCATTCCGATGCTGGCAACAATGCCGGTGCTCGATCCCGCAGGCAGTCAGATGCCGGTGAAAACGGAGGTACCGGGGGCGGGCGTCGCAATCAAATTTCCAGAGAATGTTAAAAAAAATAATGAAAACAGGAACTCGGACAACCCCCTTCATTATCGGCAGCATGCAGACATGTTTCAATTTCCTTCGACATATCAATTTGATGATGTAGATAAGCTTTATATGGATTCGTGCTACAGGGGTTTGCCGGCAATGACTTTGGGTAAATATAAATTTCCGCTCGATCCCACAATTGGTGAAGAGTCCGGGGGAAGCAATGAGGAATCTTTCAGGGATTTTTATGGCAGGCTGATAAATTCTTTCGGAGATTTCATAAGCGGCGAAATGGAAGATTCCGATGGAGTGGATTTAAATTCACGCTGGCTGGAATTTAATATTGATCCGGCAGATGAAGATAATAATAATCCTTCGGTTTACCGCGCGAGGCGCGATGATTTCAGCCCTGTTGACACTTTATGGCTTGGACTAAATGAAATTGACGCATCGGAAGTTGTGCTGAGCGATGGAAACACACAGGTTACCTTGAAAAATTTCGCGGACAGATACGGGCTGTTTGACGGCATCGACAATGACAATGATGGAATCAGGGATTATGAATGGAGAGATAATAAGCCGGGAGACGAGCCCGATGGCGTATATGATATCAAATGGTATGACTTTGATGAGGCCGATGGCATTTATGGAATTCCCAGCCAAAACACCGGAGAAATTGCCAGAAAATTACTTTCCCATAATTCGGCTTATACAATTCCTTATGGACTTGAGGGATTTCCGTATCATGAATTTGGTGAGAACGTGACACTGACTGTCAATTCCCATCCGTATAAAAACAGGCGGATTTCCAGCATGATTATCCATAATGAACCGACAGCGTATACAATCATGCAGCAGGAAAAATCTTTGGCTGCGCAGAGCATGCCAATCGATAATCCACGATATGTGGCTTTCCAGAGCGCACCGGCCGCGCACATTCAAAATCCAAATCCGCCGGAGCCTCTGGATGGTTTAAATATTCAATCGCATTATTATCCCGGACAAATTCACAAAATAAATTATGTTAATCTTTTCAAAATTCCAAATATGGCACAGCTGCAATCGGAGCTTGCGCAGAAAGCCCAGGAAATCGCGCAGATTCCTGGAAGCTACAGGATTTTTGGGGAAGATGCCGGGCCCGATGATTATACGGTTTTGGAAATCAGCCGGAAAATTTATGAAGATTATTTTGCGCCGGCGGTAAACAATCTGGATGACCGGCCTGAGAGCGGGTTTGATTTAGAGGCTGCGGCAACGCGAAAAATCCATGACGCATTGAAGTGGAAAGAGATGGGCATTGATGACAAACACGAATATATTCTGGAATTTTATTTAAATGATGACGAGCTGCATGATGCCTATGCCGGTGATTCCCCAAAGGGGTATGAAGCTGCATATTTCGTGCTGAACGGGGGCGAAGATTCTTTTGAAATGAATTTCAATAAATCCCAGCCTGAAGAGACGGATTTAAGATTTGATCCGGTGGCGCCGTATGTGTCCGACACGGATGTGGCTGCAGCGGCCGGTCCTGCGCCGGAAGAAACCGTGGAGGATGAGGTTGGCTTTGTGTGGCTTGATGAATTCCTTGGAGAATTACAGGGATTTTTTGATGACTTTGAGAACGTGGGAGTGAAGGAGGTGGAATTTTCCGATGTTAAATTTGATGTGCCGGCGGTGGAAACGGAGATTACGGGGGACGCGCCGATTGACATAGATATAGAGGCCGAGTCGCGGGTATTGGTCGCAAACGGCCGGTCAAGGACAAAATTGGAGTTTATCCTTCGGGATAAGAATGGAAATATCGCAAACAGCTCTTATGCGCAGGTTTCTGTGTTTGCGGATAATATTTTGGAACTTGATGCCACGGGAGACTTGAGCGGAAAAATACCGGGAGTGCAATTGGCAAGTTTTGACGGGAAGGTGGATATAGAAGTCACGGCAAAAAATACCAGTGGAAACGGGAAGATAATCGCGGTTTTGACAGATTCCGAATTGGAAGATTTACTGCTTGAGACCGATGACATTTCAAAAATCAATTTTGAAAATTACCCGGGAAAATCTGTAACTATTGAAGTAGTGGAGGATGCATATCTGGAATTGAGCGTGCTTGATGAAAATTTTGACGCGACGGAAAGTGTTGCCGCCGACGGGCAATCATTGGCGCGCATTGCCGTAAAGCTGAAATCGGGAGACCGTGTTTTAAATTCCTACAACGGGCCAGTTAAATTTACGCTGCTTACGGAAATTTTGGGGAGATTTACCGGCGAATTGCCGGAAAAAATGACTAACGGGATATTGGCTCCAGGAAACGTTAATTTCCAATCAGGCACCAGAGCCGGAGATGTGGAAATACTGGTAGAGGCGCCGGATTTTGCGCGGAATATCGTGAAGTTTAAATCTCTGCCCGGAGATCCTGTGAAACTTGAGATGCAAAGTTCTTCCAATATTCTGCCTTCGGAAAACGAAGAAATTGTTTTACAGGCGAGAGTGACCGATCGATTCGGAAATCTTGTAAATACGATGAACGGAAAGACAGTCCGCTTTTCGCCTACAGAAGCGAGCTCCGCTTTGGTGGAATTTGATCCGGCGGTGGCTGTTGCATCAGGAGGCGTAGCAACAACCGTCCTTCGCGGGAAAAAAGTTTCAGGCACAATAAATATCATAGCGGAAAGCGATGATCTCATTCCCGCCAAAGTCAGCTTTAAAGCCAGTAAAAAAGTTGATGCCGAAAAAATAAAGGATTTTGAACCGAGAGCTTTGTATGTGTCCGTGTTGGGCGGAAATTTTGGCGATACGGACGGCACAAATGTTGCTGAAACAATGCTTTATAACGGAAAAGTCCAGGCAGTAAGCGCCGTTACGACATCGGCAAAAAATCTGCGACTGTTTGGCGTGGACGGATACGGACGCCTGGAAATTTTTGAAAATGGAGTGAAGTCCGTAGAAGTTGCCGCAACCGATTCCTTTCCGTTCCCAAAAACCATTTTATCGGACAGCGTGAATGATACGGAGCTGGCTGAAATTTTTATCGTTCCGAGTAATGATGGGCAAAAATTCGATCATGACGCGCGACTACTTGTCATGGATGAATATTTGGAAAATTATCTTCCGGGAGTGTATATAATGCCAAAATCATCATCCGGTAAATATGGCTTTGTGGAAGCTTTTTCCGGAAATTCAGACATTGAACCGAAAGGGTTTTATTTTGTGGATTTTGAGACAGAAATAGATCAGGCGCAGTTGCCGGGATCGCCGTTTACTTCATTGGAAGATGCTGGAGAAAAATTCGGACTTGGACTGGAAGGCGACAATAAACACATGCTGTTTTTTGCCGCGGGAAATTCCGTGGGGGAATCCAATATCCCTTATGCTTCCGATGCCGGAATGGCGATCGAATGGTGCGCTTAAATGTCGAGGAGCAGGCCGGCGCAAGCGGCTACGGCAAAGACATCGGCAAACAGATTTATAGCGGAAAGGAAGAGATAAAACAGATTTTGGATTTTGATTTTAACGGGGATTCATATGATGATATTCTGCTCGTTTACGAAGATGGATTTGTAAAACTGCTGGAAAACAAAATCAGCAATGACAGGTTTGTGGAAAGAGGCGATGTGATTTTTGCCGCCAATGGAATTGAGAGCGCCACCCGCATCGATGTGAATAACGACGGCTATGATGATCTGATCGTTGGCGCAAAGGAAAGCTGCAATGCTGGGGAAGAATGCATAAGTTTGTTCATAAATAATGAAGGAAATTTCGTGAGGGAGCCTTTAAATTTATCATTGGGCAATCGCAAAGCGCTGGTGATGAAAAGCACCGATATTAACAGGGATGGCTGTGATGATCTTATTGTAAGCGATTCTTCAGGGTATATCAGTGTTTTCTATAATAAAGAAGATTGCGGCGGGCTGGAAACAAATTTTGGTTTTAGAAAAGGCTTTGGATTTGAAGTAACAAATGAAGATGGTCTTGCAGACAATCTGTTTGTGAATTATCCGGGCATGAACGGCAGTGGTGGAGATGGCGGAGGTAGCGGAGCAGAAAATCTTCTGGATTTTGGGTTTGCATCATTCGCGCATATTGGAGAAATTGACCGGTTAAGCAGTTCCACAAAAGCGTCCGTGGATGTTAACGGCGCTCCAGCGGAAATCGGGGATCAGGTGGATTATGTTATCACATTGAAAAATACCGGCGGGTCGGGCATTTCCAATTTGATGATTTCCGATTTAATGTCGCCGGCAATGAGTCTGGCGCCGGATAGTCTGCAATGCATGGATAGCGGTTGTAGCGATGAGCTGGTCTGGAAAGATACCGGAATGAGCCTGCGACCAAAGGCGATTGCAGGTGTAAGCGTTCCCGCGTACGGCACGCGGCGCGTCAAATACAGCATGCTCATAGAAAAAATGCCTAAAGTCGATTTTGAAATCGGGCGGGATTTTGTGGAATATCCTGAAGGAAGCGGTGATCCATATCCGGACATCCTTGTGCGTCCGCAGGCAAATAAAAACGGTATTTTAATTCATCTATATTCTGTGGATATGGGCGGAAACGGTTATGTGAGATATGAAGAATTGGAAGCGCCCACATCCGCGGCAAACACCGCTGATACTCTCGAGCAGGAAGCGGCTAAACTTGGGTATCCCCGACAAGAAGAGCTGCAAACTTATAGCCAGGCAATTGTGGATG
>JACPLZ010000029.1:3596-17828 GCA_016186245.1 Candidatus Peregrinibacteria bacterium | reverse complement strand
AAAGAGTATCTAAAAAAACTTTCCGGCCACAGCAAAAAGACCAGGACACCAACAACACTCGCCTATTTCTCCGTACCGCCAATAGCTTTTAAAGACATAATCCGGAACCTCGGCGAAACTAAATCAAAAACCGACGACATCCGTCTCATTCTCGAAAAACCTTTTGGCGAAGACACAAAATCGGCCACGGAACTCTTCCATTTCACTGCGCGTTATTTCGATGAAGAGCGCGTCTACCTCCTCGACCACTACCTCGGCAAATCCGCCGTAAACAGCATCCTCCACCTCCGCCATTCCAACCGCCTCCTCAATCTCATGATTAAAGGCCCCGAAATTGCAAACATCCAAATCACCGCTTTTGAAAAAATAGGCGTCAGCGCAAGAACCGGATATTTCAACAAAGTCGGAACAATCAAAGACATGATCCAATCACACCTGCTCCAGACACTGGCTCTGGTAGCCATGTCAATCCCCATCACCGAAAACGCCACAAGTCTCCATCGCGAAAAATACGCCATCCTTTCCGCGCTGAAATTTATTGAATCAGAAGAAAACATTGTCCTCGGCCAGTACAAAAGCTACACAAAAGAAAAAGACATCCCAAAAAATTCCCGCACCGAAACATTCGCCGCTCTCCGCCTTTTTATCGACCGTGAAAGTTGGCATAAAACTCCAATTTATATCCGCACCGGCAAAAAACTCCACGAAAAGCACACATACATCGTCATAGAATTAAAAAAATTCAGTTTCCAGCCGAAAGATGAAGAACCAAACCGCGTAATTCTTGAACTTCAGCCCAACGAAAAAATCAACATCCGACTAGTCAACCGGCTCGGCACGGCTTCACGATACCAGGAAATCACTACGTCAGACTCTCTGGCCTGTGAAGGCGATGATTGCCTGCCGGAGCACGGCCTGCTTTTGCTCGACGTCATGCGCCATCGTCGCGTCAACTTTCTGAGTTTCCCGGAAATTATCGCCTCATGGGAAATCACCGATCAGATATTAAAGTGCATTAAAAGAAAAAATATAAAGATAGAAAAATACAGCGACGGCAGCGATGGCCCAAAATCCCAGAACAATCTCACGAACTTGGATAGATTCAAATGGTTTGATGTACATTGATTTTGCGCAATCGTGAGCTACATTGTCATGGTGAGCTTGTCGAACCATGACAACTTCAATAGACTATCCGCATGCAAATCAAAACTTTTTCTTCCGAATCAGGTTTCATCGACCAAACTATCTCCTTCATCCTTTCACTGAAACCAAAAACCATTGCTCTGTCCGGCGGCAACACTCCCCGTCCCATTTACGATAAAATGGCGGGCTCAACCCAAGACGAGATTTTTTATCAAGTTGACGAGCGCTGCGTCCCGCCAACTCATCCCGATTCCAACCAAAAAATGATCCGCGAAACCCTTTTCAAAAACACACCAAATCCAAAAAATTTTCATTACTTCGACACCACTCTTCCCATCCCCAAATCTCTTGAAAAATATGAAAAAAAACTTCCGGTCAATTTTGATCTTTGCATCCTTGGAATTGGCTTGGATGGCCATATAGCCTCTATTTTTCCTGATTCACATGTTGTAAAAATCAACAAAGTCGCCCATACCAAAAACAGCCATTCCCCGATAAAAGACCGCCTCACCCTCACGCTGCCAACAATTCTCGCCAGCAAAACCATTCTCATTCTTCTAAAAAACAAACCGGAAATTCTCTCACAGCTCCTAAATCCCACAAAATCTCCGGAAGAATTTCCAGCACTCTATCTTCTTATTCACAAAAATCTTCACATCCACTACAATCAGACACGATGTTCGACATCAAATTAATCATCGAAAATCCCGGCCTGATCAAACAGGGCGCCGCCAAAAAAAATGTCCATGTTGAAGTGGACAAAATTGTGCGCCTCCACAAAGAGAAAAAAGAGCAGCAGCAGGAACTGGAAACACTCCGCCACCGCCAAAACGAAGTCTCCAAAGAGATTCCCAACGCCGACAAAAAAGATAAAGAAAAGCTCCTCAAAGAAATGGTCGGGGCAAAAGAAAAAATCAAATCTCTCGAACCAAAAATTGCCGACATCGACAAAGAACTCGAATCGCTTCTTCTCGAAATTCCCAATCCACCGCTCGACTCCGTACCGGATGGTAAAGACGAAAACGACAATCAGGTCGTCCGCACACATGGAAAAAAACCAAAATTCAGCTTTATTCCAAAAGATCATATTGAATTGGGCAAAAGCCTCGACATCATCGACATCGAACGTGGCACCCGCAGCTCCGGCACAAGATTTTACTATCTCAAAAATGAGGCCGTCCTCCTTGAATTTGCAATCGTCCAGCATGTCATCCATAAGCTGGTTGCAAAAGGATTTTCACCAGTTGTCCCGCCGGTGCTTGTAAAGGAAGAAGCCATGTTTGCCACCGGCTTTTTCCCGGCAGCCCGCAATGAGATTTATAGTGTAAATCCGGGAGAAGACGACCTTTTTCTCGTCGGCACATCAGAAGTCCCATTAAACATGCTTCACTACACGGAGATTTTAGAAGAAGAAAAACTGCCGATCCGCTATTGCGGTTTTTCCACTTGCTTCCGCCGTGAAGCCGGCTCTTACGGCAAAGACGTCCAAGGTATCATCCGCGTTCACCAATTCGACAAAATAGAAATGTTCAGCTTCTGCCATCCTTCAAAATCCGAAGCGGAACACGAGTTAATCCTTGCCACCGAAGAAGAAATAATGAAAGAACTGGGCTTCCACTATCAAGTTGTAAACATTTGCGGCGGCGATCTCGGCGCTCCGGCAGCCAAAAAATACGATATTGAAGTTTGGATACCAACCCAGGAAAAATTCCGCGAGCTTACTTCCTGCAGCAACTGCACGGATTTCCAGGCGCGCCGCTCTCAAATCCGCTTCAAAGACGGCAAAAACAACAAACAGCCGATACACACATTAAACGGCACCGCCACCGCCATCGGCCGCACTCTCGTAGCCATTCTCGAAAATTACCAGCAAAAAGACGGCTCCGTCAAAATCCCCGAAATTCTCCAGCCCTACATGGGCGGCAGGACGGAAATTTCAAAAAAGTAATTTGAGTTTTTCCAGGAAAAAACCTACAATTCAAGCATGTTAAAGAAAAAATACCAAATCCTCGTTAAGAGTATTCTTTCCAGACATCTCAACAAAAGTGCAAAATTTTTCATATTCGGATCAAGTGTAAAAACCAACGATTTTCGGGACATAGACATCGGCGTAAAAGGAGTGAAAGATGAGACAAGACTTGTTCACGCGAGAGAAGATCTGGAGGAATCACAATTACCGTATCGTGTCGATGTAATAGATTTTTCAAATGTTGATAGAAATTTTGAGCAAAAAGTTTTTAACGGAAAAATTTTATGGCTAAATTAGATAACATACTGGTTTCTTTAAAAAAAGCTCTGATCGCCTGGGAAAAGGTCTTGAAAGAAGAATATTCTGACATCGTGCGCGACGCCACAATCCAGAGATACAAATTTACCTTTGAATTGCTTTGGAAAGCCATCATATCTTTCCTGGAAGAACACGAAGGAATTTTATGCAATTCTCCAAAATCCTGTTTTCGTGAAGCAAAAAAATCGCTCAACCTGACCGAAGAGGAAATTGAGTTATGTATAAAAATGACCGATTCCAGAAATTTATCAGTACACACTTATTCAGAAAAATTGGCCAAAATTTTATACAACAACACCAAAAAATACTTTCAGATCTCAAAAAAGATTTTTGAACAGATAGAAGAGAATTCATAGAATTACAACGCGATCTGTCAAACCATCCATTATTGCCGCCCACCTGTTTTCATGATAAAATACACAGAGTATTAAAAATAAAAAATGATTCTCCTTACCACAGAATCTTTGAGAGGTTACGGACTAAACCGCATATTCGAACTGGCAAAAAAAGCCGGTTACGATGGCATTGATTTGGCGGTCAATTACAGCGAATACGACACTTTCAACACAGAATATATAAAAGGACTGATTGATCGATACGGCATCCCGGTGCACGCAGTTTCAGCCCCAAAACGCGCTTCAGCCAAAAAAATTAAGGAAATTGTTACAATGGCCAAAGATCTCAGTGCCAAAGTAGTCATTTTGCAGCCGCCAAAAATCCTCGAATTTAAACTGGCCGGCTGGCTCCGTAGTGAGGTCCCAAAGCTCCGCGAAAAAGAATTTATATCCATCGCCCTGGAAAACGCTCCGGCAAACACTTTCCTCGGATTTATCCCTGCACATGCAATGTCCAACATGCAGGAGCTCAAAAAATTCAAACACATCTCTCTGGATACTTCCAGGATCGGTGAAAAACGACAGGATTTGATCCGTACTTATGCTTCTTTCAAGCAGTATCTTGTGCACGTACACCTGTCCAATCTGCACGGAGGCTATATGTATGCGCCGCCGCAGGAAGGCATACTTCCTCTCGAAAGTTTTCTTACAAAATTGAAACAGGACAAATTTCCCGGCGCCATTTCCATCAAGGTTTACCCAAAATATCTCCACGCCGGCGAAGATAACAAAGTCGTGGAAGAATTACAGAAAATCAAAAAATACTGCGACAAGTACTACACTTCGGTAGCTTAAAGACATTCGATTGTGTCATCCCGAATTTATTTCGGGATCTCTAGTTGTGTCATCCCGAATTTATTTCGGGATCTCTATTAGTTGTCATGGTGAGCCTGTCGAACCATCGTGTCATCCTGCAGATTTTTGCTTCACAAAAATCCCTTCTTCTTTTCCTCTAATATTTTCCCCGGGCAAATTCTTGCATTGTCTTTGGAATCTCATAATATAAAAAGCCCCTCTTTACGAGAAGGGCTTTTCACAAATTTAGAATCTTCCTTTTTTCCTGGTCGTTATTTCCAAAACCGCATTATCATACTCCACATTAAAAGATTTCAACTTAATAGAATATTCATTTGAGTTATTACTAATCGTTATCTTTTCTTCATCATGCAATTCGTAAGTAGCGTTGGAATCATCCTCGGTTTTCACAATATCAAACCTGGCAATTTTTGGTTCATAATCATGAAAGTTCAAAAGATCAATTTGTATATCCGTATTATCATTTTCATCTTTTAATATTACCCGACTAGCTGAAAGATTTAGGTCATTGGAAAGCATTAAACGCAATGGAGACAATTGTGGTGACAAAGATCGGCTAAAACCCTTGTACAAATCACCATCAGAAGCGAAATAAATTCCCCCACCCACCAGCGCAGCCACCACCAGCACCGCAACTAAAATTTTACTTCCATTTTTCATTTTTGTTTTTGTTATAAAATAAAAAACTACAATAATTATAACATACCCCCCCGACTGCAAGCCGAAAAACCACTTTTGTCAAATTTCCCAAAAACCCAGATTCAGGGAAAACATCACGATCAACCATCCCTGACTTTTGCCTCATTTTTACTTTTTTGATATCATCTAGTCAGATTTAACAATTTCACATGAAAACAATGCAGTTTATAGTTTATATTGAACAGGATGAGGACGGAATTTTCATCGGTTCTATCCCCTTTGTTCCAAGTTGTTATGCTCAGGGAAAAACACAGGAGGAAATGATTAAAAACCTGGAAAATGTCCTTAAGCTATGTCTTCGCAATACCAACAAAACAGAAATTCAGAAACACCACTTCATAGGCATTCAAAACCTGAAACTTTCACATGTCTAAACTGGTACCAATAAACCCCAAGAAATTTATTAAAATACTTTTAACCCTGGGTTTCGTAAAAAGAGATGCTGAAGGTTCACATGTTTTTTTCAAACACCCGGACGGACGAACCACGGTTATACCTGTTCATAATAAAGACATAAGTAAAGGATTGTTGAGAAAAATTTTAAATGATATTCAACTTTCACGCGAAGATTACGAACGGTTAAGAAAATAAGACTGAACACGCACATAAAAAGCCGGAAAATTAAAGAGAAAAAAGTTTTGAGCCGTGTCATCCTGAACTTGTTTCAGGATCCAGATTTTTGCGGAGCAAAAATCCTTTCCCATTTGGTTGTCATGGTGAGCATGTCGAACCACGATTTTTATTACCGCACCATCTTTTTCTATTTTTGTCGCGATTTTCCCCGGGGAAATTTTTCAATCTCCGGGCTTTATAAATTTCCAATAAATTAAAGATCGATATCAAAGGCTGGTGGCTCATCAAATCCATCAACTGCATAAGGATCCTTGGCATTTTTTATTAACATCTTTACCCAATTATTCTTAGCACGGGCATCCGGTCTGAGTTGTCGTGGATAGCACGCCTCTCTATCTTTAGCCAAAAGTCCCCAATGGTAAGCCGTCGAAGCCCAGCTATAATTAACCCAATGTGAAACAGCATCTAGAAATTGATCAGTATGATCTAAATTTTCGGGAAGGTCAGCTGCAATTACCACATATTTTATTGCTTCCGCTCTCGTCAGACCATCGTCTGGCCCAAACCTTACTCTAGTCTTACCTTGCATCACATCATTTGCGACGACAATTTCAACGTATGTTCTGCATGGATGATCCAAAGGTACATCTCCACTAAAAGTCGCCGTTCTCGGCAAATCCGCAGTTAAATTAAAATTTTCGACCAATAATTTTGCAAGGTCGCATCTCGTAATTTCTACATCCCGTCGTTCTGCGTAAGCCGCTGCTTTTGCAGGATCGACATTCATACTTCCATTTGCTCCGGGAATCATTCTACCAAACCCTTTTCCATATTCTCCCGAAAAAACAAGACCCGATCCGACGATAGCCCCACCGGCTATAAAAGCCACGACAATCTGCCATAATTTAAAACCATTTCGAGAATTTTCCATTTTTTGTTTTTGTTATTTTTTAAAAACTACAATAATTATAACATCCCCCCCCCCCAATTGCAAGCCGAAAAGCCAATTCTGTCAAATCCTGTTCAACTCTCGACTCTCCAAATTTTCCGCTTGACTTGCCTTTCAAAATCATTAAAATCCATACAGCTATCAGAAAAAACGGATAAGTTAAGGCCAGAAGTATAGCAAGACAGAGCGCTTTTCCAAGTACTTAACGCCTTAACCATGCCAAAGAAAACAGCAAAGAAATCTCAAAAATCTTCAAAGAAACAGCCTTCAAAAGCAGCAAAACCGGCAAAAGCAGTTAAAAAATCTGCACAGGCCTCCGCAAAAGTAAAACCGGCCGCTCAAACAACCAAATCCACCAAAGCCGCAAAGACGACAAAAGCCACCTCTTCCAAAAAAATCAAACGAAACAAGGATCTGATTAAACCATCTGAAATTAATTTTGCAAAAGAGCCGATTATCCTCAAGAGCAAACGCAAATATTTCTCCAACCAAATAGACAGAAACGTCCAGATTCCAAGCCTGATCGAAATTCAATTAAATTCCTATCAGTGGTATCTCAATGAAGGCATCCGTGAGCTTCTCGATGAAATCAGCCCGATTCAGGATTTTTCAGGTAAAAAATTGGAGCTGCATTTCCTCGAACATTCTCTTGGCGAAACAAAATACGACGCTGAAACTGCGAAAAACAAAAACCTCACATACGAAGCGCCGCTCAAAGTACACGTTCAATTAATCAACAAAGAAACAGGTGAAATCAAGGAGCAGGATGTATTCCTCGGAAACATTCCACTGATGACCAATCGCGGTACCTTTATAATAAACGGTATTGAAAGAGTAGTGGTCAGCCAGATAGTAAGATCTCCCGGCGTATTCTTCTCGAAAAATGCAGCCGCTCCTGACATGCATTCTGCAAAAATTATCCCAAAACGCGGCGCCTGGCTGGAAATAGAAACCGATAAAAAAGGCATTGTCACCGTAAAAATAGACCGCAAGCGCAAAATTCCAATCACTTCCCTATTGAGGGTTTTTGGCTTCAACACGGATAAAGAGATTGTCGATTTATTTAAAAATTATGTTACCGACATCGAACATGATTACATTCTGAATACGCTGGAAAAGGATCCGGCAAAAACAATTGAGGATGCTTATCAGAATATATACAAAAAAATCAGACCAGGAGACCTCGCAACGCCGGAAAACGCCAAATCTCTGATCAAATCAATGTTTTTCGACTATCGAAAATATGACATGGGTCCGGTTGCAAGATACAAACTCAACAAACGTTTCCGTCTCGACACTCCAAACAACAAGAAATTTCACACTTTCCAGGTTAAAGATCTGATTGAAATTCTCAAACATCTCATCAGGCTTAATAACGGCGAGATGCACGCGGATGATATCGATCACCTATCCAACAGAAGAATCCGTGCCGTCGGCGAACTCGTGCAAAACAAATTTAGAGTCGGCCTCTTAAGGACAGACCGTATTGCCAAAGACCGCATGACAGTGATGGATCTCGAAACGGTCACTCCTACGCAACTCATCAATTCCCGTCCGATTACCGCCGCTCTTAGAGAGTTTTTCGCAAGTTCACAGCTTTCCCAATTCATGGATCAGACCAATCCGCTGGCAGAGCTCGAGCACAAACGCAGATTGTCAGCCATGGGTCCGGGAGGTCTTTCCAGGGAAAGAGCTTCCTTTGATGTTCGTGACGTGCATCAATCCCACTATGGCAGGATTTGTCCGATTGCCACTCCGGAAGGTCCAAACATCGGTTTGGTAGTCCATCTTGCAACTTACGCAAAAATCAATGAATACGGCTTTATCGAAACTCCTTTCCGTGAAGTCGCCCATGAGATAAAAAATAATGAAAAAGATATTGTCGGCCACATTGCCCGCGAAAGCATCGAAGATCACGGCCGCACAGTAATTAAAGCCGGTCAAACCATAGGAAAGGAAACCGCACGCCGGATCGGCAAAATCAAAGGCCTGGAAATGGTCAAAGTACGCCCGTTTATAACGGACATTACAAAGTATTTCGATGCGGAAGAAGAACAGAAACTCATAATAGCCCAGGCGAGCTCCGAGCTGGACGAAACCGGCCAATTTCTCAATTCACGCGTGTCAGCCAGAAAAGGCGGAGAACCGACTTTGGCTCACGTTAACGATCTTACGCACATTGATGTTTCCCCAAAACAGATTATTTCAATTACCACCGCGTTGATTCCATTTCTTGAGCATGATGACAACACACGCGCATCGATGGGTTCAAACATGCAACGCCAGGCAGTATCTCTTTTACAGCCGGATGCGCCGGTTGTCGGCACAGGTATAGAAGAAATTGCCGCAAAGAGTTCCGGCCAGGTCATTCTTGCAGAAATGGACGGCACAATTTCCTATGTCGATGCCAGCATAATTACAGTCGTATACGCAAACGGTAAAAAAGTTACTTACCAGTTACAAAATTACGAACGCTCCAATCAGGGCACTTGCATCCATCAAAGAGCAAAAGTAGATAAAGGACAGAAAGTCCGCAAAGGCGACGTATTGGCGGACGGTCCAGCTACGGAAAATGGCGAGCTCGCTCTCGGCAAAAATCTCCTCGCGGCATATATGTCATGGGAAGGATACAATTTTGAGGACGCGGTAGTGCTCGCAGACACAGTCGTTAAAAAAGGTTTTTATGATTCTCTCCATATAGAAAGTTACGTAACGGACGTCCGCGAAACAAAGCTCGGTCCGGAAATTGTAACCCGCGATATTCCAAATGTCGGCGAAAATAAATTAAAAGATCTCGATGAAGATGGGATTGTGAGAATCGGCGCCACTGTGCAGGAGGGAGACATCCTTGTCGGCAAAATCACGCCAAAAGGTGAAACCGAATTAACCGCAGAAGAAAGACTCTTGAGAGCGATATTCGGAGACAAAGCCCGTGATGTTAAGGATACCTCGCTTAGACTTCCGGGCGGAGAAGGCGGAAAAGTTGTCGGCGTGCAAATATTCACAAAAGAAGCCGGAGACGAATTATCAACAGGTGTAATAAAACAGATTAAAGTGAATGTTGCCCAAACCAGAAAAATCCAGATCGGCGATAAAGTTGCCGGACGTCACGGTAATAAAGGCGTAGTATCAATCGTAGTGCCCCAGGAAGACATGCCATTCCTGCCTGACGGAAGACATGTGGACGTAGTGCTCAATCCTCTCGGCGTATCAAGCCGTATGAATATCGGTCAGATTCTTGAAACACACATTGGTTGGGCTGCGCGCGAACAGGGATTTACGGTAGCAACACCCGCTCTTAACGGTATTACTACAGAAACAGTCACTAAACAACTAAAGCAGGCCGGCCTGCCGGAAGATGGAAAAATTACATTATATGACGGCAAAACCGGCGAACCTTTTGATCGTCCGGTAACAGTAGGTATAGCATACATGCTTAAGCTGAACCATCTTGTCGAAGACAAGATTCACGCAAGATCAGTCGGGCCATACTCTCTGGTCACTCAGCAGCCTCTCGGAGGTAAAGCCCAACACGGAGGGCAGAGATTCGGAGAAATGGAAGTCTGGGCATTGGAAGCCTACGGCGCAGCGCATACTCTCCAGGAAATGCTCACAATCAAGTCCGATGATGTATACGGCAGATCAAAAGCATACGAATCAATTGTGAAAGGTGAAGCAATCCGCAAACCGCGCGTTCCGGAATCCTTCAATGTTTTGACAAAAGAATTACAAAGCCTTGGTCTTTCTGTCAAACTCCTCCAAATGGGTGCGGAAGAGGAAGAAGATGTCGAATACCTCGCCGAAGATGCCGAACATAAAGAGGAATTAACCGGCAACATCAAAGCGGAAATTGCCAAAGAAAGCGGGGGCACTTCCCGCGAAGCGGGCAATCTCGAAGGAATAACGGAAGAAGAAGTAGCCAAAGCAAAAGTGTAATTACGAAATAAAATAATGAATAACACCGAATTTCTAAAAATCGATGCAATGCAAGAAAGCAAACTATTTCTGATCGAGCCGTACTGCCACGTACGGCGAGTAGGAAATAGTGCAGCTGACGAAGCAGTGCGCGATTTTCAGAAATTCCAACATAATCTTTAACACAAATACCATGAGAAGCATCAACAAGGTCATCATCATCGGCAACCTCACCAGAGATCCTGAAATGAGACAGACCCCAAGCGGTCAATATGTAACGACTTTCGGAGTTGCTACAAACCGCGACTGGGTAACCAAAGACAATGAACGAAAGAATTCCGCAGAATTTCATGAATGCGTCGCCTGGGCACGTCTTGCCGAAATTTGCAGCCAATACCTCAAAAAAGGCCAATTGGTTTACATCGAAGGCTATTTAAAAACACGGAGCTGGGACAGCCCGGAAGGCATCAAAAAATTCAAAACAGAAATCATTGTTAAAGATATGATCCGCCTCGAAAAGAGACCAAAGGAAGAAACTGGCGCTGTCAGCGCCGACGAATACGTTCCGCCGGAACATGAAGAAAGCCCGGTAGTAACCGCCGCCGAGGAAGAATCAGGAGAAAACCCGATAGATAAAGATTTGGGGTTATAACAATTGCGAGCACAGCAAGTAATCTTGTTACCCAACATATTCATTCACTAACATTCCAACATGCCATACCAGGATCCAAAAGATCAAAAAAAAGACCAGTTCAATGCCATCAGTCTTTCCGTGGCATCACCTGAAGAAATACTTTCCTGGTCCCACGGTGAAGTAAAAAAGCCGGAAACAATCAATTACCGCACCCAAAAACCGGAACGTGACGGATTGTTCTGCGAAAAAATATTCGGTCCGACCAAAAACTGGGAATGTTATTGCGGAAAATACAAAAGGATCCGTTACAAAGGAGTAATTTGTGAAAAATGCGGAGTCGAAGTTACCAGATCATCCGTCCGCCGCGAACGCATGGCCCACATCAAACTGGCAGTACCGGTAACACACATCTGGTTTTTAAGATCCACTCCAAGCCGTATTGGGCTTCTTCTCGACCTTCCAATTAAAACTCTCGAACAGGTTGTATATTTTGCAGCTTACATAATTTCTGAAGTCGATGAAAAAGGCCGCATTGAGGCTCTTTCTCAAATTCAGACCGAGTACAAAAATTATAAAAAAACCATCCAGCAGGAATTCAAAGACAAATACATTGAAGCGGAAAAAGTAGAGAAGGAAAAAGAGCGCAAAAAAATCATTGTTGACCTCGAAAAAGAACACGCAGAAAAAATTGAGGAGCTCGACTTTCAGCACGATGACACAAAAGAAGCCCTGGAAAAATTAGCCGTTGGCACAGTGTATTCAGAGCTGGAATATCGCACCATGTCCATTAAATTCGGCCATATTCTAAAAGCCGGCACTGGCGCGGAAGCAATTCGTGAAATAATTTCCAAAACAAATCTTGAAAAACTAATTGCGGGTTTGCAGGAAGACACCAGAAAAGCTTCCGGCCAAAAATACAAGAAACTTATTAAAAGAATGAAACTTGCAGGCAGCCTCCTTAAATCGGGTATAAAACCGGAATGGTTTATAATGACAGTGCTTCCCATTATTCCTCCGGACCTCCGTCCAATGGTACAGCTCGATGGTGGAAGATTTGCCGCTTCCGATCTCAACGATCTCTATCGCCGTGTCATTAACAGAAATAATCGCCTAAAGAGACTTATGTCCATCGGCGCACCGGAAGTAATCTGCAGAAATGAAAAGAGAATGCTCCAGGAAGCCGTGGACACTCTTCTTAACAACAGCGCCAGACAGGGCAAAACGGTTTTCAGTTCCGGAGATAAACGCAAACTCCGCTCTCTTTCCGACATGCTTAAAGGAAAACAGGGACGCTTCCGCCAGAATCTGCTCGGTAAACGCGTGGATTATTCCGGCCGTTCGGTAATCATAATCGGTCCAAAACTAAGACTGCATCAATGCGGTGTGCCAAAAATCATGGCGCTTGAATTATTCAAACCATTTATCATCGGCCGTCTCATCCGCGACGGTTTCGCCCACAATATTAAAAATGCAGAAAAGCTTATACAGACAAGCAAAAGAGAAGTTTGGGATATTCTTGAAGATGTTACCAAAGATCATTATGTATTGTTAAACCGCGCTCCGACACTTCATCGTCTTGGTATTCAGGCTTTCCAGCCGATCCTCATCGAGGGTAAAGCCATCCAGGTACATCCGCTGGTTTGTGCGGCTTTCAACGCCGACTTTGACGGAGATCAGATGGCCATTCACATTCCGCTTTCCGAAAGAGCGCAGCAGGAAGCCCGCAGTCTCATGCTGTCCGCCAATAATCTGCTCAAGCCGTCAGCCGGAGAACCTATCATCACGCCCACCCAGGACATGGTGCTCGGCTGTTATTATTTGACCAAAGAAAAGACAAAAGGCAAGGGTGAAGGAATGGTTTTTGCCGACATCAAAGAAGCCATCATTGCATATCAATCAGGAATTGTAGAATTACAGTCAAAAATTAGATGCCGCTTCCGCGGAGAATTGCGCGAAACCACAGTAGGCCGCCTCATTCTAAACAGCTACATGCCGGAAGAACTTCCATATTACAACGAAGCAATCGGGAAAAAGCAGCTTGGAAACATAGTATCAGAATGTTTTGAAAAACTCGGCACCAGAGCCACCGCAATGGTCGCCGATCATCTCAAAAACATCGGTTTCCGTTTCGCCACCAAATCAGGCATTACCATCAGCCAGAGCGACATGGTAATTCCGGTTGAAAAAGAAAAAATCATCGAAGAAGCATCCGAAGTTGTAAAACAAATCAACAATCAGTATTGGAAAGGCCTGATTACCGAGAATGAAAGATATCATCACACAATCAAAATCTGGTCCGACACCAAATCCAAAATCACCGTTAAAATGGTTGACGGCATCGATCCGGAAAACAACATTTTTTACATGATTGATTCCGGAGCCCGCGGTAACTGGGGACAAATCACCCAGCTCTGCGGAATGAAAGGCCTCGTAGCAAATCCAGCCGGCCGCACAATTGAACTACCGATTAAATCCAACCTCAAAGAAGGATTCCAGATTTTGGAATACTTCATCGCCACACACGGAGGACGCAAAGGTAAATCCGACACCGCGCTCAAGACTGCCGAAGCCGGTTATCTGACACGTCGTCTGGTAGATTCAAATCAGGACGTCGTAATCCGCGAAATAGATTGCGGATCCGGGCACATTCACACAATCAGCAAAAGCGAATCTGAAAGCATCGGTGAAAAGTTTGAAACCCGTATCTATGGCCGCACATTAGCGGAGGATCTCAAGGACAAAAAAGGTCACACCATCGGAAAGAAAAATGAAATTATCGAAAAAGAAACCATTAAAGCAATCAAAGACACCGGTATCGAAG
>JACPLZ010000029.1:0-3572 GCA_016186245.1 Candidatus Peregrinibacteria bacterium | reverse complement strand
CGAAGAAGTAAAAGTACGCTCCGTAATGACCTGCAACACCGAAAATGGCATCTGCGTAAAATGTTACGGCAAAGATCTTGGGACAAACAAAGAGGTCGAAATCGGCACTGCAGTAGGCATTATTGCCGCACAAAGTATCGGCGAACCTGGTACGCAGCTGACTATGCGTACATTCCACATGGGAGGTGTAGCGGAAGGAAGCGACATTACCCAGGGTCTTACCCGCGTAGAAGAACTTTTTGAAGCCCGCACGCCAAAGAGTCCGGCTTTCCTTTCGGAAGTAAGCGGAAAAGCAAAAATCAACCAGAAAGGAAAACAAACTGAAATAAGCATCACTTCCAGTGAACCCGTCGAAATGTCCTATCTTCTCCTGGCGGACATGGATGCCACAGTTAAAGTGGGAGACAAAGTTAAATCCAAAATGGTAATTGCAAAATCGGAAAGCCAAAAATCAACCATTAAGGCTTACCATGATGCAAAGGTTATAGAAATTACCGACAGCAAAATTGTTACCCGCACGGAAGGAGCGGTTACCAAGGTTTACTCCATTCCTCCTTCAAAAAATATCAAAATAAAGAACAACCAGGATGTAAAAAAAGGCCAGCCGCTGACTTCCGGACACTTTGACCTCAAACAGCTGATGGAGCTTGCGGATGAATACACCGTACAAAAATACCTGATGACGGAAGTTCAAAGCATTTATGCCTCACAGGGACAAAGCATCAATGACAAGCATATCGAGATCATTGCACGCCAAATGCTTTCCAAGATAAGAATATTGGACAGCGGCGATAGCAACTTCCTGCCCGGAGAAATCGTGGATATAATCAGATTTAACAAGGCAAATCATGAATTGAAGAATAAGAAAAAAGCGGCAAAAGGCGAAAGACTCTTATTGGGTCTTACAAGGATTGCGCTCTATACGGATAGTTGGCTTTCAGCCGCTTCATTCCAGGAAACAATCAGAGTGCTGGTTGAAGCTTCCACTACAAACCGGGTAGATCATCTTGCCGGACTTAAGGAAAATGTCATCATCGGAAAACTCATCCCTGCCGGCGAAACATTCCGCAAAAAGGCAAACATAGAAGAAACCGAGAAAGAATACAACAAAGCGGAAAAAGAAGTCGATAGAGAATCGGTATTGCCTGTCATATAACTGTCATAGCAAGCGTCAACTTGTCATGGTGAGCCCGTCAACTTGTCATGGTGAGCCCGTCAACTTGTCATGGTGAGCCCGTCAAACCATGACCGTGTCATCCTGAACTTGTTTCAGGATCTACGCACCAACATCCAAATTCCCTTGATTTGAAACATTCAATCATATAAAGTTCCTCCCGCTATGCCTACAATCAATCAATTAGTCCGACACTCGCGCAGAAATCCACGACACAAAAGCAAATCGCCGGCGCTGCAGTTTGGTTTCAATAATCTTAAAAATCGCGCCATAGGTTTAAGCTCTCCTCAAAAAAGAGGAGTCTGCACAAGAGTATTCACAATGACACCAAAGAAACCTAACTCCGCATTGCGCAAAGTGGCGAGAGTAAGACTGACAAACGGTATGGAAGTAAACGCTTACATTCCCGGAGAAGGACACAATCTGCAGGAACACTCCATTGTCATGATCCGCGGAGGAAGAGTAAAAGATTTACCGGGTGTCCGCTATCACATCATCCGCGGCACGCTTGATACCCAGGGCGTACAGGATCGCCGCCAGGGCCGTTCAAGATACGGAGCAAAAAAACCAAAAGCTAAATAAAAGTTGCGAACAAAGTGAGCAACTTATCTCATAATCAAACATACCGCTACAAACAAATTAAACTCGAACTAGACAATGTCCAAACCAAAGCACGCTCACATTCCGGAAAATTCCTCTCCTGTTCAGGAGAAATTCATCAATTGCATCATGCAGGCGGGTAAAAAATCAACCGCCAGACAGATTTTTAACGAAACCCTAAAAATCATCAGCAAAAAAACTTCCGGCGATCCGGAAAAAATATTCCGCACGGCAATTGAAAAAGTAAAACCACAAATGGAAGTTAAGCCAAAAAGAGTCGGTGGAGCCGTTTACCAGGTTCCAAGAGAAGTAAAACCGGAAAGACAAACCGCGCTTGCGTTCCGCTGGCTGATTGGCGCAGCAAGAAACAAAAAAGGCTCACCAATGTCCCAAAAGCTGGCTAACGAAATCATAGACGCCTACAATGAACAGGGCGCAGCTATGAAGAAAAAAGAAGACACTCATCGCATGGCGGAAGCCAACAAGGCTTTCGCTCACCTCGCAAGATTCTAATTTTAATTCAAAATGGCTGAAGATCTTACACATCTGCGCAATATTGGCATAATCGCACACATCGACGCCGGCAAAACAACCGTCACCGAACGTATCCTTTTTTATACCGGCAAGTCCTACAAAATCGGCGAGGTGCATGAAGGCACCGCCACAATGGATTGGATGGAGCAGGAAAGAGAGCGCGGTATCACAATCACATCCGCCGCCACCACCTGTTTCTGGAAAACCGATGGTCAGGAGTTTCGCATCAACATTATCGACACTCCCGGCCACGTTGATTTCACCGTGGAAGTGGAAAGATCCCTCAGGGTTCTCGACGGCG
Organism: Candidatus Peregrinibacteria bacterium; assembly: GCA_016186245.1. Taxonomy (GTDB): domain Bacteria; phylum Patescibacteriota; class Gracilibacteria; order UBA1369; family LOWO2-01-FULL-3; genus JACPLZ01. The sequence continues at coordinate 963 of JACPLZ010000029.1, read as the reverse complement.
GCGTCGCGGTTTTTGACGGAGCCATGGGCGTAGAGCCTCAATCGGAAACAGTTTGGCGCCAAGCAGACAAATATCACGTCCCCCGTGTCGCATTCATCAATAAAATGGACAAAATCGGCGCAGATTTTTACGCAAGCCTTAAAAGTATCCACAAAAGATTAAATCCCCACGCAGTGGCAATCCAGCTTCCGATAGGTTTTGAGAATACTTTTTCCGGCACAGTCGATCTTATTAATCGCGAAGCCCACACATATGAAGGCAAACATGGAGAAATAGTCAAAGTCATACCGGTGCCGGATGATATGAAAGAAAAAATGGAAGAATATCGCGCTATCCTCGTGGAAAAAGTTTCCGAAGCAGATGAAGCGTTGATGGAAAAATTTCTGAACGACCAGGAAATCAGTGTTGAAGAATTAAAAGCAGGCATCCGCCGCGCAACAATTGCCAGCAAAATTTATCCGGTGCTTTGCGGTTCCGCGCTTCAAGATAAAGGCTTGCAGCAGGTACTTGATGCCGTTTGCTGGTTTTTGCCAAGTCCGCCTGATCTGCCTCCGGTAAAAGGAACAAACCCGCGAACAGGTGAAGAAGATTCCCGTCCGCTTACAGTTGATGCGCCTTTTTCCGCTTTGGCTTTTAAGATAGCCAGCGATCCATTCGTGGGAAGTCTGACCTATTTCCGCGTTTATTCCGGAAAGTTAAATGCCGGCAGTTACATTCTTAATGCTTCAACCGAAAACCAGGAACGCGTCGGCCGTATTCTTCAAATGCACGCAAATACAAGAGAAGAAATCAAGGAAGTTAAAGCCGGCGATATTGCCGCCCTCGTAGGTCTGAAAAAAACCACCACCGGAAATACATTATGCGATCCAGATAAACCGATCCTTCTCGAATCAATTACATTTCCCGAACCGGTAATCCGTATTGCCGTCGAGCCAAAAACCAAAGCCGATCAGGAAAAAATGG
>JACPLZ010000033.1 GCA_016186245.1 Candidatus Peregrinibacteria bacterium | reverse complement strand
TTGAAAAAAGTGCCGTGGATCGTGTTTATGGCTGACATTGAGACGGATGACTTTGATTTCCTCTTTCTGGAAATTTTCACACCATTTGTCGAGCTGTGGAAAATTGCTGCAGACAAGAATCGGGGTGAATTTTTTTTTGTCGAGGAATTTTGCGAGCAGAAAAATCTGGAGCTCCGCCCCGCCGATTTGGGGAGTGTCGGTGTAAAAAAGGATTTTGGTCATGTGAGAATTGGTGGGTCAGGTGGGACTTGAACCCACGACCAATTGCTTAAGAGGCAACTGCTCTACCGGCTGAGCTACTGACCCAGGATATACTTCAGAGATGGCTGCAACATTCTATAAAGTAAAAAATTTAAAAGCAAGAATTGTATTGAATTTTGAAATTGTTGTAGTAGAATTCGGCAAAATTTTTTAATGTTTTTGTATTATGAATGATAAATTAAGCAGCGTTCCGGGACTTGCAGTACTTCCGACTCAACATGATCTACATGGGTGGCGACGGCTTTTGGACAGTGAAATCTCGCCGATTGACAGGGGTGATACGGTTGTGCCTGAGCCAAGTGTTCGACTTTTGAGAATAATAGCCGGTGTGCGTGGTTTGACTATGAGGGAGATCCAGGCGCTTGGTTTAGTGAGCGAATAAAAAGCGAATAAAAAATCTATTGCAATTATTGGGCTTTGTGCTAGGATGCCTGTGTAGTTTTTCGTTTTACCTTCCGTGCTTTCTTCCAAAAAGAAGTTAAAGGTTGGAGTGGTGGTGAAAAAGTACAACTTTTAATTCTTAACCCAATCTTTGTGAGCAAAAAGATCTATGTAGGCAATTTGCCCTACAATGCGACTCAAGAGTCGCTACAGGAGGCTTTTTCCAAGGCTTGCCCGGTGTCATCAGCAGTGATTATCACGGACAAGTTCTCTGGACGTTCCAAGGGATTTGGCTTCATCGAAGTCGACAACGACGACGATATGAATGCCGCGATCTCTATGTGGAATCAGCAGGATTTTGGTGGCCGAAAACTCGTTGTGAACGAGGCTCGTCCGCTTAAACCACGCGACTAATAGTCGATACTTGTAGAAAAAAGCCTGAAATTTCGGTTTCGGGCTTTTTTTGTGGAAAAGTTTAGGATTTTTGATACTATTGGATGGCGAAATTTGCAGGATTTTACCGGGGCAAGTGGTGGAATTGGCAGACACGTAGCGTTCAGGGCGCTATGGGAGCAATCCTGTGAGGGTTCAAGTCCCTCCTTGCCCACCAGAGTTTTGCGGAGCAAAAATAGATTTTCCCTGTTCCTTATCTTTCCCATTTACTATACTTTCAATATGCAGGTTTATCTTGAGAAATTGCGGGAAATTTTGAATCTGGAGGTGTTCAATAAAACTCTTTATGATTATCTTCTGGCTGTTGTAATTTTCCTGGGGCTTTTGATTGTTTTCAGATGTTTCAAATGGGGGATTGTGAGAAGCCTGAAGCGGCTTGCCAAAAAGACACAGAGTGATTTTGACAATCGCGCTATAGTTGCTATTGAAAAGATTCCTCCACTTTTTTATATAATTGTTGCTTTGTATTTTCCGTTAAAAATGCTGGTGCAGGATGAATTTGCCATCAAGTCCATCTATGCGGTTTTTCTGATTACGGTTGTGTATGTGGCGATTGGATTTTTGCAGAAATTGATTATGTTCGCGGTCGAAGTGTTTGCGCGGAAAAAAGGCAGTAATATGGCTGCGGAAGCGACTTTTATCGGCCTGAATCTGATTGTGAAACTGGCGCTGTGGAGTATCGGTCTGTTGCTGGTTCTTTCCAATCTTGGTGTTGATATTACTTCTTTGTTGGCCGGTCTTGGGATTGGGGGTGTGGCGATTGCTCTGGCCGTGCAAAATATATTGGGTGATATTTTTAGTTCTTTTTCTTTGTATTTCGATAAAACTTTCAAAATTGGCGATTTTATTATTGTTGGTGAAACCATGGGTACCGTGAGGCATATAGGTCTTAAAACTACGCGCCTTGAGGCTTTGCAGGGCGAGGAAATTGTCATACCTAATAAAGAGCTTACCGGTGCGCGTGTGCAGAATTTCAAACATATGGCCAAGCGCCGCATTATGGTGAATTTTGGCATTGTATATGATACTCCTGTGCAAGAATTGAGAGAGATTGATGAAGTTGTCAGAAAAATTGTTGAGGGAAAAGAATTGGTGGAATTCGACCGCTGTCATTTTAAGCAATTTGGGGATTTTAGTTTGAATTTTGAGGTTGTGTTTTTTGTCGCTTCGCCTGAATATAATGTTTACATGGATAAGCAGGAAGAGATTTTGCTTGCTATAAAAGAGGAATTTGAAAAAAGAGGAATTGAGTTTGCCTATCCTACACAGAAACTTTTTGTGGCAAAATAGTCATGTCGATAAAATATGCCCGGGTGGTGGAATGGTATACACGAGGGACTTAAAATCCCTTTCCTTCACAGGATTGCGAGTTCGAGTCTCGCCCCGGGCACCAGATTTTGTCGTGTTTTTTCTTGATTTTTAATCTTTATGGTGTAAGATTAGGGTGTAATAATTTTACACCCTAATCTATGGCTCATACTGCTGATCGAAAAAAAGTGAATTTTATGATTGATCGTTGTATTCTTGTGAAGATGGAAAAATTGATCCCACCTGGGCAAAGGAGCGATTTTGTGAATAAAGCTTTGGATGAGGCGATAGTTCAGTTTGGCCGCAGGAAGGCTTCAGAAGGTATGGATAAATTGGCTAAAGAGCTTGCGGCTGAAGGTTTTACCATGAGTACGGAAGAATTTATAAGATTAAAAAATTATGGCAGAGAATAGAACCAAGCTATATGTTGTAGATGCTTCTGTGATGGTGAAATGGATTTTTCAATGGGAAGACCAGGCTGATTTTGCCTTAAAAATAAGGGACGATTATTTATATAAGAAGATAAATTTGTTTGTTCCTGTTCATAGTTTTTTTGAGTCTATAAATGCTGTTGCTATTAAAGCTCCTGATTCTGCTGTGACATTTATGTCTTATCTTTTAACTCTGTGTATTACCGAATGCAGATTGACTTTGGAAGTAGTTTCTCGGGCTCTGACGATAATGAAAAATTTTCCCAATGTATCGTTTTATGATGCTGTCTATCATGCGGTGGCCATGGAAACCGATGCCACTTTTATCACTGCGGATCAAAAATATTATGAGCAGACGAAAGCTCTTGGAAATATATTGTTGTTGTCAGACTATTTTTCCTAGTCGTACTGTTCAAAATGGATTGCTGATTCCGGAACAGATTTTTCTTTGAGAATTTTAGCTACATCGGCAATCATTTCCTTGAGTCCGCAAATATAATAATCGGTATTTTTGGTATCGATGTTTTGAGTGTTTAGAATTTGACTGACGCGGCCTGTGGAGCCTTTCCATGTGCTGTTTTCCGGTTTCGACAGAGTGATTTCGTAGCTGAAATTTGGATATTGCCGGCGGAGTTGTTCCAAGAAATCTTTGTAAATAATATTTTTTATGTGGCGGAGTCCAAAAAGAAGATGGATTTTATTTTTGTTGCCGGATTTGAGCTGGTCTTCAATCATTGAAAGAAACGGGGTGACGCCTGTGCCGGTGGCGATAAAAAAACTGTTTTTATCCGGATTTTTAAAAGTGAATTTTCCCGACGGTCCGATGAAATTGATTTTTGTGCCTGCCTTAAGCGATTTCAGCCAGTTGCTGCCGCGTCCTTCAGCCACAATTTTTACGCATGTTTTAATATTGCGGCAGTCCGGTTGGGGGGCGGATGCGATGGAATATGCCCGAAAGCATGGAGGTATTTTGTCGGCGATTTTGATCGTTACAAATTGGCCGGCTTTAAATTCCAAAGGCTCTTCTGTCCGAAAATGTATTTCAAAAACATCTTCCGTTAAAAAAAATATTTTGGTAACTTGTGCTTTTTTTGGGCTCATGATTGTGCAATAAAAAAGACCGTTCCAGTATAGCAGAAACGGTCTTTTTCGTCAGATTCGTTATTAAGCCAGGTAAAGCCAGTAAGTGTAGAATGCGCCGACTACCGTAGCTGCAACTCCACTTATGTAAATCAGAGCGGTGTTTTCTCCGAGTTTCAAAAGACTCTTTATGACTGAACCGGGTAGCAGGAAGTAAATCACGCTTTTTACAAGCATGCACCAACCGGCGAGGGTGATAAATACCCAGCCGTTCCATGCCCAGACATTGTGCTGAGTGATGAGGAATAGTCCGAGAATCAGATCAACAAACATCAGGGTGAATAATCCAAGATGATCTTTGCGCCAGCCGCCGATAAGATTTTTCCAGGGGCCTGCGTAGATCAACAGAGAAAGACCGAGGACCAAATAGATTGGTCCAAATAGCGCTCCAATTGATTCTCCTGTCGCAGAAACTGGAAACAGTTTCCCCAGGAAAGCTGGAGTGGCGAGAATGGATTCCATGGTTTGAGGGTTATGGAATAAATTTGGGATGATTGTACAGCGCGGTATGAATTTTGTCTACCGCTTCTCAGGTTTTATTTTAATGTGAATGAGTTTAATGAATCGTCGATGGCGGTGACAACGGTTTCATCCTCGTTAGCGAGATATGCGGCTGTGAGGATGTAAACATTGTTACCGATGAAGTATTGCTGGAAATGCACGATCGGGGATGTGGCTGTCTGTTTGCCTTCAAATTCAATAAAATAGGCCGGTTCGCCGGAGGAAAGTTTTTTTTCTTCATTATTTATTTCTGAAAAGGATATCAGTTTTGTTTTAAGCGCCGCGATTGTGCTTTTGCCAAAATCTTCCGCGGTCAAATTTTCTCCGGTTTCTTTTTGCGAGATGTTTATGTTGGCGGTAAAAATTTCATTTTTGATATTGTTGCGAAAGCCGACAACGGTTTCTCCGGGTACATTGGATGTAAAATCATTCTGTCCTATTGTTTCCCATGCGGATGGGATTGTTATGGAATATGAATCTGTTTCATAAATCGAGCTGCCGGCTGGATTGTTTGTTTCGCTGTTGCTTCCATCTTCCGTGCTGCCGCCGCATGCGGTGAAAAATATTGAAGCGATGACGGCGATGGTAAAAAATTTACTTTTTTTCATTTATTTAAATTAGGAATTTGGCCAATTATAACATATGTTTTGCGATGTCGCTGAAAATGTTGACTTTGATGAAATAGAGTATAAACTTTCGGCTGTTTTTTTAATCTATCCATGAAAATAGGCGTACTTTCTTTTCGTTCGACTGATAGAAAAGCAGCCGAGGAAGAAATTGAAATCAAGCGTGTGGCTTTGAAAATGGGGCATAAGTGCAGAATTTTTAGAGCCAAGCGGTTTCAGATGGTTTACGATCAGGAATCGCCATGGTTGCTGTATGACGGGAAACCTTTTCCGCGCTGCGAAGTGATGATCACGAGGCCGTCTGTTTTGGTGAATGTGGAGCTGCATATTGCGCTGGTACAGCAGATGGAAATGGCCGGTATTCTTCTTTTTAACCGCTATGATGCGATCAGCAAGGCCAAGAATAAAATAAAAACGATGCAGATTCTGGATCATTATGGTATTCCTATTCCAAAAACTGTTGTAACCATGAGGTCGAATGATTTGGCGCAGGCGGTAAAGCTGGTTGGTGGATTTCCGTTGATAGTCAAACAGCCGGTTGGGTCGTATGGGGTGGGAGTGACGATTGTTGAAAGTATGCGGACTTTGCAGTCATTTCTGTTGTGGGATCAACCGATGTATTTGTTGCAGCAATATGTGAAATATTCAAAAGGAAAGGACATAAGAATTTTTGTGGTGAATGGAAAAGTTGTGGGGTCGATGATGAGGGCGGCAAAAAAAGGGGAATTTAGAGCCAATATAGAATTGGGAGCCAAGGGACAAAGTGTAGAAATTACCGAGGAGGAAGCGGCGATTGCGATACGTTGCGTGCAGGCGCTGGATTTGAATTACGGAGGTGTCGATTTAATGAGGGGCAGTAACGGGCCGGTAGTGCTGGAGGTGAATTCCAATCCCGGATTTAAAGAATTGGAAAGAGCAACCGGTATAAATATTGCCGAAGCGCTTGTGGAATATGCAGTGGAGTATGCCGAAAGGCATATGAAGAAAGTGTGACTCTTCGACGGGCTCAGGGTGACAAAATTGTCATGGTGAGCTTGTCGAACCATGACGAAAATAAGGGAGAGGAGAAAGGATTTTTGTGAAGCAAAAATCTGTTATGCTGAATTTATTTCAGCATCTATTCAGATTGAGAGATCCTGAAACAAGTTCAGGATGACACGGACAAGTTCAGGATGACATAAAAATGAGTAAAAAGGTGCGTAGTTGACGCAGCAATGCACGATTTTTAAAGCTTTTCGGCAGGGCGTTTTTCGATGATTTTGTCTGACCTGTGTCTTTTGCGAGCATTTTATTCAACCTCTCCTTGGTTTTTATAATGTGATCGGCATGAATCATAATGTCGGAGGCCTGACCTTCTGTGCCGCCGAGTGGCTGATGGATCATTACTTCGGCATTTGGCAGGGCGAACCGTTTGCCTTTTGCGCCGCCGCATAAAAGTACTGCGCCCATGGATGCGGCCATTCCGATGCAGACTGTGGAAACATCCGGTTTTATGTATTGCATTGTGTCATAAATGGCGAGTCCCGCCGTAACATGACCGCCCGGAGAATTTATATACATTATAATGTCTTTTGTGGCGCTTTCGTTTTCCAGGAAAAGAAGCTGTGCGATTATAAGGTTTGCGACGTGGCTGTCGATTGCGGTTCCAAGAAAAACGATCCTATCTTTAAGGAGACGGGAATAAATGTCGTAAGCTCGTTCGCCCTGATGGCTCTTTTCAATTACTGTTGGTACGAGGATGGAAGCGCTTTGCTGATGAAAAGTTCTGGCAGATTTTGTTTGCATGTGTGTTTTTTTAAAATTTATATCTGGAGAAGTATACCAGAAAGTTTGGGAAGAATTAAGGGGGTTGTAATTGACATGGTGAAAGGTCTGTTGTTATGCACTCTGCCAGAGGATGGTATTATCCTCTTTCTGTAGTGATATTTGATACTTTCTTGGGATTTTTTTACTCAGTAAAAAAATCCGGTTGACTTCACAGGTTGTCTTCACTAGACTGCACCTGCTTTTAAATAAGTTCTTCTTATTGGTCCTTTGACATCCAGAATGTAGTAGAGAAAGATGTAAGTAGGCGCCTTAAGTGGCGCCAAAAATTTGAGTTTTTAAAAAAATCTGTTCAATTTTTGAACAGCTTGAGCAATGAGACGCTTCGGCGTTTCGCAAAAACTTCAAAAAAACTATCGCTTAGGCGATATATTTTAATGAAGAGTTTGATCCTGGCTCAGGGTTAACGCTGGCGGTATGTATAATACATGCAAGTCGAGTGGGTTTAGACCCACGGCGAACGGCTGAGTAACACGTTGGAACCTTCCCCGGACTCAGGGATAACCCGCAGAAATGCGGAGTAATACCGGATGGTCCCGCAAGGGTAAAGCTTTTGCGGTCCGGGAGGGGCCTGCGGCCTATCAGCTAGTTGGTGAGGTAACTGCTCACCAAGGCTATGACGGGTAGCTGGTCTGAGAGGATGACCAGCCAGAATGGGACTGAGAAACGGCCCATACTCCTACGGGAGGCAGCAGTAAAGAATCTTCCGCAATGGGAGAAATCCTGACGGAGCAATACCGCGTGAACGAAGAAGGTCGTAAGATTGTAAAGTTCTTTTCTGAGGGAATAATTCTGAATGTACCTCAGGAATAAGCACCGGCAAACTCCGTGCCAGCAGCCGCGGTAATACGGAGGGTGCGAGCGTTACCCGGAATCATTGGGCATAAAGCGTGCGCAGGTGGTTTGTTAAGTTGAGTATTAAATCCTGAAGCCCAACTTCAGGGCTGTACTCAAAACTGGCAGACTAGAGACTTTTAGAGGTACGTGGAATTCTGTGTGTAGGGGTAAAATCCGTAGATACACAGAGGAACACCAAAAGCGAAGGCAGCGTACTGGAAAAGTTCTGACACTCATGCACGAAAGCGTGGGGAGCAAACGGGATTAGATACCCCGGTAGTCCACGCCTTAAACTATGGACACTAGGTGTTGGAGGGTTCGACCCCTT
>JACPLZ010000032.1 GCA_016186245.1 Candidatus Peregrinibacteria bacterium | reverse complement strand
GCTTTAAAAAGTAATGTAGGACTTGGTAATGGGATAGAATTGAGCGGGCGTGATTCTGTGATAACCAGCCCAACAGTGTTGAACGGCGGTTTCTATATGGGGCGTGATGATTGGGGGAAGACATTGAGGTTTTCCTATGTCCCTGGTGCCGATGTGATAATTGATCGTCATACATTGAGTGCGGGGTAAGTTTTTCAGCATGTTCTCAAGTATGTCCTGAAAAATCGCAAAAACTTGCTAAGCGGGTTTTTCTGCATATACTGGTGTTTGTTCTTTAAAAATCTGTTTTAAAATTTGGGGCCTTCGTCTAGTGGTTAGGACGGCAGGTTTTCATCCTGTAAACAGGGGTTCGATTCCCCTAGGCCCTACCAATTTTTGTCTTGCAGGATGAGTACGAATTGTGCGTATCCTTACGTAAAAACGTGATATTATTGGCATATGACCAAATTCAAAGACAATAATTATGCTTTTGTTGACAGCCAGAATCTCAATTTGAGTATTAGGTCGCTTGGATGGAAGTTGGATTTTCAACGTTTTCGAAAATATCTTAAAGAAAAATATGGTGTTACTAAAGCGTTTTTATTTATCGGTTATATTGAAGGGAATAATGAGCTCTATAAATCTCTGCAGGATGCTGGTTTTATTTGCATTTTCAAGCCGACATTAAAATACAAAGATGGGACAACAAAAGGAAACTGCGATGCTGAACTTGTACTACAGACAATGATTGAATATCCGAATTATGATAAGGCTCTTATAGTCACTGGTGATGGAGATTTTTATTGCCTTGTGAATTATTTTATTGAGCAAAGTAAGCTGAAAGTTGTGCTTATACCAAATGGGTCCAAATTCTCGGCTCTTCTTAAATTGAAGCACTTACGTCCTTATTTGAGATATATGAATGAATTGAAAAATAAATTGGCTTATATAAAGAAAAGACCCCAGAAGGACAGAACCTCCTAGGGTTACTTTTCCGTTGGTGATGCTTGAATACTAGCATGGCACATACTAAAAATCAATCAATTCCACAGCTTTTTCAATTCACCCTGTTGTCCTTCTCTGTCACATAGGTTTTTGATTCGGCTTCCTGCATTTTTTCGATTTGTCCGCTGTCTTCAAGTTTTGAGAAAGCGGTGGAATCGGTCAGTTTGGCGGTGATGTTGGAATTGTCCGTTTTCAGTTCTTCATTCTTTAATTTTATCTGTTCCAAGGTATATCCTTTCTGGGAGCTTTTGTTGGTAAAAGCCAAAAAGGCAACCGCCAAAACAACTATCATGGCCGACAGGGTGATGATAAGCGAGCGTACGGCTTTTTCGGTTTCCGCGGACAAAGTGATTTTTGTGTATGTTCTCCGCGGTTTTTTTAAATAATCGATCATGGGAGATAAGTAACTTTGTATTGCACATTGATTATACCACTGCCGAGTGAGGCGATCTGTTTGAATGCACCGGAGGAGAGGTCGAGCACTCTACCGGGGCCGTAAGGTCCTCTGTCTGTTATTCTTACCTCAACACTTTGGCTATTGGCAAGATTTGTTACTTCAACAACGGAATTAAAGGGCAGATATTTATGCGCTGCCGTGAATGTATTGGCATCGAAAGTTTGTCCGGAGGCTGTGTTGCTGCCCTGTACGGCAAGTCCGTACCAGGTGGCTTTGCCAAATTCATACCCTTCCCGGGATTTTTGAAAGCGGTAGATTATTTCGGCAAGATAGCCGCGGGTCATTTCCTGCTGCGGATTTATAGTGTCGTTTTTTTGAATGTCCAGCAGCCCGAGAGAGGAGGCAAGAGTGGTATATTTTGCAAACCATTCGTTTTTGGTGGTGTCTTTGTGGAGGTAATTTTCTAGGACTGTGAAGTCATGGTTCGACAGGCTTACCGTGACATTGTCCAGGCTTATTGTTATATCTGCGCTTTTTGCAGTTTCTAAAAGAATTTTCAGGCTTTCAGCGAGATTTATATTTTCTTCCGGATGAAAATTGCCGTCTGGGCGGCCGCTGATGATGTTTTTTTGTTTTGCGAATTGAATATAGGGGGTGTACCAGGAGTCAATTGGAGTATCGGGGAATGGATGGGTCTGAGGGAAAGGGAAAAGGTTGCTCGCTTCGCTCACAACTGCGCTTTGCGAAAATTCGCTAACCGTGACAGTGGTGTCTTCCAATACGACACTGTCTATGCTGATCGACATAGGGATGGCTGATATAATCATTTTCAGCGCTTCGGCACGATTTATCTTAGCACCGGATTTAAAAGTGTTGTCGTCGTAACCTGTAATTATGCCCTGATCCTGGAGGTAGGTTATGGCGAGGTAGTTTCTGTCGCCTTCTTTTATGTCGGAGAAAGCTGCGAAAGCGTGGATAGAAAAAAGTGATAACCCAATAAACGAAATTGTAACGATTCCAAAAATTTTATTCATAATACTGGAGAGGAGAATATGGATCCTGAAACAAGTTCAGGATGACACAAGTCAGGTTCAGGATGGTCATGGTTCAACGGGCTCACCATGACAATAACGGGCTCACCATGATAACTTTGTCACCCTGAGCCTGTCGAAGGGTTACCATGACAACTATTTCAGCTTCAGCACAATATGTCTGTGATCGTCCTCGCCTTCACTATATGTCTCGATATCATCGTAGCCGGCGCCCATGCAGTGAAGATGGATTTTTCTTCTAAAATAAGGAGACATTGGAGGCATGATCTGTTTTTTGCCGGTCTTTCTCAATGTCTCGATTTTCCTTTCGGTCAGTTCTATAATGTTTTCCTCCTGTCTTTGTCGGTAATTATCAACATCCACAATTATATTAAACTGTTCGCTGTTGGTTTTTTGCCAAATGAGCACTTTCAGAATGTGCTGCAGAGCATGGATGTTTTCTCCGTGATAGCCTATTAAAAGGCTTGGATTGCCGCTTTCGATATTGATGATGTAACTGTTTTTTTCCTCTTCGGTAACGCTGATTTTCTTATATTCCACCCCCAGCCGTTCGAGCAGGTTTTTTAGTGTTTCTTCCAATATTTCTTCCGTATCCATATTTGACGATTAGGGAATCTTAATTCTCAATTACCTTGACGGTCGGTTCGTTGCTGTCTTTTCCGGCGTCTTTGCTTCTGTTTATTATTAACTGCTGAACAATGCCATAAATCGTTGACGCAGCCCAGTATATTCCCACCCCTGCCGGAAGGGAAGCTGTAAATACAGCGATCATTACCGGCAGGACATAGGTCATCATGTTGGTGGCCATTGCCATCTCATTACCCTGCTGTTTGATTTTTTTGCCTGTGGCAAGTTTCATCTGTGCAAACTGCAAAGCGCCCACGATCAGAGGTAAAACGTAGATGTTTGCCTTGGTCAAGTCGAGAATTCCCAAAAAATTCACATCAATTTCCTTGAAGGCAAAGCCGCTGTATTCCGTATATAGCATGTAGGTATTGTCTGGATTGAGTCCGTTTTGGATGACGTAGAAAAGAGCGATCAAAAATGGCATTTGTAAGAGGAGCGGCAGGCAGCTTGAGAATGGATTGATTTTAGTTTCCTTCCAGAGAGCCATTGTTTCCGTGGCTATTTTCTGCTGATCTCCCTTGTATTTCTCTTTTATTTTTTCAAGACGCGGTTGCAGTTCCTGCATCCTTTTTTGGGCGCGCATTGATTTCTGGGATGGCATCAAAAGGATTGTGCGGATGATGATTGTCAGGAGGATAATTGCGAAGCCCAGGTCGTGGCCGGGGACAATTCTGATCAGAAAAATTAGGGCATTATAAATAGGCCGATAAAAAAGTCCTGTCATTAATTGTCTGAAAATTCCTTCTTTAACCACCAGAAATTCGTTACTGGCGAGCTCTCCAAATTCTATTTTAAAGCGGCCCATTTCCGAGAAAAGGGCATTGTTCCAGTTGGTGTAGGCAATGGTGGTTTTTTTGCCCGGCTGCAGCTCAAGCGGTTTTGTATTTTCACAATTGATATCGGGATTTGCGTTTTTTTCCACCCAGGCATTATTTTCGAAGCGGAGCACTTTAAATGGTTCTCCGGGACATTCATTGGGAATAATTATTGTCTTATCGGTATTATTGGTGATTTTGACGGCTATTTTTTCGCGGCGCGAATATTCGTTGTCAGTGGTTGTAAAAATAATGGTTCCTGGCTGACTTTCTGTAGGCTCGTCCTTGTTTATAAAAAGCCCCATTATGTAATTTACTGCCAGGAAAATAACGAGGAAGACTAGAACATTTTTGAGAATTTTATTGAATCGTTCCATTGGTTATTTGTTTAGATTTCCAAGTATGTGGCTGATGTCTGTTTCGATGTCGACGTATTTTTTACCGAGAATGATTTTTTTTGGAATTAGAATAAGGTCGTTGTTTCCGGTGTGCCCGGTGTTTTGATGGCGCATACGGATGGCTTCATAAACCTGCCGGCGCAGGCGGTTTCTTCCTACCGCTTTTCTATCCATTTTTCTGCTGACTATGACACGATATCTCGAGAAACCGGCGTTGTTTTTAATTATTCTGACAATAAACAGCCCGGAGAAGCGTTCCTCACCGTTTTTCAGTATATATGGAATGTCTTGACTGGGAACCTTAAACTTTTTGGCGATCATTTGGAATGAATACTGACTGTAAGCCGTTTCCTTCCTTTTGTTCTTCTTCTATTCAAAACGACTTTGCTTCTTGAACGGAAGCCGTGCGTGCGCAATCTCTTTCTTTTTTTAAGTTTTCCTTGCATGTGATTGTTGAAAGCGTGCTGATTTTATAAGGAAGTGGCTGATAAGTCAAAAGAAAAGGTTGCCCGTTGGGATCGTAACTGGTATATTCCGCTCAAGTATAAGATAAATGAGCTATGTCACTGAAAGCAAATTACGAATTTTTGTTTGTCGGGAAAGATGAAAACAGCTTTCTGGAAAACTATGCCTATGATCTTTTTCAGGATCATGGAGACAAAAGCGGGCAGGTTTTTATCAACATGGAAGTGCAAAATAATCCGGTGGATGCCGAGGAGATTGCCGAGACTATTTATCAGACCATGCAGAAAGTGTTTTTTGAGGATGTCGATAGGGATCCGTATGCGCGTTTTGAGGCTGCGCTTAAGAGCGTGAATAAAATTCTGGCTGAATTTAAATCGCAAAAAGTTTCCGGATATATAGGAAATTTGAATGTAATCATTGTTGTAATAATCGGCAATGATCTGTTTTTGACCGCGTCAGGTGATGCCGAGGCGTATCTGATTCGCAAACGGTATGTTAGTGTTGTCAGTGAAGGGCTTGTTGACGAGGAAAATTCTAATGGGGAAGTGTTCAGCAGTATTGCGAGCGGCAAATTGGAATCGGCGGATTTTGTGTTGTTTTCCACCACAAGGCTTTTGAGATATATAGGCAGAACCGATCTTGCACAGTGTGTGAATAAAAAGAGCGTTACGGAATCTTTATCGGATGTGAGGGATATTATCGCGCCGGAAATTTTGGGAAGGGTGGGTTTGACCGGGATTTTGTTTTCTACGGTGGCAGAGGGTGAAGTTGGCGCTATTGAGACCGGTGTTGACAGTATGACGCGCAGTATTCTTGAGGCTGATGAGATTTCAACTTCTGCCAGAAGGGAAAGACTGGCCGGAAAATTCTTATCATTGTTCAAAAGAAAAAGAAGGGCGGAGGTGGTGCGTGGAAAAGGAAACGGTTTGCTGTCCGAAATTGGCGGATGGGTGGCAAAATTTTGGGCCGGATTATTTGACGGTGGATTTGGCAAGGATAAAATCCTGGCGCTGCTTGTGCTGGTTATTGTTGTCCTTGGTATCGGTGTTGTTTGGGCCAATAACCGCCAGCAGGAACGGGCTGAAATAGACAGGCTCGATAAAATTTTGTTGAGCGTGCAGGACAAAGTCGCGGAGGCGGAAACCAAAGGATCTTACGATAAAGATCTGGCAAAAGAGATATTGGATAAGGCTTATCTGGATGCGAAATCCGTATTGGATTCGGGATATTATCGGGAAAAGGCGACATTGTTTTTGCTGAAAATAGAGGATACGAGGGATAAACTGGATAACGTGGTGAGGGTGGAAGATCCTGTTGTTGTAGCTGATTTGGCCGCAAAGCGTTCCGATGTGAATGCTTTGGGGTTTGCAAATGTCGGGGACAGGGTTTTTGTTTATGAATATAATGCGTTGTATGAAATTGTGCTCGATCAGGTTCAGGATCCTTTGACGGTTGATGATGAAGAGGTGGTGATTGCTGCAACCGGATTTGATGACAGGGGGTCGATTGTGTTTTTGACCAAAGCTGGAAAACTGCTTGAATATAAGGATGGCGCGGTTTCGTTTATGGATACGGATGATGGGGCGTTCCATAAGGGGGTGGCGGTTGAAGACTGGGGAAATAAGATTTATCTGCTTGATGCCGCCGGTTCGCAGATATGGAGATATCCATTCAAGGGTACTCTTGGCAAATTTGGTGCCGCGGAGAGGTATATAGCAGGCGAAGGAGTTGATCTTTCCGGCGGGCAGGATGTGGCGATTGATTCCAGCGTGTATGTTTTGGCGGCAAATGGGGATATTCTTAAATTTTACGGCGGTGTGAAGCAGGAATTTTTTATTAACAAGATGCCGTTTAGCGGGATAAAAAATCCGAAAGTTATATATACGAATGAAAAACTGAGCGAGATTTATGTGCTTGATGGCAAGGAGGCGCGTGTGTTTGTGTTTTTCAAAGACGCAACTACCGGAAATCTTGAATATAAAGCACAATATTTGTTTGACGGGGTGGGTGAATTGAGGGATTTGTATGTGGATGCGGATTCTAAAAAACTTTTTGTGCTGAGTAGGAGCAAGGTGTTGGAGATGGGGCTGTAAAACTTTTTATAATTGCACGCTGCCGCGTCGACTGCGCTAATTTTTATTTGAGCCGTACCGGTAAGTACGGCTCAGTCGAAAATAGCTTGCTTCGCGGATTCTTGTTTTTTCTTGAATTGTGTCGTCCTTTTGTGATACTATAAAAATGTAAAAGAATTTTATTTTTTTATTATGCAGATATTGAAGGTTTCTCCACAGGGACAGGTTACTATCCCTAAGCAGTTTAGGAATTTGAGTAAAACTGGTGCTTTTGCAGCTGAGATTTCTGGCAGGACTATTGTTCTAAGGCCTATTAAGATTGAAATTGTAAAGGATGACTTGGGGGATGTTTCTCATTTATCTGAGAAGGCGTTTGAATTTTGGGATAACGAGGAGGATGATGTTTATGGAGAATTTTATAAGGATAAATGATTACATGAAACAGGGAAATTTAGTGCTTATTCCGTTTCCTTTTACAGATTTAACTTCTACCAAAGTTCGGCCGGCGTTGGTTATTTCAAAGGATATTGGGGATGAAGATTTGATTATTTTGCCTATCAGTAGCCATAGACTTGGTGATTCTTTCAAAATTACAACGAAAGATATGGCGAAAGGCGCTTTACCATTGATTTCTTATGTAAGGTTTACCAAAGTTGCAACTCTTCATAATTCTTTAGTCAGAAAAATAATAGGTGATTTGGATAAAAATGTTTTTGGCAGAATTATTTTGAAGTTTAAATCGCAGTTTTAGAAGTTTTTGGTTTCCTTTGCTATTTGCATTGCTTCGTTTGCGGCAATGACGAAGATTTTTATTTTGCTTTTGTGATGGGATATTTCGGCGAGGTCTTCAATTTTTGTGGCTTTTTCATTCTTCTTTTTGTCCAATTTTATGCTGAGAAAATTGAGGTATTCGCAGACTTTTTCTCTTACATAAAACGCTTTTTCGCCGAGGCCTCCGGTGAAAATTATGGCATCAAGCCCCTGCATGGCGGCGGCGTAGGCGCCGCAATATTTGGCAATCTGATAGGCTAAAATTTCGATGGCCAGTTGGGCTTTTTCGTGATTTTTTTTGATGCTGTGATAAATATCTCTCATGTCGGAGCTGATACCGGAAAGGCCGAGCAATCCGGACTCATAATTGAGCAGATGATCTACGCTGTCCGGTTTCATTTTTAAATTGTGTTGAAGATGGAAAGTGATTGCGGGATCTATTGAGCCGCTGCGCGTGCCCATTATTACGCCTTCCAGTGGTGTAAATCCCATACTGGTGTCTATCGATTTCCCATTGATGGATGCTGTAATTGAGCTGCCATTGCCGAGATGGCATGAGATGATTTTGGGATTTTTCTTCTTTAACAGTTTGAGGGTTTTTTCTGTCACATATTGGTGATTGATTCCGTGAAAGCCGTAGCGGCGGATTTTTTCTTTTTCATATAATTTGTACGGGAGGCCATAAAGAAATGCTTTTTCCGGCATTGTCTGATGAAAGGCGGTATCAAAAACGGCAATCTGCCAGATGCGCGGCAGGAGTTTTTTGCAGGCTTTTATTGTTTCCAGGTTTATTGGGTTGTGAAGGGGGGCGAGATTGGAAAGTTTTTCCACTGTTTTGATAAGTTGTGCGTCTATCAATGATGCCTTGGTGTATTTTTCTCCGCCGTGCACGACACGATGGCCGACTCTGTCTATTTCCGCCGGATTTTTTATCGGACCATGTTTTTGCAGGAGTTGGAGAGCGAATTTAAGGCCTGCCTCATGATTTTTTATATGCATGTTTTGACCGATGTTTTTGTCGGCTGATTTGAACGTGAAGCGGCAGTTTTTTTGACCGATGCCATCGAGATGGATTTTTGCCAATTCCACGGCTGTTTTTTTAAAATCAAACAGTGTCAGTTTGAGAGAAGATGAGCCGGAATTGATTGCAAGAATTTTCATTGAATTACTTTATATACTGTTGTGCCAACATTGGGTTTCATGGCTACTTTTAGACCAATATCGCTTCCTGCTTTGGCCCGTTTCACATCTTTACGGTTGATCTGCATTGATTCTACTTTTTGCTCAAACAGGCCGTCTATTTTTTCGAAAATAATTCTCTCGCCGACTTTCAGAGTGCCGGTCAATTTTATGATCGCAACTTCGATTTTGTCGAAATAACCTTCGCATACGCCGCAGGTTTTCATCTCTCTGACTTTGCGGTTATCAACTGTTTGTTCCGTGATTGGCGCTGGAAAAATTTCTTCCTTTGGAAGTGCATCAATGATGGGCATTTCATTCACTATGGCTTCGAAAGGATTTGAAAATTTTACACGGGTGCTGGCGGATTTTTTTCGGGCTGCGCTTTTACGGCTCGCGCCTGTGGTGCGTTTTATTTTTGATTCGATGCTGCGTTTGCGGAGATAGGCTGGAATGTTGATTGTGTCAGGTTTGTTTATCATGATGGGGTGGGTTATGGGATGTGGAAAGGGGAGGGGAGGGGAAGGGAAGGGAAGGTTGCTCACTTCGTTCGCAACTACTCATAACTGCCCGTAACTGCTGTCACATCGACTATATCCTGCCAGCTGCAGCCGCGGGAAAGATCATTGACCGGTTTTGTCAGTCCCTGGATTATCGGGCCGATTGCTTTTGCTTTTGCGAGGCGTTCCACCAGTTTGTAAGCGATATTTGCGGCTTCCAGATTTGGAAATATTAGAATATTTGCGTCTCCCTGGATAACGGAATCCGGGCATTTTATTTTGGCGATTTCCGGCACAAGAGCGGCATCGACCTGCATTTCTCCCTCTACGATCATGTCCGGTCTTTTGTATTTTATCATGGCGACAGCCTGCCGGATCTTTTCTATTACCGGATCGTCTGCCGAGCCTTTTGTGGAAAATGAAAGCATGGCGATTTTCGGCTTGATATCGAACATTTTTGCCGTTTCGGCTGTGTCCATGGCAATGTCTACGAGGTCATGGGCATCCGGCATTACCGTTACCACCGTGTCTGCAAAAAGCAGGAGTTTGTTTTTTAAGACCATAAGAAATACTCCCGATACTTTGTGAAATGCTTCCCTTGTTTTGATTATTTGAAGAGGAGGTTTGATGGTTTCGTGGGTTGGCAAAGTTGTGCCGCCGATCATGCCATCCGCATAGTCGGTGTAGAGCAGCATGGTGCCAAAATAATGATTGTCTTTTACCGTTTCCATGGCCTGTTTTTTGCTGATGCCTTTGTGTTTTCGCAAATTGTAGAATATTTCAGCGAAGTCTTTTAGCAGCGGAGATTTTTGATTGTCGATGATTTCGGCTTTTTCCCAGTCGATTTTTAATTTGAATTTCCTTGCCTGTGATTTTATTTTTTGAGAATTGCCAATGAGAATCGGTTGAGCCAATTTCTGTTTTAGAATTTTTTCGACGGCTCTCAATATTCTTTCTTCGCTTCCCTCTGGGAAAACAATGCGCTTTTTGTTTTTGCGCGCCAGGGCGTGAATTTTTTTCAGAAAATTCTGCATTGGGAATGGGGTTCCTGCAGTTTATTATACTGTGGTTTGCCTTTTTTTGAAGCTTGATTTTTTAGATGCTGCTTTGGAGCAGATTGGCACAATCCATCCAGGTGTTTCTTTTTTCCACTTTGGCCATATAGCCGCTTGATGCTAATTCCTGAACAATCTTGTTGGCCGATGAGGCGTGGACCAGAACCTGCCGAGATTCGGCAATAGCTTCCTTGAATTTGTCTAATTCCTGACCTGTTGGATTGTTACTGTCGTTCCATTGCAGCTTACAGGTAAATTGTGCAGGGATACCATCAAATCGATTTTTCAATGTGCGTATTTCATTCCGCCATTGTCTGTATTCTCTGCTGAATATTCCAGGGCGCGGTCTTGGTTTTTCCATGAATTGCGCAAGCTGGCTTTCCAGGATATTCAGTTTGCTGATTGTCGTAGTATAACAGTTATTTTCCATGTCGAATGTTGAATCCTGCTGCAGACGTGTAATCTGTTGAAGCGGTTGTCTAAGTTCAAAGTTTTTGTCTTTAATTGCCCAGACAGTTTGTATGGTAACCGATAAAGCTGTGCTTATACTGACTATGTGGATATTGTTATGTTGGACAATGAAGTCATAGTCCTCCAGTAGTTTTGCCAGTTTTTCTTCTTGTTCCACATCTTTTGAAGCGCGTAACTCTGCTGCTTTTTCGTCGCAAAGCCTGCCAAAATGTTTCCGGCTTTCCTGATCCATGGCATTTATTATTTCTTTCAGTGCGTGTCTTCTAATTCCATCAGGGAAGCCGTTTTCGATGAATTCCGACAATTGCAAATCCCTGGCAAGGATGTCTTTTGTTTTTGATCTTACGCTGTCGGAAATGCCATCAATTTTTTTGGCTATCTGTGAATTTTCAAAAGCTTGTAATGCCTTTCTTAATTCGGTAAGTGTGATGCAGCACCTATCCATGATCATGGCCAGTTTTAATTGAATTGCGGATGAGTCTGTATCTCTTGTTCTTGACATGAGAGTATTTACTTTGTCGAAATATGTCCGAAGATCCTTTTCGTAATTGAATAGTTCGATATATTTTAGCGCGGCTTTTTCCGGATGTTTTTCATTGGAGCGCAAATCTGCGATCAGGCTGTGGGCAAGAGTCAGGTCTACTGCATTTGTCAGATTTGGTATGGATGCACGATCATCGAGGCCGAGCTGATCCGGACTGAAATCTGGCAGGGTGCCGGGTTGTTGGTTTTCTATTTTTTCGATGAGTTCTTCTTCGTATGGCATTCTGCCGTCTCGTACGATCATTTTAGTGTTTTATTAAGGGATTTTCAGATGTGTTGGCATGATAATGGATTTTGAAAATATGTCAAATCGTGTTTTGTTCGGGGAAAATCGGACAAAAATGACAAAAGATGGTGCAGTAAGAATGTCATTGGGAATGCGGGAGAGGGGAATGGGAGAATGATTTTTGCGAAGCAAAAATCTGTTGAAAGAAAAAATCAGCTATTTCACGGTAGGTGGCGGGGTGCGAGTTGTTTTGAATTTTATTTTGCTTTATTGCTTTGATTACGGAGTCTGTTTCGCGGGCGCTATCGATGAGGCAATAGCCGATATTCAGGTAATTTAAAATATGGCAGTCGGCTGTGGCGATCAGCGGTTTGTTGTATTTGGTGGCGAGTTTGATCGCTTTTTTGTTAAAATCAATTGTTTTGGTATAAGCCCAGGAAATTTCAATGGCATCAAAAAGATCAATATTGTTGAGAAGGTCTTTTTTCAGGCATGGGCCGGGGAAAAACGGATGGGGAGCGATAATCAGGCAATCAGGATGATTGGCGCGGTAGGCGCGCAGTTTTTCGAAGCTGTCGACTTCATAAATTCCTTCATCAATATTGATGCCGAGGACGTGTTTTTTACCGATTTCAAATTCAATTCCCGTGATTAGGAGGATGCCTTTTTTTTCGGCATATTCTTTTAATTCTTTGGTAAAAATTATTTTGCGGTGGCAGGTGATGGCGAGGACGTCAAAATGTAGCATGGCGGCATGGTCGATGAGCTGATTGGCGGTGTATTTGATGCGGTCAACAGGATCGCCGAGGACGTGAGTGTGGAATTGGCACTTGAGCATGCAGGATGTGTATGTTGCAGGTCATGGTTCGACAGGCTCACCATGACAATGGCGGGTTATGACAATTCAGTAGCATTTATTCTCCGATTTCCAGGATTGAATTTTTGGCGTCCTCTACCGCTTTTGCGGCATTTTTGATATCTTCGGCTGTTTCTTCCGCTTTGTTTTTTACTTCTTCAATTTTCGTGCCGATTTCTTTTACTTCATTGGAAATATTTTCATAGGATTTTTTGCCGTCATTGAGGAGCTGTGCGGCATCGTCTTTTGCATTACAGGCGGAAAAGGTAAGTAGAATTACTGCCAGCATTGCCGGCAAAAACATAATTTTCATTATTGTTCGGAGGTGAAAAGTTTTTTAAAATTTCCGTCAAACTTGGACAGAAAATTTTTGATATCCAAAATATCATTCTGGGAAATACTTTGGTGAACGCGGGTATTTTCCTGTTTTTTTATTTCCATTGAATTCTGTTTCGGTGAAAGCAACATGGTAACTATTGTTGAACAATGGCAGGTGTTGCAGATCAGATCGAAGAGGCCTTCTGTCTTTGTGGTGGCCAAAATCTGGACGTCATCCAGTTTGAATTTTGTTTTACAGTGCAGACACGACGATGTCTTTAGGATGTGTCTTACCGCGTTTTGTATCTCAGAGTAATTCATAAGCTTTTTTTAATCTTTTTAGTGTTTCCTTTTTGCCCAGCACCCAGGCGAGTTCAAAGACTCCGGGAGAAAATTTCAGACCGCTTAATGCGGCTCTTGCCGGCCAGAAAACCTGACCGTTTTGGACATGCAGTTTTTCCACTGTTTTCTGCAAAGCTTTTTCAAGCGATGCCGGTGTCCATTTATCCAATTTTTCAAGGTCTTCCGTTGCTGCTTTAACTGATTCTTTTGCCACTTTATAGTCTACGCCCAATTTTTCGTGAGTCAACAAATCTTTTTCGTAATGCGGCAGTTCAAAATAAAATTCAATATTTTCTTTAATCTCTTTTGGGGAACGCAGGATTTTTTCTTCTACGGTAACGAGCGCTTTCAATAATTGCTTTTCATCTTTAATAGACTTTTTATCCAGGTGTTTGTTACAGATTTCCAGTAGAATTTTTCCCCGTTTTGCGAGAAAAATATCTTCATTTTCTTGAGTGTCGAAAATATATTTGAATTGGCCAGGACGCGTTTCCTCAATTTTTACTTCGGGATCGATTTCTTTGGCGAGCTTTTCAAGCGTTTCGGTATGTTTCTGTTTTTGCCAGCGCCAGTTGAACCAGTCGAGTTTTTCAATATTGAAAATGGCTCCGGCCTTGTGGACTTTTTCCAGAGTGAAAATTTTTTCCAAATCCTGAAGCGTGTAAATTTCATTTTCATTGCCGCTGCCGGGATGCCAGCCGAGAAAAGTGACGAAATTGATGATTGCCTCGCGGAGATAGCCGGCATTGATATATTCTTCCACGGAAACATGTCCCTGGCGTTTGGAAAGTTTGGTTTTGTCGGCGTTTAAGAGTAGGGGAATGTGGGCGAATTCGGGGGGAGTCCAGCCAAAAGCACGATATAAGGCGATGTGTTTCGGCGTGGAAGGAAGCCACTCTTCTCCGCGGATTACATGAGTGATTTCCATGAGATGATCGTCTACGACATTGGCGAGATGATAGGTGGGAAACCCATCGGATTTTACCAGTACCTGATCGTCAATTGTTTTGCCGTCAAACTGGACGTTGCCGCGGATCATATCATTGAATTTTATTGTTTCATAAGGGATTTTTTGGCGTATGACGAAAATTTCACCGGCTTTTAATTTTGCCTGGATTTCGGAATCAGGGAGGTTTAGACAGTGGCGGTCATACATGGGGGCCTGTTTGTTTGCGGTTTGTCTGGCGCGCATGTCATCGAGGCGGTCTTTTGTGCAAAAACAGCGATAGGCAGCGCCTTTTGCGAGGAGTTCATCGGCATGTTTTTTGTAAGTTTCAGTGCGCTTCGACTGGATATAAGGGCCGTATTTTCCTTTTTCCGAGCCATTTTCAAGCGGGCCTTCATCATATTCCAGACCGACCCATTTGAGAGTTTCGAGGAGATTTTCCACGGCTCCTTCCACAAATCTTTCCTGATCGGTATCTTCAATTCTCAGGAGGAATTTGCCGTTATTTTTGCGGGCGAAAAGATAGCAATAAAGGGCTGTGCGCAGTCCTCCAACGTGGAGGTAGCCTGTGGGTGATGGTGCAAAACGTGTTCGAATCATGAATTCAGTATAGCTAAAAAAGAGAAAATCTGGAATTCTCTTTGAAATTTAAGTATATTTGTATGGTATATGGCTATCAGAAGAAGAAAAACCAGACTTTCCCGCCGGACGCGGCATACGCTTAACATCAAGGTAAAGCCCACTGTTGCCCGTGAAATCTGGGCGATTATTTATCTGGCGCTGGGGGTTTTGACTGTTTTGAGTATCCAGGGCGGATTGGGAGTTATCGGTGATTTGTGGATGAGAATGCTCAGTCCGGTTATCGGCTGGGGCAGATATATTATTCCGGGAGTTTTTATGCTGCTTTCGGCGATGATGTTTTTTTCAAAAAAAATAAGTTTTGGCGCTTCGCGCACGATCGGGATTATTCTTTTTATGATTTCCGTGCTCAGCGTTTTGCATCTTTCCGTGCCGATAGAGGAAATCCATAATTATGCCGAGCTTGGCCGTCATGGCGGTTATACCGGATTTGTTACCAACTTTTTATTGCTGGAGGTTTTGGGGATTGGAAGAGTGGGGGCGGCAGTTATTTTTGTGGCGATGTTTCTCGTTTCGCTGGTGTTGATTTTTGAAGTGCCGCTGATGGTGTTGATCAGTTTTCTTATACCGAGGATTAAAATTCAAATGGTGAAAGGCGGAGTGGAAGGGAAAGGGAAAGGATTTTCGCAGAGCGAAAATCTGCCGGAGATTATGATTCGAAAATCTCTGATTGAAAACGGTGACAGCAAAAAAGGCGATGTTATTTATGCCGATGATGAGCAGGAAAAAGAAAAAATGGAGCCCGTGAAACTCCAATTGAATAAAGGTGCTGCGGTTAAAGGCGTGGAGGAGTCGTTGACGGAAAATGAAAGAAAAACCGAGGAGGAGGAATATGAGTGGGAATTTCCATCGCTGGATTTGCTGAAAACCGGAGACAGCAATGTCGTGGTGGATGACGATATTTTAATGAAGAGCGCCGAGAAAATTAAGCAGAAGCTGAGGCAGTTTGGGATTGAAGTGGCCATGCATGAAGTGAATGTGGGGCCGACTGTTATCCAATATACTTTAAAGCCGCATGAGGCTGTGAAGCTGTCCAAAATTACAACTTTGAAGAATGATATTGCGCTGGCTCTGGCTGCCGAAAGAGTCCGTATTGAAGCGCCGATTCCCGGCAGGTCACTTGTAGGGATCGAAGTGCCGAACAGTCTGAGGGCGACTGTGCATCTAAGGGAAATTTTGGAATCTGCGGAATTTAAAGAGGCTGATTCCAAATTGACTCTGCCGCTTGGGCGGGATGTTTCCGGCAAACCGGTTGTTGGTAATCTTGAAGGGATGCCGCATTTGCTGATTGCCGGAGCTACCGGCAGCGGTAAATCCGTGGCCATGAACAGTTTTTTGATTTCGCTGCTGTATCAAAATGCTCCAAAAGATTTGAAAATGATCATGATCGATCCGAAACGGGTTGAGCTTAATTCTTATAACAGTATTCCGCATTTGCTTAGTCCGGTCATCCAGGATCCGGAAAAGGCGGCGATTTCTTTGAGATGGGTTGTTGCGGAAATGGTCAGGAGGTATGGCGAACTTTCTGCGAGAAAAGTGAGAAATATTGTGGAATTTAATGAGCTGAAAGATGTGAATAAATTGCCGAGAATCGTGGTGGTTATTGATGAGTTGGCTGATTTGATGATGGCGGCCGGAAAGGAAGTCGAGGCCTCCATTTGCAGGATTGCGCAGATGGCCAGGGCTGTGGGAATACATTTGCTTATTGCAACTCAAAGGCCGTCCGTGGATGTGATTACGGGCTTGATAAAGGCAAATATTCCATCGCGTATTGCGTTTGCGGTGGCCAGCCAGATTGATTCCAGAACGATTTTGGACGGCGCCGGTGCGGAGGATCTGCTTGGTCGCGGGGATATGTTGTATTTGCCGACAGGCCAAAATAAGCCGGTGCGTATCCAGGGTATTTATGTTTCCACTGAGGAAATTGAGAGGGTGACTAATCGGGTCAAACTTACCATCGAACCGAATTATGATGAATCGATTACTTCTGTGGCTACGGCCAAACAGAGATTGGTCGGGGTGCCGGATTCGGATGCTGCAGAGGCGGGGATGGATGAGGATAATATGTATGAGGATGCTTTCAAACTTGTGATGGAAACGAGGAAAGCGTCCGCTTCTTTATTGCAAAGACGGTTGAAAGTCGGTTATGCGCGGGCGGCGCGGCTGATTGATATTTTGGAAGCGAATGGGGTTGTGGGGCCTGCCGACGGGGCGAAACCGAGGAGGATAATGGTTGACTAGATTTTTAAAATAGGTTAAACTTGAGGTGAATGTAATTTTGTTTTTATGATTGCCATGTCTGTAAAAGATCTAAGGAAAAAGTTTCCGGTGGTGAGGAGTCAACTCAAGAAAGGGGAGAGTTTTTTGATAATTCACAAAAGTAAACCTATTGCTTCTCTTTCACCCGTTGATGATTCATCTGATTTAGCTGAAGTTATTGATCATGAATCTGAAGCAGTTGCTTTGGAAGATTTTGATGATGAATATTTATCAAAAGAGGAGATTGCTCATTATTTTGCTTTAAAAGACTGATATGGTTCTTGAATTTGGTGATATTTATCTTGTAAATTTTGATCCCAGTGTTGGCATGGAATATAAAAAGGTGAGGCCCGCGCTGGTGGTGCAGCGTGGTTTAATTTCTACCAAATCGCCCTATGTTACGGTAATGCCTATTTCTTCAAAAATTGAAAATTTATTTGGGCCGGATATTTTTATCCCTAAAGATCGGTTAAACAGGTTGATGACTAATTCTGTTATAAAGGTGAGACAAATTTCTTCTTTTGATAAGCGGCGATTTTTGAAAAGAATTGGCAGGATTGGTAGTCCAACAATGCGGCAAGTAAGGGGGTATTTAAGGAGGCATTTCGGATTATGAGCTTAGGACATGCTAAAAAACTCCCGATCGCAACAAAATTTTCAGAATTTGAACGAAAATGATGAAGCTCGAGGAGACATATCAGAGAATATACGCCGACAAGAGGTGAATCATTTGCAGCCAAATTCTGAAAATTGCAGTAGGTCGGGAGTTTTTTAGCATGTCCTAAGCTCATAATCAGAAATGCCTCCTTAAATACCCCCTTACTTGCCGCATTGTTGGACTACCAATCCTGC